>NZ_CP141595.1:2313214-2639285 GCF_035590735.1 Rossellomorea aquimaris
AAAATGCCTTTTATGTGGAGCAACATATTATGCTCATATGGACTAAGTCCTGACCACATCTCCATTTCTTCAATGAGACGTTTCGCAAGTTGATTTTCCCCGGAAAATAAATAATATCGAGATAGAATCAGAGTATATGTACGATGAAAGTCGTGAATCTTCAATAAATGAAACCCTTCCAGTCTATTCTTTATGGAATCTGCCTTGGTCTCCAGCTTCTTAATGATTGATTCATGCCATTCTTTAAGAAGGGAATCAATACTCTTGTAATTCTCTAATTCCTTTTCCATATGAATTCCTAATCGTTCACTTAACAATTGGATTGTTTCTTTTGAGACCTCAGTAAGTCCACGTTCTATTTTACTGATATGGGTAGTGGAACAAATTCCTTCTCCCAAATCCTTTTGTTTAATCTCTTGTTGTTCTCTATAGAACTTGATAATTTTACCTTCCAACATGATCTCATCCCCTTTGCAATCGTTCCAATTCATCCAATATTATCATAACCCCAATTAAAAATTGTCCATTTAGTAGCTTTTCTATTAATTACCGACGAAAAATAGTTCTTTGTCAATTGATAATGTGATTGTAATTAGTCGTAAAGACCTAATCAAAACCCCGATAGCTACCGAACTGAAAGAATACTAGAATATAGTTGTACTACTACTATGAATACTTGTTAAAAAAGAAAAGAAAGAGGTAGGAATTATGAATCCACACTCAATCGCGAGACGATCGGCAGTGATTGCCCTTTCCACGGGTTTACTGTTATCCCCGGTCAATACCCTGACCACACCCACCGTTTCGGCAACGGACTTGAAAGCAGAAGATATATTAGCATCTTTAACAGAAGAGCAAAGACTTGCTTTGAAACAGTTGGAGTTAAACAAGCTGAAAGGTCTTCAAGGCTTCAATGAAAGCGAGTTGAATTCTGAAGAAGAAATCACAGTCATTGTTGAATTTCACTCAAAACCAACTGAGGTAGCCGTGTTGGAAGCTGCTGTAGAAGGGAAAAAGTTAAAGAAAGAAGAGGCTAAAGCGAAAGTCGACAACGAGCACAAAGTCTTTTTAGAAGATGTAGAAAAGCACCTATCAAATCTAAACAAAAAAGAAAAAAAAGCATTGCCAACAATCACACAAACATATAAAACGGCCTATAATGGTGCGGCTATAAAGTTACCAGCCAATCAGGTGGAACAGCTCCTTCACTCAAAAGCGGTCAAAGCAGTGTACAAAAACCAAACATTTACGGTAGATCCCGTTAAAAAAATGGCATTGCCGACAGATATTGACCGTAACATCACCACATCGGTAGAGAGCTTGCCTTATTTAAAAGTAGACAAATTACATCAAGAAGGGATAACAGGGGAAGGAATCAAAGTCGGTGTTCTGGATACGGGAGTAGATTATGATCATCCAGATTTAAAGGACGCTTATAAAGGCGGATATGACTTTGTTGACAATGACAATGACCCAATGGAAGCAACATATGAAGATTGGAAGGATTCCAGTCAGCCGGAATTAAGTCAAGTAGGGTCAACTTATTACACTTCACACGGTACACATGTATCAGGAACCATTGTCGGACAGAACAAGAATGATAGTGAAGTATCAGTTGAGGGAGTAGCCCCTGATGCTGACCTATATGCTTATCGCGTACTTGGTCCATACGGAAGTGGGTCCTCTGAAGGGGTCATAGCAGGAATTGAAAAATCTGTAGTAGATGAGATGGATGTTATCAATCTATCACTTGGCGCCAGTATTAACAATCCTTATTATCCAACGAGCACTGCGTTAAATTATGCTGTCCTTAATGGAGTAACAGCTGTCGTATCAGCCGGAAATTCAGGATCTAATGATTTCACTCTTGGATCACCTGGAACAGCAGCACTGGCATTAACCGTTGGGGCAAGTGATGTACCGGCTTCACAAACCACTTTTACAGGAGAACTATCAGATGGATGGTCCACGGATATCATCAGCATGGCAAGAGGATTCGCTCACCAATTTGCCAGTTTAGAAGATAAGTCATTTGAATTAGTAGATGTAGGCTTAGGTAATATACAGGACTATGAAAATAAAGATGTCTACGGAAAGATTGCATTCGTACAACGGGGACAATTTGCTTTAAATGACAAAGTGAAGTTTGCTAAAGAAAATGGGGCTGAAGCGGTCATCATGTATAACAATGTGGAAGGTCACGTTGGTTATAATCTAGGCGAATCTACTCACTTTATTCCTGCTTTCTCCATGACCAAAAAAGCCGGGGAAGAGTTGAAAGATGCAATTGAGAATGGAGAAAACACTTTCACATTTAGTAACTTTGAAGAATCTTTCTCAGAAGGGGACAAGTTGGCAGATTTCAGTTCAAGAGGCCCTGTTAACAAAAACTATGATATGAAACCGGAAATCGTCGCACCAGGCGTAAGTGTTCTATCCACCTTCCCTTCCTATATGGTGAATCCAAAAAATCCGGAAGACTATAAATATGCTTATGCAAGATTGAATGGAACTTCAATGGCGTCTCCTTTTGCCGCTGGTGTGGCTGCGTTACTTCTGGGAGAGAATCATGACCTTGAACCGTCAGATATCAAAACAATCCTTATGAACTCCGCTGATCCATTAAACGAAGATTACAGTGTGTTTGAAGTCGGGGCGGGTAGAATCGATCCTTATCAAGCACTTCACAGTCAAACGAAGATACAAGTAAATGATGAAACATTGCTTCCAAACGGAGAAAACCTGATCACAGTCAAGGAACAAACCGGTGGCTTAAGCTTTGATAACCAGATCGTTTCAGAGGGTTCTCACATTCGGGTAAAAAAGACACTCGAATTCACAAACGAAAGTAGTAAGATAAAAACATACAACGTAGAAATTTTAGAAAATGTTCAAGAAGGAACCAATAGTCTGAAAGAAAACGGCGTACAGGTCAATGTTGACAAATCAATTAAGGTCAATGCCGGGAAGTCAAAGAAATCAAATGTATTCCTTACAATGCCGAAGACAGCAAAAAAAGGTATTTATGAAGGATACTTAGTCATTTCCAACAGCAATGATTCTAGTGAAAGCTACCGGGTTCCTTTCAGCGTGAAGAAATCAGAGGAAGGATTCAACTCACTGGATTTACTTACACCAGCAATTACGCCATCACATTATAATCATGCATATGATCAATACAGAACGACGACGGCATTGGTGTTATTCAATTTAAGTTCACCAGCTGACACGTTGGATGTCATCCTACAAGATGGTAAGTCTGGAGAGGAGCTGGGCTTGATCGGAACCCTGAATTTGAATGGAGCAGAAGACAACCGTGATTATTTCTTACAAGCCTTTAACGGTTACTACTACAAATTCACCGGAAATAAGAAGGATCCCGTTGCATCGGAAACGAGTATTGCCCAACCTGGTCATTATAAACTGAAATTCGTTTCAACCTTACCTAGCGGAAAACAGAGAATCATTATGCATGATTTGTTCATTGATATTGAAGCACCTGAAGTGAAAAGTTCACTCGACAGTGAATCTCCTTTCATTGAATACAAGCCGGGACAACAAACAGTGCCATTTGAAATGGAAGTGACAGATCCTAACGTTGAAGCTATGCAAAATGCCGGATTGGATATTGATCAATCTTCCAATTTCGCGGTTTACACCTATGGAGCTCCATTCCCTAACGGTCCTATCTATATGGATGAGAATGGGAAATGGAATGAAGAAGTAGAGATGAACGAAAATACCAAATCCCTTTCATTCAATCTGATTGGTTATGACGCCGCTGGGAATCAGGCGAAATGGAAGGAATACTTCTTCGTGAAAGAAGGTACTCCTGTTACGTATGCAAAACACAATGTAGAAACTGCGAGATCAGGAGATATTTTAACTGCTTCACTCGTGTTAGATAATCTTGATGGGGTGAAAGAAGCGACCTGGTCGTTTGATAATTCAGGAATACAACATGTATACCTTATTGAAGCGGCCTTAACAAATGAAGTAAGGGATTATGCATCCATTGAAGTGGATGGAAATCAAGTGAAAGTGAAATTCAATGAAAATAAAGCATTTGACCAAACAGAAGTGGTTGATGTAAAAGTGAAAGTCCAAGACGAATTATTCTATCCTATTGGATACATCAAACCTGCAGCTAAGATCATCAATGAAAACAATGAAGAGCAGACCTTGCTCAGTGCCGGTAATCGCTACAATCTAAAACCTGGATTTAACCGCGTTCAAGGAAACTTGATACCAGAAGGGTATCTTGTTGAAAGTGGAGGTTTTGCTGGATACAGAGACTGGGCGAAAGTAGGAGCTTCAATTAAGGTAACAAATCCTTCTGGGTATGAACTTGATGCTTCCGACTTGTTTAATGGGAATGCACGTTTTGAAATTGAGCCTCTACCGTTAAGTAATGATGCCTATACATTTGAAGTAAATGTTCCAGGACATTTTATTACAAAATACGATAAAGCATTCGGGTTTGAATACAAAGGGACATTATACGGTAAATCAGAAACTATCGGCATAAGTTTAGTAGGCGGGGATGTAAACCAAGACCATGTAATCGACATCCATGACGCTATTGCGATTCAGAAAGCATGGGGTACTGATGACCGTGCGGCAGATATCAATTTTGACACAGTAGTGAATGAGAAAGACTTGAGCTTTGTTGAGAAGAACTATTTGCAGCAAAATGAAGACGAAACGAATCCACCTGCACCTACCGATTCTTGGAATGGAAAGACATTGGAATCCATAAAAAAAGAATTAGGACTTTAATCCATTTACCACATTGTAAGTTGGTAGGGGGTGTACGAAATGAAAAAGTTATCATATGCACTGCCTGAAGTAAACACCTGATAAAATCCTAAAAGGAATGACCTCTTTCTGAAGAGATCATTCCTCTTTTCTCTCAAATGATTCCCCGGTCATCACATTCATAAATCGTGCGAAAAACATCTCATACTCGAACGAAAAGGCAATCCGATGCTTTTTGGCTGTTTCTTCAAACTGAATATACGGTCTGATATCAGCAATACTTTGTCCACGGTGGATGCCAGTGCTCGAAGTCACTACATGAACGGGTAGATTTCGAAACGTGAACATGTCATCATTGACTGCTGACATGAGGGTGATCACATCATGTACAGGGCTTCCTTTAATCAATGGATTTCGCTTCTTATAAAAACCATAGTAATAGTCCAACAGGGGCTTAACAAGCTTCGATCGACCTTTATACTCGATGTAATCAACCATTTCAGGGGTTACAATCGCATGGTCAGTTACGTTTAAAGGGATGATGGTAAGATTATTCGCATATGTCAAAACAATCTTAACTGCAATCGGATCGGAATGAAAGTTTGCTTCAGATACCGCCGTTACATTTCCGGGTACCCAGAACGCTCCTCCCATAAGATAGATCTTTTTTACTTTGTTCATAAGAGTCTGGTATAAGATGAACATATTCGCAAGGGATGTCAGCCTTCCAACATTTACAATGATCAGTTCATCCCCATATTTCTCTATCAATCTTATAATCTCAAAGAAATTTTCAATAATTCCCTCATAAAGACCAGGCTTAATTGGTCCAAGTCCATATTCTCCATGTATTTCAGGATAGAATTTAGGCTGTTCTGCAGTCATCGGCACCTCTGCTCCGCCAATAATCGGAATCTGATCTATAAGGTTCAACTGTTTCATAAGGTAGTGAACACTTGACACAGCACGGGATCTTGGGACATTTCCATAATCAGCAACAACCCCGACCAGTTCAATCTCTTCGCTCAGATAGGAATAGATCAAGGCAATGGTATCATCGATTCCTATATCCGCAAATAACAATACCTTCTGCATGACTCACTCACCACCTCTGCAATATTTATTACTAGTATATGGAAGACAGTAATCTGATTATGTGTAACGGTACCCCTCCCAAAGAACCAAAAACTTTTTTAAAACAGGTTGAACTTTACGTTAACGTCAATGGTAAACTTGAAGTATCTAAATTTTCTAATAAAGAGATGATTACTTTGATATACACGATAACTCAGTTGGCAAAGGAGTTTAACGTAACGACACGTACGGTAAGGTATTATGAGGAGCTTAATCTGTTGCAACCGTCAAGGAGCGAGTCAGGAAGGAGGATTTATTCAAAGAGTGATATCACGAAACTGAAATTGATTTTCAGGGGAAAGCGGTTCGGCTTCTCTTTGGATGAAATCAAAGAAATGGTTCTATTATTTGATCAGGATCGAACTGGAAGGAAGCAATTGGAACGCACGATTGAATATGGGACCAAACGAATCGAGGAGGTGACAACCTTTATTG
Organism: Rossellomorea aquimaris; assembly: GCF_035590735.1. NCBI lineage: Bacteria > Bacillati > Bacillota > Bacilli > Caryophanales > Bacillaceae > Rossellomorea > Rossellomorea aquimaris. The sequence continues at coordinate 2,319,542 of NZ_CP141595.1, forward strand.
AAGAGCTCGAAGCCATGAGAACAGAAATGGAAGAACTAAGGGATGAGTTTGCCAGAAAATTAAATGAGACAGGGGAGACATCAGATTGAATATTTCACGTTTATTGTCACGGCGACGGGGAAGGTTACGAAATAAGCATTGCGTGACGAAATACAGGAGGTAAAATCATGAAAAAAATTGAAAACTTCTATCGGGAAGATCCTCATTTCAAAGAACTCATGAAGCAATGTCTGGATAAAGATTTTTTCGGCTGGGCTGACCAAGAGCTGGACGCATTCGGTGAATTGTGTGCAGGGGAAATTGATGAACGAGCCGCACATACCGACCGTGAAGGGCAGCCAAGACTGATCAAATACAATCGATTGGGAGAAGAAATTTCTGAAATCTGGGTGAATGAAGGATATAAAAAAACTGTGAAACAAACCTATGACAAGGGAATAGTAGGTTATATCCATAAGGACATTCCTGTGCTCGGCCATAAAGGAAACTATGTATATTCTTATGCACAAGGCTATCTATTATCACAAGCAGAGCCAGGATTCTATTGTCCTGTCACCCTTTCCATGGCTTCTGCCCTGCTACTTGAAAAATACGCATCCGATCAGGTGAAAAAGAGATTCTTGCCTAATGTCCTTTCAACAGGAGAAGTTGAATTATATGAGGGGGCTACATTCTTAACGGAACGGCAAGGTGGTTCCGATGTTGGTGCCAATGATACAAAAGCAGTGAAAAATGGTGATACTTATCAGCTATTTGGTGAAAAATATTTTGCATCCAACTCTGGGATGTGCGGAGTGACCATGGTGCTTGCCCGTATCGATGGTTCTGGCGAAGGAACGAAAGGACTCAGTCTGTTTGCGGTTCCTTGGAGGAACGACGATGGTTCACTGAATGGCATTCATATTAGAAGATTGAAAGATAAACTGGGTGTCCGGGCGGTCCCATCAGCAGAAGTGGAATTCGATGGAGCTGAAGCCTATCTTGTAGGAGAACCGAATCGTGGCATATATTATATGATGGAGGCATTGAATCTTTCCCGCGTCTGCAATGCCGTTGCCTCGATTGGAATCATGAGAAGAGCCTATCTAGAAGCAAGAAATTATGCATTCTACCGTGAAGCATTCGGTCAGACATTGACCCAATATCCGATGATCAAAGAAACTTTGTCTCGTCTTGCATCCAAGCAGGAAGTAGAAACGAGTGCAGTATTTCATCTCGTTCATTTATTTGATCGCGTCGTATCAGATGATATCCCGACGACAGAGGAAGAGTCAGTCCTAAATAGATTACTTATTGCGATTTTGAAAAAGGAATCAGCTGAACAAGCGATTCATTTCTCCCACGAAGCCATTGAAATGCACGGAGGAAATGGATACATCGAAGATTTTGTATTGCCTCGCTTACTTAGGGATGCCCAAGTATTGACGGTGTGGGAAGGAACAGCGAATATTTTGGGACTTGAAGTATTAAGGTTAATGAATAAACATCGCGCTCATGAGTACTTTTTGGGGAAGATGAAAGAAGAGTTATCCAATTTGCCAGAAAAACTTCTGTTGTTTAGCACCCCAGTTACAGAAGGTATAGCAAAACTAGAACAATTATTGGAAAAATTAGCAGTAGGGGACGTCGACACGCAAACGTATCATTCAAAACGAATCGCTGAGTTAATGGCAAATATATTCGAAAGTGTCATCGCACTTAAGGATGCCCATACAATGGGTGGAGATAGGAAGCGGATGATTGCTGAAGTATTTATCGAGCATACATGGAAACAAACTGAATGGATTGATGAAGAAATGAAATCAGTTCAATATTTTGACGATATTGTTAGTGTAAATATACGAGTGTAAAAATAATTGGCCCCTAAGCTCGAATAGAGTTTAGGGGCTTGTATTATTTTTCGCAACAGCAAGGACAATCACATTCCTTTTTCGTCTTACACTTACAGCGTTCACATGAACACTCTTTTTTCACCAAGAAAAGCACCCCCAAATATGACTTTTGTTAATAATCATCGTAACCAAAACTTTAATTTTAATACATTCAGGTTGGGGTTAGAGGATGTTTTTATAAATTTTTTAGGAAAACAAAAACATCGCGATTTCTTGTTAAATATAAGGATTTAAATATATTTGTGATTTCTGATATGGATTGAAAAACACGGAAAGGGGAAAATCGACCATAACAATATTATAATATTGTTATGGTAACTAACCACTCCGCCAGAAATTGAGTTATTTACAAATAATACAAAATAATATCCATTTGTTTACATATACAATTCAATAAGGTAATATATGTAATTGCAGGAACTCATTAAAAGGGGAGGAAATGATGAAAAAATTATTGGTACCATTTATCTTGTTATCTATGAGTTTATTTATTGCTGCATGCAACAGTGAAGGCAGTACCGAAGAAAAAGACAATGAAAAGAACACTGAAGCAACAGAGGAAGAAGCAAAGTCAGATGAGATGGAAATGAAAAGCGCTCTATTAGACTATCAAATGGAGATAATAAACACGGTTAATGCGAATGATTCGGCTATCTATGCATTTGAAGCAGCTAAAGCAAAGGAAGAAGACAAACCATCTGATGAAGAAATTTCAAAACTGAAAACTGATGCAGAAGCTGCAGCAAAAACCGTTGCAGAAGATGTTCGTGCTCTTGAGGTTCCTTCCGCACTTGATTCTAAAAAAGAGGAAATCCAAGGAGCGTTAGATGACCTTGCAAAATCGTACGAAACTCGAGCTGCCAATCTTTCAGACGAGGCGAACGCCGAATACACAGAATCAGATGAACAATTCGCAGCGTTTGAAGAAAAAATGGCCGCCGTATATGAAGAAGCAGGCTTGACCAAACCTAGTTTTACAGCGGATATTGTAGATTAATAACGAAAGATTCATAGGCAGCAACAATTCCAAGATCAATAGGACAGCAGTCGCTGTCCTATTTTTTATGCCTTCATAAAAGTTTACTCAACAAAACATTTTTAACCTCTTCATAATAAGATAGCTCAACTAAAGAAGGTTGCTATAGACCCACATGAATGCGGATTGATATGATAAACACAATTAAAGTGTGGAGGATTTAACCAGTGGATCAAGAAAAATATAAACAGTTAAAATTAGGTGAACGCGGAGCTATCATCAGTATCCTTGCATACATCGCATTATCAATAATAAAGTTTATCATTGGCAACACGGCCAATTCAGAAGCATTGCAGGCAGACGGCTTGAACAACGCAACAGATATTGTGGCTTCTGTTGCTGTACTTATTGGTCTGAAATATTCTAGAAAGCCTGCAGATCTGGATCATCCCTATGGTCATTGGAAAGCAGAAAGCGTTGCCTCTCTAATTGCCTCATTCATCATGATGATTGTAGGGCTTCAAGTACTATATAATGCCATACAGTCTGTATTTGACGGAAAAACCCAATCACCAGATCTTCTTTCAGCATGGACAGGGGTGGGTGCAGCTATCGTTATGTATCTGGTATATCGCTATAACAAAAGACTGGCTGAAAAAATAAACAGTCAATCCCTTATGGCTGCTGCCAAGGATAATCTTTCAGACGCATGGGTGAGTATAGGAACAGTAGTCGGAATTGTTGGGGCTCAATTCTATCTTCCTTGGTTAGACCCTCTGACGGCCGTTTTTGTAGGTCTCTTAATTTGTAAAACCGCATGGAATATTTTCCGGGAAGCTTCACACTATTTAACAGACGGATTTGATGAACAGTTGATTCAAACATATGAAGAGACCATTCAAACCATCCCAGGTGTAAAAGGGGTAAAAGATATACGGGGGAGAAACTATGGCAACAACACTGTCGTAGATGTAGTTATTTTAGTAAGATCAACACTTGATATAAAACAGGCCCATGATATTTCAAGCGTTGTAGAGAAAGAATTGATGAAGAAGCATGAAGTGTACGATGTGCATGTGCATGTGGAGCCGAATTAATATGTAGGAGGTTTCACATATACTTTTTTTAGCTTGCAATTATGAACTGGTGAAGAAATTAGGAAGCATCAAAAAGGACCTGACATGGGTCCTTTTTGATGGATGTCAATTCATATTAAATAAAAGCATAGATTAGATTCAACCCGATGAATTCAGCCTATGAAAAAACATTCAGTGAAGTCTAATCAGATAAAATTCAATTAATTTGAAAATTAGGTGAAATACCCATTGCATAAAATAACCACGTGATGTTAAAATTCATTCACACGGTAAAAAAAATTTTACCGTGTGAATCCAAATAACAGGTGATACAAAATGAAACCCATGTTCATCATTAAAGAATATGATCAACTCAAAGCACTCAGCGATCCGTTTCGAGTCAAACTTATGATTCGATTAGTTGAAAAACCCTATACCGGTCAACAGTTATCTGAAATATTCGATCTCTCAAGAGCTCGCATTCATTATCATTTAAAAGAATTAGAGAAACTCGGTTTGATCGAAATTGTTAAAACTGAAGAAAAGAATGGCATCGTCCAGAAATTTTATCAATCTGTTGCCAGCGGTTTTTATCCGGATTCAAGCATGCTTCCGCATAAAGAAGAAATTACCGAGACGAAGAGGCATATGATGTATGGAATGCTTGACAGGACAATGGCAAGAGTATTATCAGCACCACCAGAAGCCTTTGATCAAGCAGGTCCCGAAGATCCGACTGAATGGAATATTCTTGCTACTTCCTTAGAATTAAAAGTGACAGAAAAACAATTTAAGTCGTTTATTGATGGATATTTCAAGCTAATAAAAGAATATCAAGACATAGCAAAAGATAATAAATCGAATCCAGAAGCCACCTATTACTATCTTACAGCTTATGGTTTCCAAGTTCATGAATCTGAGTTTGAAAATAGAATAAAGAAAGAAGAAAAAGACCGTTAATGGTTTTTTTTAGACTAACGGTAAAAATAATTTTACTGATTAAGATTTTTTTTCGTCAAAACGGTTAATAAAAATTTACAGTCTAAAGGAGAGAATTAGTATGAAAGAATTATTAATGAAAAACCGTAATTTTGCCTCATTGTTCTTTGGGAGATTGGTGACGAATATGGGAGATAGTATCTATTATGTGGCTGCCATGTGGCTTGTTTATGAGCTGGGAGGAAGTGTCTTTTACACAGGGTTAGCCGGATTCCTTACGTTATTGCCCGGAACATTACAGTTTCTTGTAGGACCTCTGGTTGATAAATGGCCGATTCAGAAAATGCTGGTCAGAACCCAAATCATTCAAGCAATCCTGGTTATGTTAATACCATTGGCACATTTTATGGGGTTTTTAACTGTTTCGTTCATACTCATCATCATGCCGATCATTTCTGCTCTTAACCAATTCACCTACCCTGGGCAGGCAGCCATCCTTCCAAGAATCGTCAGAAAAGATCAACTTGTCAAAAGTAATTCCCTGTTTTCCTTTGCCTTTCAGGGGGTGGATCTTGCCTTCAATGCCCTTGCCGGAATCCTCATCACCTTAGTTGGCGCAATTACACTCTATATGATAGACGTTGTCACGTTTATTGCAGCAGCCATTTTGTTCAGTCTTCTCAAAATGAAGTCCGAAACGAATTCAAAAGAAAAACAAACTGTAGTCGTAGCCTTTGCAGAATATAAGAAAGATCTAATTGAAGGTTTTTCAATCGTATTCAAATCCCATCTCGCAAAATTTTTATTAGGGTCAATCGTTGCAAACTTTGCCATCGGGTCAATCTATGCCATTTTGCCGGCATTTGCTGATGACAGAGGTGGCTCAGAATTTTATGGTCTTTATTTAGCAGCCATTTCAGGAGGTGCATTGATCGGAGCCATTGGAGCAACCTGGTTTGAACGCTATCCATTAGGAAAGCTTACGATTGTATTATTCTTCTTGGGTGGCACTACTTGGATGATTTCAGGTTTTATTCCTATGAATAGCTTAAGCATTATTTTATTCGGTTTATCATGGATTCCCATTGGTGCCACTAATGTCATCATAGGGTCCGCTCTTCAATCAATCGTTCCACAGCATCTGCTCGGAAGAATTTTCTCTGTCACATCATCTTTAGGGGCCATGGCCATGCCGTTCGGGTCCCTTATTGGCGGCTATCTAGCTGAAATATTTAGCAGCACTTCTATATACATTGGGAGTGCTGGTGGGATTTTATTTATTTCCCTCGTATGGATCTTAAACAAAACCTTACGCTCCCTTCCACACACCTCAAAGCTTAATCCAGCGGAAGTAGGCTTGGCAAATGAGAGTGTAACGGCTTCATCATAATAAAAGCAACATCCCTTCACAAAGAATTTCTATGAGGATGGATGTTGCTTTCCGATAAAACACTTTATTATCACGTGAAAGTATTGGATGATAATGGTAAAATAGAAGAATAGTACATTCTATGCTATTTCCTATGGCATTAAATTAAATTCTGGCATAATCTTATAATCTTTGGATTTCCTGGATAACTAATTTGGACATGACATTTCATACATGCAGGTCATTATACTGAAAATCAAAAAACAGTAAATAAGGGGATGAACATATAGTGAAATTTCGTTCTAAAATTGATCGATTTTTTATTTCTGTGATTATCATATCATTGCTTCTTGTCGCTATTGTATATTTGATTCCACTTATTTTTATAGGTCGTCCCACAACATTGGACATCATAGTCGTTGTAAGCTTATATGCTTTTTCAGCAGGCATCATAATATGGACAGGATTCTTTAGCAGTATGAGTTGTGCGAGGATTATCTATATATTAAAGGAGGTCCGTTCAGAAGCCGAATTTTCTATGGTGATCTTACCAGAGTGAGAGCTACCCGGGATATTTCCACTGGCTACAGAGTCTTGTCATCCAGGGATGCCCTTGAAATCTATTACCGAACCGGGTTTTGGGGGAGTGTTAAGATTTCACCTCGTGACAAGGAGCTTTTTCTATCTGAGCTGGATAAACGCTGTTCTCATTTGTTCATTCAAAGTTCACCATAAATAAATTCTAAATGATCTGAAACCTTATGTAATTCAAAACCGTATACAATATCAAGAGGTGATGAACATGACAGGAATATTATTCATTATACTAATCCCAATTGTCTTTACACTAATTGCTATAAATCTTTCCGATTCATCAAAAAGAGGCTACAGAAGTGAAGATGGGGGCTATTATGGTCCTTATGACGGAGGTAATGATTCAGCAGGCAGCTGCGACACCGGCTTTGGCGGTGGGGATTGTGGAGGTGGTGGAGGTGGCGAATAACTCGCTTCCTACTGTTTTTTTGCTGGTGACGACATTCGCAACACTTAGGAGATGAACACCGTTGAAACGTTATTTTATTCAGCATCGGAACCTGGACATTCATATTACAGAATGGGGAGCCACTACGAAACCCGTAATCTTTTGCCTGCATGGACTTGGAAGTACCAGTCTCAGTTTTATGGAAGTGGCAGAGGAATTAAAAGAGGACTTCAGGATCATTTCAATTGATGCACCTGGCCATGGTAAAACCCCTCCTTTTGATAAAGGTGAAGACTATGAAATGGTCAAGATGGCAGGTTGGATAAATGAAGTAATTGAACTTCTTGAAATAGATTCTTTTTACTTTTTATCTCATTCATGGGGAAGTTTTGTCGCCCTTTACTATGCTGCAAGTTACCCTTATCGGGTCCGCGATAGTATATTAATAGATGGAGGCTACCAGGGGAAACGACATTCGAACCAAACCGCAGAAGAGGAAGTTGATTTCTATAACCACGACTTTGAACAGGTTTGGGAATCATGGGAAGACTTCCTGGCCCTAGTCAAAAGTGAAACATTAAACTGGAGCACCTTAAAGATGGAGGCTGCGAAAGATCTTTGTCTCTATAAAGATAACCGATATTATTGGCATGCACGTGGTAGTACTGCCGGTCACATCATAAGGGCCATGCACAAGGATGAAGCAGAGGATATTTATCACAAGCTGGACTGTTCGATTCTATTATTAAAAGCAACCCTTCCCCATAGCATGGAGGAAAGCCGAAATAATACCGCGGCCATTTTCAAGGAAAAAACCAGGGGTGAAGTAAAGTCGATTCCCGAAACCACTCATCTACTGCATTGGGACCGTCCTGAGACTGTAGTGAGGGAAATCAGGAACCGCTGGAAATAGAAAAAAAAGAGGAGACACTCATTCAATGATTCTATTACAACCAATGAAAGACCACGAATATACTCTTTGGATTCAAGATTCCATTAAAGAGTACGCAGAGGAAAAGACGAAAGCCGGTAACTTCCAAAAGGAAACTTCTTTGCAACAGGCTGAAAACGAATTTAATCAATTACTGCCGGATGGACTTGAGTCAAAGGATCATTATTTGTTTACTTTAATTGATGGTGAAAACCAGAAAGACGTAGGCACTTTATGGATTAACGTAAAGGAGGACGGTAAAGAAGCATTCATTTATGACATCAAGATTCATGAAAGCAAAAGAGGGAAGGGATATGGAAAAGAAGCCTTAAAGTCCCTGGACTCATTTGCGAGGGAAAAAGATATATCAAAAATATCGCTGCATGTTTTTGGTCATAACAAAGTGGCTCTTTCCTTGTACCACAATACAGGGTTCGAAGTGACCAATGTTTTGATGTCAAAGACTCTTTAAGTTCGAACAAAGGACACCACTCCTATCCGGTGTCTTTTTCCATGTAATGGAGGCCATGCAACTTGACTGCATCCAGTGATAAATACAGTTATAATGACTGTTATTTTTCAATAGGAAATGTCGGAACTAATCATTAAATGGTTGTACTAAGCCTGATCATCATATTCCTTTCCATATTTCTAAAGAAAAGAAAGGAGGATCCTTATGAGAATCGTAGGATATGCACTAATAGACGATTTGGAATCTCTTATACAAATTGATTGTCAAGTGATTGGAAACGAAAGCAGACGTGATCAAATCCAGGAGGCAATCTTAGAAAAGAGATGTTTAGTCGTTAGAGAGGGAGAGACTAATGCCGGGTTTCTTATATTTAACAACCACTTTTTCGGAAACACTTTCGTCTGTCTCATCATTGTTTCACCAGAGGAAAGAAGGAAGGGCAATGCCTCTTTACTATTGAAACATGTTGAAGAAATATCGCCGTCAGATAAAATATTTTCGTCTACTAATCAATCAAACCGGCAAATGCAAAAAACATTTCAAGGAAACGGCTTTTCTCAAAGTGGAAAGATCGAAAACCTGGACCCGGGGGACCCGGAGATTGTTTACTATAAACAAAGAAGATAGGAAAGGGAGGTCATGGAGTGGTTATCATTTTAGCCATTTTTCTATTAATCTATTCATTTGATTTCACCAAATTCAGAAAGCAAAATCAAACCATGATTGAACAAAATGAGAGAATTATTAAACTTCTCGAGAAAATTAAGAATAAATAATACATAAGGAAGCAGGCCCCCCAATAAAGAGCCTAGCTTCAATCGATTGTAATGTAATCCTCATCCAGGCTTTCTACGCCCTGATCGAACGTCAGCTTCGTTTTAAAGAGGTAGCGAACCCCGTTTTCTTCGGAGTATGGCAGTGATTTAGGAATCCGGTAGGTGAAGGATAATTTGTTTCGTTCTTCAGCTTTAATGCTCTCAGATTTTAAAACGGTAGTTGAATCAATGATTTTTTCTTCCTTGCCATTATTATCAAGCATCACCAGGTCACATTCCACCCGCCTCAGCTTTTGTTCGATAATCCCTCCTTCTAAAAAGAAGTATCCTTGTAAAAGTTCTCCTTGCTTGAACGAGTTTTTAGGTAAAACTAGATCAATCTTGGCTGAACCTATTCCAAAGAGAGACATATATTTACGTAAAATCATTAGGCATTCTCCTTATTTGTTGAAGTATATTTATTATCTATTTTAGCTTCGATTTTGTTCATCTCATTTTTATCGTTTAATATTTCATTTCTGTTCTGCTCTATAAGTTGAGAGAGGTTTGTTTTTAATTTTTTCATTGTCCATTACTTCCTTTCAATATGAGGTGATATAGAAAAAGACCTTTACCGGAATTGGTAAAGGTCTTTTTAGACATATATAAACCTTCACCAACTGGTAAAGGTCTCGCTAACAACATGGTTGTCAATAAAGCCGAGAGTGAAACACTCTGTAATGACGACTTTATTGTTACAGCTACTCCCCTTTAGGAGAATATTAAATTATGAGACTATCATAATCGATGGGGGGCGGGTTGTCAATGAATTTGGATATTGGGGTGAATTGACGAGATTTTATGTCCTGTTACCTCGTCAATGTTTTTACTCAACTCATCATACCACTTCTTGGTTTCTCTAGGGTTTTCACCATTCAAGAAGATATGTTGATCATTCACCCGGATATAAATATACGGAGCTTCCTTGTGTATAAACAGCAAGCTTTTCCCATAACCTTTCACTTTGAATTGTCCTTTGGACATGGTGGAAAGACCGAATCCGTTGATTTTCCAGGTGACTTCAGGCATATCTTCCATTAACTCGACCTTTTCAACCTCTTCAAGCTGCCACACGTCTCCATACAAACCAGTGACCTCAAATTCCTCATCCTTAACGATCAAATCATATTTTTCATACCCGAGATACGTGAGGACACTCACAAACCCTAAAACAACCACAAACAAAGTAGAACTAATCCAGAAACTTCTTTTCCTTTTTTCTGAAACCTCAAATTTGGATAGATATACAAACCCCCCCATTAAAAAGACAAGCATAAAGCCAAATTGAATTTCTATTAAAAATGGAAAAGAGGTGAAAGCAAGGGGAAGAAGGATAAGCATTCCGACCGCAGTATAAATCATTAACGATCCGGTCTTTTGAGGATAGCCATTTTTAATCAACTCTTCTTGTTCTGTCATACTCCGCGTCACATAGCCTGAAATCAGCCAATAATTTTTTTTAACTCGGATCGCCCATCCTAAGATCGAAAAAAGAACTATAACAATTAGTTGAATCCCAATCATGACTCCCATGCACGTTCCTCCACTCAGTGTATAGATAGTATATTTACGATTTTATATTGATATGGTTTCAATTATTTGGTGTTTATCCGGACGATAAATCAAGTAATGCCCAATAAGCTCATTTTCGATTAACCCATCCCGTGTATAATAAATTCTTAAATTATCGCTGGATGCAGGAATCGAGCTGAAAAATAAAGAACTATGTGGGTAGAATAATATGTGAGTATCAGAAAGGGGAAGTAGGATGTATGAATTGAAAACAAAACAAAATGACAGCAGTGTGTTTGAATTTATCGAAGCAGTAGAGAACGCAAAAAAACGTGAGGATGCCTATAAACTGCTGGATATTTTCACAGAGACGACGGGGTTTGAAGCCAAAATGTGGGGACCGAGCATTATCGGGTTCGGTTCTTATCATTACAAATATAAAACCGGGCACGAAGGGGATGCTCCGTTAGTCGGATTTTCACCGAGAAAAGCGAAAATAAGTCTATATTTTGCACCAGGGGACCCTGAAAGGGAAAAAGTATTAAACTCTTTCGGTAAACATACAACCGGAAAAGCTTGCGTGTATATAAACAAAGTAGCAGATATCGACCAAGAAGTTTTGAAACAGTTGATTAATCAATCTGTGAGCTTTCTTCAAAAGACGTATCCGAATCCATAAACAGGATAATAAGGAGGAATTAGTATAAATACCATGACTAATTCCTTATTTTTATAGAATGGAATCTTAAGATTTGAAATCCCAAAGATTATCCTATAATATTAATCTCGAATTAAAACTATTTCAGTTCGAGGTAATGGAATTTGTTTTACTGGACTGGATGATGAAATTCACAATCAGAAAGGGACGATTCAACATGACAAAGGTTTTATTCATTACAGCACATCCGCACGATGATACACAATCCTATAGCATGGCAGTAGGAAAAGCATTTATTGACACATATAAAGAGGCAAATCCAACTCACGAAGTGGTGAATGTAGACTTATACAAAGAAAACATTCCACAAATTGACGCTGACGTATTCAGTGGCTGGGGAAAATTACAATCCGGGCAAGGATTTGAAGAGCTTTCACAAGAAGAACAAGCAAAAGTAGGCCGACTTGGTGAATTATCAGATCAATTTGTTGAAGCTGATAAATATATATTTGTTACTCCATTCTGGAACTTCTCCTTCCCTCCAGTAATGAAGGCATATATTGATTCTGTGTCCGTTGCTGGGAAGGCATTTAAATATACAGAACAGGGACCAGTTGGGCTATTAACTGACAAAAAAGCTCTTCATATTCAAGCTCGCGGAGGTATTTACTCTGAAGGACCAGCTGCAGCAATGGAAATGGGTCACCGCTATCTTGACGTGATGATGCAGTTCTACGGAGTTCCTTCGTTCGAAGGTCTATTCGTAGAAGGTCATGCAGCAATGCCTGACAAAGCTGAAGAAATCAAAGCAAATGCGATTGCAAGAGCTAAGGATTTGGCCCAAACTTTCTAACAGTGAGAAAGAGTCGACTCCGGTTGGCTCTTTTTTTATTTCTTCTAAAAATGAAACCATCTTCACTTTAATTTCGTATGAGAACATATAGAAGGAAGAAAAAAGGAGGAAAAAGAATGAAAGAACAATTTTATATCGATATTGAGCTTACTGATTCATTATCAGAAACATTACAAAATCTTGTTGATACTAAAAGAGCTGAAACGGGATCTCACAATGTTTTCATCCAAAATGTCATTCCATTAGGAGACACACGTTTCACGGTTATATTAGAAGTGGTTCAGGAAATCTATTAATCTTATCAGAGAGAACTTCACCGTATTACTCTGCTCAAAAGCTGTAAAAAAAGAGAGAGACCCTCATTAACTATCGAGGGTCTCATCACTCTATCTCTTTATAAACATTTGCGTCCAATAATGACCGTACGATCCACCCTTCACATAACCTACTCCGATTTCTGTATATGTCGGAGAAAGGATATTTTTTTTGTGTCCTTCGCTGTTCATCCATGCTTCAACTACTTCGGCAGGTGTTCTTTGCCCAGCCGCAATGTTTTCACCTGCTGCTTGATAGGAAATTCCGAAATCCTTCATCATTTGGAAAGGAGATCCATATGTCGGGGATGTGTGGCTGAAATAGTTCTTCGCAATCATGTCTTCTGACTTATAACGTGCCACACGTGATAATTCCCAATTTTCCTTCAGTGGAGGCAAACCAACTTTTGATCGTTCCTGGTTTACCAGCTTCACCACTTCGTATGTATAACTTTCAGCTGTTTGATTAGCTCCTGGTATATTAAGGGTTTGTCCAGGATAAATCATATTTGGGTTGCTGATATTCGGGTTTGCCGAGATCAACTCAGATACACCCACCTGATGCTTTACGGCAATCTTCCACATTGTATCTCCATAACTCACAGTATACGTACCTGCTGCGGAAACCTTAGAAGCTTGACCAAAACCAATGACAAAAGTGACAGATAACAATAAGATAGATAAAAGTTTTAAAGTTTTCATAGTTCTATTGAAATATAATTCTGTTAATTTTGAAACAGGTAGTTGTTACCACCTTTCCCCTAATCCCATTAAATCAACATATAGTAAATATTACTAGGATATTTTCAAAGTGAACGGTGGTGACTATATAATCAGAACCAATTAAATACCAAATCATGGTCGTTTTTCGGTATAATGGAAAATAGTAACTATTAGAGGGACATATGATTACTAAAATAGTAATGTACGTTTTATATATTGTAAGGAGGTCAACACTATGAGAGTTTCATTATTTGAAAGTTTTTTAAATGATGTGGAAAAACATTTCTCTGGATGGGATTTTTCCTTTGTCACCGAAACCGGCCGTATGGGATCTGGAATGATTTCCTGGTCGTATGGAAGTATGATCATTCCACTGATACGGAATGCGAACTCAATGCTCGATATGGGGACGGGGGGAGGAGAGCTGCTTTCTAAACTACAGCCCTTTCCACCATCTGTTTGTGCAACAGAAGGATACGCCCCTAACCTTCCTGTGGCCAAGGAATGCCTGGAGCCATTAGGCGTTAGAGTAGTAGGTATCGACGGGGACGAAAACCTTCCATTTGAAACAAACCAATTCGACTTGATCATCAACAAACACGAATCCTATTCTCCTGGTGAAGTGAATCGGATATTATCTCCAGGAGGCATCTTTCTGACTCAACAGGTGGGTGGAGAGGACTGCAATGATATCAATGAAGCTCTCGGTGCTCCGATCAATGAAGAGTTTCTGCATTGGAACCTGGAATATGCCCATGAGCAATTGAGAGAAGAGGGTTTTGAAATTCTTTTTTCTCAGGAAGAATTTTCTTCCCAACGATTTTATGATATTGGTGCATTAGTCTATTACTTGAAAGCCATCCCTTGGCAGGTCCCTGATTTCAGTGTGGAAAAATATCATGAATCATTGTTCACGATTCATCAATCCATTGAAGAACGAGGATTCTTTGAAGCAAAACAAAATCGTTTCCTCCTGAAAGCGCGAAGTCAATATTAATGAAAGATAATGAAACCTTATCTTATATATAATCGTAAAAAGGATAGGAAGATGTCAAAAAACACTAATCTTAACACTTACCACGTTCACTTCAAAGGGGGTACTTCACTATGTGGATCAACTTATTCTTCATCGTTATCTTCATCATCGGAATCGTTTATCTCATACGTTTTCGATTTAACCTAAAATATGCCGCTGAAATAGCATGCAATGCCCTGTATCCAGCCAATGAAAAAGATATGAACAGTATTGTGATTCCAAGCGAGTTCAAGGTGATGGAGCCTTTAACAAAGGGAACAAAATCATATCAGTGGGTGAAATGGGGGACGGTCGGTGTCATAACCCTATTAACTGCTTTATTAGCGGTTGTATACTCGACCGAGATGCTTCATCAATCTATTTTCAGCATTGTCCATCTCTTTTTCATCCTGATCAGCTCCATTAAACACCGCGGGAATTTTTATTTGTTAGCTGAAGGTCTTATACTGAACGGCTATTATGTGCCGTGGGGCAGGGTGAAAGGGTATGAAGTAGAAAAGATTATTAAGTGGCACGAGCTTTACGGCCTAGATGACAAAATCAATTACGGCTACAAATTAGTGGTGAAAGTCAAAAACAAATGGTTCCAGCCACAATTTGTAGTGGTTAGAGATCAGGTCCAATTGGATCGAATTCTAACTCTGTTAGAAAAGCATGGTGTGGAGAGCATAAGAGGAACATCCCACATTCCTGTATCTAAGGATGTTTAACGTTTCTCATAAACGGAGATGACACTGACATTTTCAAGCCATTTCCTTGGGTTCTTACCGTCTTCTTCAGCAAGCCAAACGTCTCGATTCTCATCTGTGATCGACTTTCCCCTGAACCAAAGCAACTGGCGACTGGAGGAGAGATATTGTGGATTGTAATCTCCAAATAGCTTGGGTGGTTCTGTAATTTGCTCTTGAACTGTCGTTTGTAACGATATTTGATATAGGGAAGGTAGAGGGTGCAAAGAAAAGTCATTTGACCATTCCTTCTCCTTTACCCTGGACGTTACAAGGGTGTCATCGTTCACCCAAGTGAAATCAAGCTCAGAAAAAGTTTCAGGAGTGATCCCTCGAAATGCAGGAAATTCTTTTGTCTTTAGTTTCTTATTTGTAAATCCGAACACAATTCGTCCACCACCGGCAATATAAGCAAGCTTATCTTCATTCGGAGCCCATTTCGGCTCACCTACACCAAAGATCACTTCACCCAACACCTGAAAATCTTCTCCTTTTTGTGAAATCACACTCAGCATATTGCTATCCATGGACCAGGAAGCAGTAGGAGAGACGATAAATGAAATCCACTTTTTACTTGGTGAAAAACGAAGGTGAGACACATCAATAGACTGGATTTCGCTGTTATTGTCACCAACATTCTTAGGAATTGTGAAAAAAGATTTTACATTTTTCGTTTCAGACAGATTATCCAATGGAAAAGAAAATGTCTTCGTATACAGTTTCGGGTTGGACCACCCATCAGGATGCAATGTTGCCTGAGAAGATAGGAGGAAGCCAGATCCATCACGCAGCCAACTATAGCTGCTTACACCAGACGCGATATTATAGAAAGACTTCATATCGGATAAATCAAGCGTATCCCGTTGCAAGAAAGAAACCATGTTATTAATAGGGGACCATTTGGGTTCATATCCATCATAGAAAATCTTTTTGTTCATACTGTTTCCGATATTGTATACCCAGAGCTCGTTTTGTACTTCCTTTCCAACTTCCGATGGGGCTGTTAGTTCGTATAGGATCCACATACCATCATGCGACCATTGCGGCGTCCCATGTACGGTACCGGATAAAGTGATTTGCATTTCCTGGCCATCCAATAAGGTGAAAACATTACCATCCCTGACAAATGCAGCTTTACTTGGTGCATTTCCAATAACACCATCTGGAAAAAGCAAAAAGAAAGTGAGAGTCAAAATCATGATTCGACGCACTGTATCACACCGCCTGTTCCTTTTTCACCTTAGCATGCACGAACAACCGGTTCTCTATTAATCTCCTTTGATTAGAGAAGGCACGTTACAAAAAGTCATTTACAGCATACTACCATTTGGTATTGAAGACATAAATAACCTGAATACTACATTCGTCAATGAAACGGATTAAGAATAAAGGGGCTATATCTAACTTATTATTATATACAGGATGAGGTGGAGGTCCTACCTATTCTTCCACACTCAACTTTGCAAATCACACATTTGTGTTAGTAATAAGGGTAAATAAATTAGTGCTTAAGGAGATGAATAGATGAGCTGGTTGAATTGGAATGACTTATTAGCACCTTCCAATCCTTACGCTGCAGTGTTCTTTGGAATAATCCTAACCCTCGTGGTTGCATGTAGTATCTGGTATGAAACCAAACAAAAACGAATATTGTTCATTGCCATCGTAACAGGTGGTTTGACAACCGTAATAGGAGTGGGGCTGCTCACAATGATTGGATTCTATTAGAGAGGAAGGCGCATACACATGAAATCACTTTTTTTCTTAATTGTCGGTACACTTTTAGGATGGGGGATCACCGGCTTTTTCACCAAGGGTTTTGAAACGGATTATCTATTCATTCTTGTTATCGGTCTTGTTATTGGTTACAGTATCGGGCGCAGAAAGGTAAAAGAAGAATTCACAGAATCCGTTTAAGGGAAGTGGATATTTCATCAGGGGGATGGAACGGTATTAATTATTGATGGATAGGATTTTCCTCAAGAACGGCCGGATTATACATTAAAAGAATTAAAATTGAAAGTGGGATATAAATGAAAAGACTGCCTGCAGTTGAAGCTGCCAAGAAATTTGTATTAGAAACCTTTCCAACCTGTCAAGCAGCACTTCTTAGTGGCAGCGTAGTCAGGGGAGAGGAAACAAGTACATCCGATTTAGATATTGTTATCATCGAGGGAACTCTTTCTTCAGAATACCGGGAATCCATTAACTCACATGGATGGCCGATTGAAGCCTTCGTCCACACCGGTGCAACAATTAGGGAGTATTTTCGAAAAGACTGCCAAAGAGCCCGGCCTTCCTTGCCAAGAATGGTATCAGAAGGAATCCCAATAATCGATCATCCCATCATTTTACGCCTCAAAGAAGAAGCAAATAAACTTTTGAGGGACGGACCTCCAAAATGGAACAGTCAAACGACTGATATGAAGAGATATTTTATTACTGATGCACTGGAAGATTTTATTGGATCAAAGGAAAGAGGGGAAAGCATCTTTATCGCTGGCACCCTTGGAGAATCCCTTCATGAGTTTGTACTCAGAACTCACGGTCATTGGATTGGTTCTTCGAAATGGATAGTGCGGGCATTAAGGGAATATGATGAAAGTGTTGCAGAAGAATTTGTGGAAGCTTTCGACCAGTTTTATCAAAAAGGGAACAAACAACCCATTGTAAGGTTGGTGGACTCTGTGTTGGAACCACACGGAGGACGGTTCTTCGAAGGATTTTCTTCAGGAAAGAAAAATGTTAGAAGCCCTTCTTAGAGAGAAGGGCTTCATTTCAAAGCTTTCATTATACTAAAATCTGAAACTCATCATGATCGACACTGTTTACACCATCGTCAAAGACGAGTCGGGTGACGAACTTATAAGAAACATTGTCACTACTCGGAGGAAATGAATCTGAAAGTCTGCACGAAAAATGAATGGTGCGTTGTTCGTTTGCTTTCATCGTTGATGAGCTTAATATGGTATTGTGATGAAGAACAGATGAGCGGTCACTATTCTGATCGTACTGTAAAAGGTCGGTCTCGATCCTTTTTAATTTCTGTTCCACTCGTCCGCCTGTTAGTTCATATTCCCCTTTGATCACGTCTCCCGGGCGAAACTCTTTCTGATTCAATACCAAATCAATCTTTGTTGCACCAATACCGAACCTGCACATCAGTTTACTAAACATAACAGCCATTCAACCTCTCATTCATCTAGTTACCAATTCTACGCAATAAGGAGAGCATTGGTTTCATTTTTCTGCGCCTTTTCTACGACTATATTCTAAAAGAAAACAATCCCCTTTGTCTACAACCCTTCTTCGACATATTTCGCGAACTTTTATAAGTATTATCGTATTTTCAAATCTTCGACACCCTCACATTTTTATCCAGATAAAGAATCATACCCCATATGAGTTTACTACTTGGAAATTGTTCCATAAAGAGGTAGAAATATAGTAGGAATTTCTATAAAATAGGACTAGAACATTATCATATTTTGGTAAAATACTAGCTTAAGAAGGGGTCATTCAATTGAAGGAAAAGAAGAAAAAGAAAAAAACCCATGTCCCATTGAGAATGAATTTACTTTTTATTTCGGTCTTTTTTCTATTTTCACTCTTGATTCTTCGTCTTGGGATTGTACAAATTGTGCAAGGGAACCATTATGAAGCGGAAGTGGCAAGAACGGAAAATGTGAAATCACATAATGGAACACCACCTAGGGGAAAAGTATATGATCGGTATCGAAATGTAATCGTGGACAACGTACCTTTAAACGCAATCACCTACACCAGAACACAAACGACGAAGCCCGAGGATATGCTGAAAGTTGCAAGAAATCTGGCAGAGTTAATCGAAATGAAACCAGACAAAATAACAGATCGAGATCGAAAAGATTTCTGGTTATTGAGTCATCCTGAAAAAGCAGAGAAACTTGTGTCAGAGGATGAATTGAAGAAACTCGAAGATGATGAAGATCTTACAAAAGATGATGTGAACAAAAAGGTTTATGAAATGCAGCTCGAAAGGATCACCGAAAAGGACATTAAATCTTTTACGAAACAAGAAGAGGAAGTTCTGGCGATATTCCGTGAATTTAACACAGGTTACGCCCTTAGTCCTCAAATCATTAAAAACAAAAATGTTTCCATGGAGGAAATGGCCAGAGTCAGTGAACGCCTGTCAGAATTGCCTGGTGTGAACGTTACCACGGACTGGGAAAGAAAATATGTGAATGATAGCACGTTGAGAACGATTCTGGGAAGAGTCTCAAGCTCACAGCAGGGTCTGCCAAGTGAGCTTGTCAATGAATATAAAGCTCAAGGCTATGCATTGAACGACCGTGTTGGTACGAGTTATTTCGAATCACAGTATGAAAACGTCCTAAAAGGACAAAAAGAAGAAATCGAATACATCACAAAAAATGGAAGCGTCCTTGATTCACAACTTATCAGCGAAGGTCACAGTGGAAAGGATGTCGTATTGACCATTGACCTTCAGCTTCAAAAAGAAATCGAAAAAATCGTCGAAGAAGAGCTGAGCAAACAGGCATCCCAATATTGGGAGTCTCCATTCCTGGATCGTGCATTTGTTGTCATGATGGATCCACACACAGGTGAAATACTTTCCATGGTAGGAAAAAAATATGGCAAGGATGCAGATGGAAAGACGGAGATGCAGGATTATGCTTTAGGTACTTTCACTTCTGAATATGGAGTGGGATCCTCGGTTAAGGGTGCTACTGTGTTGACGGGGTATATGACTGGGGTATTGAATGTTGGGGATACACTTTATGATGAGCCGATACGTATAGAGGCCACCCCTGTAAAAAAATCATGGTTCAATTACTCCAAGTACTTCACTGATATTCAAGCACTCGAGATTTCATCCAATGGTTATATGTTTAAAACAGCAATTAAAATCGCTGATGCAACATACCGACCTAATCAACCAATGGATATCGATATCAATGCATTCGATACTATGAGACATTATTATAGTCAGTTTGGACTTGGTGTGAAAACTGGAATCGACCTCCCTGGAGAAGTTGAGGGATTAAAGGGAACAGAAAAAATCCCTGGTAAACTTATGGATTTGGCCATTGGACAATATGATTTATATACACCGATGCAGCTGGTACAATACGCTTCGACGATTGCAAATGGTGGCTACCGGATGCAGCCGCATATTATGAAGCAAATTCGTGAACCCAGTCAGGAAAGAGGAAAAGTAGGGCCTCTTTTATACGAAAACCAATCTAAAGTTTTAAACAGAATTGATGCAACGGAAAGACAAATACAACAAGTCCAAAGGGGCTTCTATCAAGTTACTCATGGTGCAAATGGAACAGCAACTAATTTTAGAACTGCTCCTTACGATGCAGCTGCAAAATCCGGAACGGCCCAAGCATTCTATTATAGCCCTGAAGAAAAAAGACAATATGAAACTTTCAACACCACTCTAATCGGCTACGCGCCCTACAATAATCCGGAAGTAGCCTTTTCAGTCGTGTTACCATATTCACACCAGGACAAAGATCCTTACGTAAATAAAACCATCGCTAAACGTGCCATGGACAAATACTTCGAGTTGAAGAAGCAATACGAAAAAGACGGATACTTTGACTCCTCCACAGAAGAAGAAGTGCGGAATGCTGATCAACTTGAAGAGACGGAAGAACAAGGGACAGAAGAGGAATGATATAAACGCAATCCTTTGTAGTGAAGGGTTGCGTTTAAGATTTAAGATCATTTGTACTATTGATTATTAAGCTAAGTTACCTGTAGTGAACCCCTAGACTTTTACTGGATATTTGAGTAAAGATGAAACTTATCCATTTTTCAAACGTAGACATATAATAAGACACCCTTAGTTAATGGGAGTGAAGCGTATGTTATGGTGGATCATCGGTATTGCCGTTGGATTCGGAGTACTAAATGGGCTTCTAAGAAGAAAGTTATCAAAGAATTCCTTTAAAGAAGGAATTCAAAACGAAAGACAGATCCAGGAAGAAGAACGTGTGAAAGCAGGAAGCTGGTTTACTGGCGGACAGTAAGAAAAATTGTCAGGGGGAGCCTCCTGACGTTTTTTTATGACAATACCCCCTCAGCAAAAAGAGTAAAAAAGATATTTTCCTGCTTGTCTCTAAGGTGAAATGAGTCGGATTAATATCAACTTCATAAGAGAGGGACGGACCTCTCTATAACACTAGATTCAAGATTCGAAAATACTGAATACAGAATTCTTAGTTGAAAATAACAAAGATTTGAGGTCCGTCCCTCTAGAAAGAAAGGAGAAAATCATGTCAATTAAGTATTGGTCTCAGATAGGTGCTGGTTTGTTGGTTTTTGGATGCACGGCATTGTTTTCGTGGTATGAAGGGAGTGCGTTGTTGGATAATCCTTGGGAATGGAAGTATTCAACTCCGTTCAGTGAGATGATTCACGGCAGCGTCTTAACCCGGGAGCAGATAGTGGATCTCGACTTTTTTGTGTACGCTGCGAAGTTTTCACCATTGTTTCCAAGCGTTATGGTGATGAGCGTCAGTTACCTTTTAGTTCTAATTGGATACAGATTTCTTAAACATCGGGGCTTTCCATTATTTCTAACACTGTTTGGAATGGTATATCTATTGATGAGTGCTTTTATCGCATCATCTCCCACAACTGGTGGGAACATTCTTTTTTGGCTAATTGTCTTAATAGGACTTTTATTGATCATTCTCGCATTTCTTTTTCACTTATCTCCATCTCTACGAATGAAGGGCCAATCCAAACAAGCCTGATTAAAAAGGAAAGAGCTTTATGAAATGTGTGATTCCTATCAGCAAGTATTGAAAGATGAAAATTCAATAATAATTCACACTTTATACCATTTTACATAAAACCATAACGTTTAACTGTACGGTTTACCTTAAATAAAGTATACTACTCTAGAGGTGATGTCCTTGGGAAGTTGTATCGAATAGGAGAACTATCAAAGCACAGTCAAGTGTCCAAAAGGACGATTGATTATTATACAAAAATAGGATTACTGGAATGCGATCGATCACACAATAATTACCGGTACTATCACGAAGATGCGTTAGCCGACTTAAAGATGATTGAACAATGTCAGCAGATGAAAATGACGTTACATGAAATTAAAGATCGATTAACGGTAATGAAATCCTTGGAAGTAGATCCCTCGATTTTAGAAAAACAAGTAGATCATATTCGAAATGAAATGGATCATTTGCATAACGAATTACATGAGGTTTTACATGCCATGGAAACGCTCGGGGATGACGAGCGCAAACGAATGTTAAAGCAGGTCTCCCCACAGGCTTTGGCCTTATTCCAAACATTAATGGTTTTTTCTGGTTAATCCAGCATAATAGATAAACAACTACAGGAGAGTGACTTTTTTTTGGACGATATACCACTGAATTCATTAGTATTATTAGGAGCATTAATTCTTTTATCTGCCTTTTTTTCATCGGCGGAAACGGCTTACTCAAGCGTGAATAAAATCAGACTTAAGAACTTTGTAAGTGAAGGAAGAAGAGGGAGCATTAAAGCTCATTATATTGCTGAGAACTTTGATAAAGCACTGTCCACGATATTAATTGGAAACAACATCGTGAACATCGCAGCAGCCAGTATTTCAGCAAAGCTTGCGACAGATATTTTCGGAGGAAACACAGGGCTTGTCATCAGTACTTTTGTCATGACATTATTAATTCTGATTTTCGGGGAAATCCTGCCTAAATCATTGGCAAAAGAAAATGCTGAAACCTATTCCTTGACGATCTCAGGCGTTCTCTTTTTCTTAATTAAAGTTCTTACACCGATTAACTTCTTTTTTATTAAATTAAAAGAGTTGGTATCGAAGTTCTTCTCGAAAAATCACGAGATGCCGTCTGTCACAGAGGAAGAATTAAAAGTAATGCTTGATATTAGTGAAGAAGAAGGAGTCATTGATAAAGAAGAAAGAGAATTGATTCACCGCTCCATGGACTTTGATGATATCCTTGCAACCGAGGTCCTCACACCCCGGATCGATGTCAAGGCTGTTGAGGTGAACCAATCGATTGAAGAAATAAAGGAAATGTTCTTTGAAGAGCGATTTTCACGGATTCCGGTTTACGAGGATTATATTGATAATGTGATCGGAATTCTTTCAGAGAAAGAGTTCTTTACTCATTTGATCAAATTTGGTGAAGTAAACATCCGGGAATTGATTCGTGAACCAATGTTTGTATTTGAATCTGTCAAAATCTCTACTCTTCTTACTAAGCTTCAAAAGAACAATGTGCATATGGCCATTGTAGTGGATGAGTTTGGTGGAACAACCGGAATCATCACCCTTGAAGATATATTGGAAGAAATTGTAGGGGAAATCTGGGATGAGCAAGATGAAAAAACACATTCCATGAGAAAAATCAGCGAAAAAGAATATCGATTCGATTCTCAATATCAATTGGATGAATTTACAGAGTTACTCGATGTACCAGAGCCTGAAAGTTCATACCATACACTTGGCGGATGGGTCGTTGAAAGCTTTGAAGATCTTCCATCCGAAGGTGACAGCTTCGACTATGAAAACTTAAAAGTGAGCGTAGAAGAAGTGGATAATCGTCGGGTACGCACGATTAAAGTTGAAATACTAGAAGAAAAAACCGAAGATATTGTTCAATAAGTATGAAATAACAGGCTCTTCATTGCCTGTTATTTTTTTAGTTTATTAATGTTATAAGGAGGTTGCTATTATATGCAGGAATCAGAAACAAGGGAAGCGCTGTTACGGGAACTTGAAGTTGTAAATAAATGGGCGGATGATCAAAAAGGATTATGGTTTTGGGAGAAGCTCGGCCGTATTCCATTTATGATTCTGGACCGGATCACTCCTCAAATGGTGCACAACAAAATTGGACAAGCACTGGATGAAATAGGGAGCTATATACAAAAGGGTGGAAGCTACCTTACTAGTGAGAAAGAAGTCATTAAGCGATTTACTAAGAGAACAGACAATCCTCATTTAACTGTTGAGGACATCGCAAAGCTGTCCCTATCAGATATGGATGAAGTAAGTGAAGGGATAGTGGGTATGAGAAAAAAGGTTGCGATGACCCAGGGGGCGACTACCGGAATCGGGGGCTTCCTGACTCTAAGTATTGATATACCTTTCATCCTAGGCATATCACTTAAGACTCTTCAGGAAATTGCAATCAGTTACGGGTACGACCCAAATGATCAGCAGGAGCGTATTTTCATTATAAAATGTCTACAGTTCGTTTCTTCAGATATTGTCGGAAAGCAAGCGATCCTACAGGAACTATCGGACTTCAACAAAAAGGATATGGAGAAAAGAGAACAAACCCTATCCCAACTGCAAGGATGGAGGGAAGTGATGGTCAGCTTCCGTGACAACTTCGGCTGGAAAAAACTATTCCAAATGATTCCCATCGCAGGCATCCTGTTCGGCTCCTTCATAAACAAATCCATGATCTCAGACATAGGAGAAACCGGCCGTATGCTCTACCGTAAAAGACGGATCCTCGAGAAACTTGAAGAGGGACGGACCTCTGAATTTTAATTTTTCTGTAGTAAGGCTTAATATCAATCTTTTTAAATGATGAATGCAGCTCAGAGGTCCGTCCCTCTGATCTTTTTTATGTTACTAAATTGGAAATTTATGCTAAGATTGAAGAAAAACTTGGGGATGTTAATATGGCATTGAATATATACGGTTATTCGATAGATGAAGATACTTTGAGGAATTGGGGGAGGAGGCTCATTCCTGAGGTCGAGTGGTTTTATTTTGCTGATTATTATGATTCGCTTCCTATGGAATCCACGGAATCACTTGATTATTCCCAGGTGCCTATAGACCTCCGAACCTCTTATGCTACTTGGGGAATTAGCAAAAATGCTCGATTCTATTCTAAAGTGGCTCCAGAATTATTTGTATCATTGGAGAAAGAAACACAAGATGACATTGTGAGACAGCAATGGGAACTTGAAAGAGGACTCCTTTTTACATTAGAAGATCTATGTGAATTACTTCAAGTCCCTACACTGGACATACCTGCTACCACACTTGATACAGGTGTAGAGATCATCCTATTACATCGGGTCCTCTGGTATTCTCTTTCAGAAAAAGCACAATTTACGTTTCTATTAAACTACGGAGCCTTGTGGATAGATGAACAATCAATCTGGAAAGGGTTGTCTGCAGAAAAGAAACAAGCCATATCCAATCACGCTCCCCATCTTCAACCATTGATCGATACCTTTTCATTCAAGAATGGCCCCAACTGTTTAGCTGCAGTCGCTACGGCTGTCACAAAGAACCAAGCTTATAAGGACCAATGGATGCAGGGGGAGGATTTGCTATTGATTCTTGAGCGGGCCGAGTATGCTCCAGTTGATACAACTGAATATAAGCAAGGTGATGTATTCGTTTGGTTCAATCAACGCAAACAACCCATTCATGCGGCCTATGTACTGACAGGTAACTATGTCTTTAATAAGCACGGACAAACGATGTTTAATCCGTGGCAAATTTTAAAGATAGAAGATGTATTAGCATCATGGGGGCAAGTTGACGCGTCCGTCGTAATCTTTAGACGGTAATAAGGGATTTCAACAGTTACATAAAAAACTTACACGTTTGTTCATGTAACAGTTGAAATCCTTTACGAAGACGACAAGGAAATTTATTTAATATCGGATAAAAGGACAAAGATACTGAAGCCAGAACCTGAAATCCTGAAAATCATTGGTAAGTAAAATAAAAGGGACCTCCAATGGAAGCCCCTTTCAATTATTCATCTTCGTTCTTATCTTTATTAAACCAAAGCGGTTCATCATTATCCACTTCGCCATTATAATTAATGAGCAATTCTTCGCCAGCTTGAATGTCTTTGTAGGCATAAAAGTCGAAGGTATGGTTATCGAAATTTATTTCGTATGTTGTATTCGGTGTATATGAATGGTTAAACAACATTCCATATCCTAATAGAAGTGCTGTGTGATTGATTCCGTATTCAAATACATAATCCGCCAGGAACGTTTTCTCTATATGTTCATGTTCCTCATTGGGATAGGGGATGACTGGTGCTTCATGAACCAGCTCTCCTTTGGCTATATCTCTTTTTGCAAAAACGCCTCGATTAAGGTCACCGTCACTAAGGGACGATATTTTCACTTCGATCATTATGCCACCTTCTTTCTAAATCCTTTAACTTAGTAAGCTTGACACGAACTGGATAGAAATGCAACATCCAATCTTTATTGTAGCCTGCCTACTTAAAACAAATTCCCAAAAAATGACTGAATGCTTCGTGCACTTCGTACTAGCCAGCTAGCCTTCTCTACTGATTTAGCGGCATAAATATCAACTTTATAGGAAGGCTGTTTTTCATCCAAGATATACTCATTCTTTTCCGGGGTTTCGATCATCATTTCTCCAATTTTTTCACCCTTTTCAATTGGAGCTTGAAGAGTACCATCGTCGCTAATTTTATCTTCAACTAATTTGACTGACGCTTTCACTTTATCTTTCTCTTCTTTTGTTACTCGAATAGATAGAGGCTTGTCTATCTTGATGGCAACCGATTGTTCTTTACCGTCTGGAACGTCTAACGTGTGTTCCTTTTTCTTTTCAATATCATTTAAACTGTACTTCACCGTTTCAAATTCATTAAATCCGTAATCCAGCAGTTCTGTCGTTTGAATAAAACGCTCTGCACTGCTTGGCTGTCCATATTCATCCTTTGCATCTAAAATAACGGAAATATATCGGACTCCATCACGCTCTGCTGTCCCTGTAAAAGTGGAACCGGCAAAGGGTGTCGTACCTGTCTTTAATCCATCTGCACCTTTATAAAAATAAGATTTATCTTTTAATAGGCCGTTTGTATTCTTCATAACGAGTTCTTCATCTGTACCCGGTCTGAAAACTTTGGAAGAGAGACCCGATGTCTCTAATACTTCCGGAAAATCGTGGATGAGATAATATGCCAAAGTAGCCATATCTTCAGCCGATACCATGTTTTCATCATTCACATCGGTTCCTTTCGGAAACATGCCGAGCATATCATAGTTACTTAAACCGGAAGAATTAACAAATTGATAATTTTCAAAGCCGAGTTCCTTCGCCTTTGCATTCATCCGCTTTACAAATTCACCTTCAGTACCTGCCACCACTTCGGAAAGAGCAATCGCTGCACCATTACCTGATTTGATCACCATTGCATCATACAATTCTCTTACCGTATACTCTTCGTCCGCTCGCAGTGGAACATTGCTCAGTCCGGGAGCATTCGCTAATCGATAGACTTTGTCACTCACTTTATACGTTTGATCCCATTTAATCTTTCCTTCTTCAATTGCCTCTAATACAAGGTATTCTGTCATCATTTTCGTCATGCTGGCAATCCCGAGGAGCTGATTTTCATGTTCTTTATACACAATCTTACCTGTATCTGCTTCTACTAAAATTGCAGCATCTGCATTTATATCTAATTTTGTCTTCCCATGCGCCGTTTGCTGAGAATGCGTCATGGCCATAAGGGATATCATCAAAACCGACAGGCTTTGCTTCATTGCATTCTTCTTCAAACCAATACCTCCAAAACCTAGTTTTACACAACCAGATTATTTTACCACACAAACCACATAAGCGCCCCCAAACCCCAAAACCTTTTCAAATCGTTCATATTATTGTCAAAATGAGGGACGGACCTTTCTTTTTTGGATAATCCTTGTTTTATAGGGGGAAGTGGTCGGGAGAGGTCCGTCCCTCTATTCGAAACTGGAAAATAATTCTTGCTCCAAACCTCCCAATCTGGTAAAATCATTTAAACCGTTTGGAGGGAAAGACTATGATTACATATCCACTACTAAAAAAAGACGCAACCATAGGCGTGACCGCTCCTTCATCAGGAGTTCCTCAAGAACTACATGATATGTTCAAGCAATCCATCATTAAAATGGAGAGTAAAGGATACCCGGTAAAATGCGGAGAGACTGTATGGACTCAGCATAAAGCTAAATCTTCGCCTGCCCAAAAGAGAGCCACAGAATTAAACCAAATGCTGCAGGACGAAAAAATCTCCCTTATCATCCCACCATGGGGCGGCCAACTACTCGTAGAAATCCTGGATCTCATTGATTATGAAAATATCAAAACAAAATGGCTGCTGGGTTATTCCGACACGAGTGTGCTATTACTGGCACTAACATTAAAAACCGGAATCGCCACTGCGCATGGAACCAATCTCGTTGATTTAAGAGGGGAGTACTCCGATCCAACGACGGCACAATGGGAAACCGTTCTATCAACGAAAGAAGGATCGTCTGTTACTCAGCATTCATCCCAACACTATCAAAAAGAATGGAATCACGACCAGTCTTCCCCAATAGTCTTTCACTTAACTGAGCCAACCATTTGGAAAACTGTAGGAAATCATGATGTAAAGGTCAATGGCCGACTGCTCGGAGGCTGCATAGATGTAATCAGGCACTTAATCGGAACGCCTTATGGAAATATAGCAGATTTTAGAGAGAAGCATATAAAGAATGAACCCATCCTTTGGTATTTTGAAAACTGTGAATTAACGACAGCTGATCTGCGCCGTTCACTTATACAGATGAAATTAGCTGGCTGGTTCGACCATTCTTCTGGAATTCTGTTTGGAAGAAGTGCTGGCAACACGCCGGTTGGAGATTATATGATTGAAGATGTCTATCTAGAGCTGTCAGAAGAGCTGCAGATCCCGATCGTGTATGATATTGACTGTGGGCATCAGCCTCCTCAAGTTACTTTTATCAATGGAGCACATGGAGAGGTAGAAGTCTCAGGTGAAAAAGGTAAAGTCATTCAAACATTCAAATAATCAATAAAAAAACGTCCCACTCAGGACGTTTTTTCTGCCTACTTCTTCAAAACATTATATCGCTTTTCATGCATCATCCACATTATGTATCCCCATAGCCATCCACCTGCTACACAGCATACGAGCAAAAGGGGAAGGTGGTCTTCGATCACTACATACAGAACCACTGAAAATATTAATCCAGTAATCAACGACCCATATACAACTGAAAAAAACCATTTCCCTTTTTTTCGAATGGTTTCCCAACGTTTCCAGTAGACGCCATCCGGCTCCCTGCTATTGATGAAGAATATAGAGGCATTCATATAAAAGATAAGGCTGATCGCCAAATACATGTAGGATTCCGGATCTAACCAAAACACTAGAAAATTAATCATAGAAGTGAAGGAGAACATGATATATATAAGTTTATTTTGTTTTATTTTTTTCATTTCAGCGCCCCCAATCTTCTGTATTATATCAAACCAATTCCGACATGGACCAACATATTCCAACATAATAAAGGAAAATCCCTCCATCTTCTAGAAGACTAATGAAGAACAGAATTCGTTAAGGAGTTTTTATTAATGAAAGCAAATGTAATGACCATTCGAAAAAAAGGGATCTATGTCGAAACCCATGGTTCTAAGGAGAATCCCGCCTTACTCTACTTGCATGGTGGCCCTGGGGAAAGTTGTTATGATTTCTCGTTTCATCAAAGTGAACGATTAGGGAAACATTTTTATCTTATTGCGATCGATCAAAGAGGTGTTTGCCGTTCAGAAGCCATTCAAGAAAATGAAGAGTTTGGTTTTCAAGATCTGGTCGAGGATTGTGAAGCACTCAGAAAAGAATTAGGAATCGATAAATGGTCTGTAATAGGGCATTCCTTTGGAGGGTTTCTGGCTCTTGCATACGTCTCCCAGTATCCTGAATCCATCGAGAAAGTCATTTTCGAATGTCCCACCTTCGATTACACCCTGACATCTAAGGGACTACTAAGAAAAACCGCTCGATTATTCGGAAAATACAATCGATATGAGTTACAAGGGAAGGCCATGAAATTGGCAGAGGAACACCTTTCTCCAAGAGATTTTACAGAAATTTATATGAAGCTGAGTGATGAACTTGGAGAACACCGCATGCAAATCTATACACATAATTTTGATAACCCTACTGACTATTATGCTACTTACACAGACGAAGAATGGGACACCTTATACGACCGTTCAGATCATCACTATCATCTTCTCCGGGAAGAGGGCGTCATTTTTACCAGTTTGCTAGATAGAATCAAGCTAATAGAAACACCGATGCTTCTTCTTACAGGAGAATACGATCCCGTTACATGTGAAAAACATGTAGAAATATTTAAGAGAGATGCAGCAAATGGGGAGATCGTTCATTTTAAACATAGTGGTCATACCCCCCATTACGAGGAAGCCGACCGCTTTAAACAGGTGATCTTGGATTATCTATTAGTCAAAGACCGGCAATTCTCATGAACACAGCTAAAAAAATTCACATCATAGGCTCCGTCGCAAGCGGAAAATCCACACTCGCTCGCCAGCTTTCAAGCGAAAGAGGGATCCACTATTATGAGCTTGATCATGCGATGTGGAGAATACACCCCGATGGTGATAGTAGAAATACGGAAGCCCAACGAAGAGACATACTTATCTCAATACTAAATCGAGAATCATGGATCATCGAAGGCGTACATTATCAAGAATGGATGTACAAATGTCTTGAAGAGGCAGAGCTTATCATTTTTCTTGATACACCAAAATGGAAGCGGAACTACAGGATACTCAAACGCTACGTAGAAGAGAAATATGGATTCAAAGAAGGGAACTACAAGCAAACCTTCACGATGCTAAGAAAAATGTATGGATGGAGTCGTCACTACGAGAGGAAAGAAAAGCCAATCGTCATGGGAATCCTCGATTCATATCAAGACAAAGTCATCATCCAAAAAGGATAAAGGAGCAATCACCATGTTTACTTATAAACTAAACGACGAATTAGAATTAAGACTTCTCGATATACAGGATGCTGAACGAATCCACGAATTGACTGATCAGTCCAGATCGTATTTACGTGAGTGGCTCCCATGGGTGGATTACTCAAAAACGGTTGAGGATTCAAAGGAATTCATTAAAGGCACACGTTTAGGCTTCGCGAATAATAAGAGCTTAGCTGCTGGCATCATTTATCAAAATGAAATAGTAGGAGTAGCAGGATTCAACGTAATTGATTGGTCAAACAAAGTGGCGTATATCGGCTATTGGTTAGGTGAAGGATACCAGGGAAAAGGGATCATGACGACAGTGGCAAAGGGACTCACGAAATACGCATTTGAATACTATAAAATGAATAAAGTCGAAATAACTGCTGCAGAATTCAACCATCGCAGTCGGGCAATACCAGAGCGTCTTGGTTTCAAGGAAGAAGGGAAGCTGAGGCAAAGAGAATGGATTTACGATCATTTTGTTGATCATATTGTATATGGGATGCTTGCAGACGAGTGGAAGAAGTCTTGAAACAGACCGTCCAAGAACCATTAAAGGAATTGATCTCCTGGGTTGAAGACATTAAACATAAAAACGGGAGTTCTGCTGCATGCCTTTATATTATAAAAGATGACCAGGTCGTTTTGGAGCATTATAGCGGCAGGTACTCCCATGAAAAAAATGCAGCTCAAATCACAAAAAAGTCTCAATTTAATGTTGCCTCTGCCCGTAAAAGCTATTTAGGCCTTACGATTGCCTACGCTTTACATGATAAATATATATCGAGTCTGGACGATCCCATCACTCAGTATTTCCCTGAGTTTGATAAGGATTTGTTTGAAGGCACAACAATCCGTCATCTTGTAACTCATTCCCACGGACTCGATACCGACGAAAAAGGATACATGTTTCGGGAATTCAAGCCCGGTAGCAGCTGGGCATACCGTAACGTGGGTGTGGACATTATGACAAAATTAATTCACCGACTGTATGGAAAAGGGTTCCCGCAGCTTTTAAACGAGAGGGTTTTTACTCCCCTGGGGTTTAGTGAAACGGGATGGAGAACGGAATCAGGTGAAAATCTTGTACCTATCATCGACCACATCGATAAACCTGCGCTACCTGGACTGGGGTCAGCTTCAAATGGAACGGAGAAGAATTTATTTGCATCTCCCAGGGAATTTGCTCTCTGGGGGCAGCTACATGTTCAGAAAGGCATGATGAATGGAAGACAAATCGTTCCCTCTAAAGTAATTGAGACTGCCACTTCCATTCAAAATGTTTCGTATTCTGACTCCACCCTTCCTGAGAACGGTCTGTTTTGGTACGTTCAAGACGTTCCAAGGGATAAAAGTGAATTAGGGGAGAGGGTACCTTCAGGATCTTATCAAATGTTAGGTGTCACCGGTCCAACAATTCTTGTCATACCTGCTTATAATGTGGTGGTGGCTAAAATGTATAACAAGCGATACAACTATGGGGGAGACCAATACCTTTATTATTTACGGGAATTCAGTAACAAAGTGGCAGATCTATTTTCCTGAAGAATGGTGCACCTAAATAGACCGAGGAATGAATTACCAAATATTTGGTAACACTAATTTCTATATTATGAGTCGGGCTATGGGGGGATCCCATGTTTCATATTGTAGTCATTGTAGTTATTATTCTCAGTTCCTTAAAATGGGGTTCCTGGAATAGATGGAGAGAATTTCTTCCCACGATCTATTATTTTAGTTTTTTCAATATGTTTTATCAGTATATCAGCTACACCATGAAGGCTGTTTGGGAACTAGATGGATTTTTCATCAATATGTTTGTGACGGATTCACTTTACACGATGATCGCTTATCCTTGCCTTGTGGTTCTATTTTTAAGCCACTACCCAGAAGAAATCAGAATGAAAATCTTCTATTATTTTAAGTACATAGGTGTGGCCATATTGATTGAATGGGCAGCTTGGAGGATGGATTCCATTGAATATTTTGAAGGCTGGAACCTTTGGTGGACCCTGCTATTTTATTTTATTATGTTTCCCATGCTGCGCCTTCACTTCAAAAACCCGGTTCGGGCATTGGTGGTTTCAATCTTTGTCATTGCGTTTTTACTTATTAGCTTTGATTATCATGTCCTATAAAAAACGGTGAATCCTCATCTTGGGACTCACCGTTTTGCAATATGATAAGAATATTATAAGAACAAAACCATCAATTCTTCATCGAAATATTCATCGTTATATTTCAATGCCCGCTTTTCTGTCCCGTAGGGCTTGAATCCACAAGAGTGATAGAGGCCCTTCGCTGTTTCATTGGTTGTGACCACAGTAATCATGACTTGTTCAATGCCATCCTCCTCTTTTGCTTGAGTGATGGCAGCTTGAAGCAGCCCTCTTGCTAAACCTTTCCCACGTTGGGCAGGATCAACATACATGGCAAAAATAGAAGCTTTATGCTTCATTTTTAATGATTCCTCACGTACGAGGGTCACTGCTCCGACTAGTTTCCCGTCATCAAAGCAACCAAACGTGTAGCTGCCATTTTGCACAAGTCTCTCTGCTGTCACTTCAATTGGATTGGTGCGTGCAATCGCTTCTTCATAGCTGCTGCCGAAGCTTGAAGGACTCTGTTGCAACATTTCCAAACGAAGCTGCCAGTAAGCTTCTGCATGTTTTTCATTGAGTAATTGAATTTCCATTATTTTCTGACCTTCTTTCTGTTACATGATATGATGATAGGAGCCTTTATTTTAGCTATTCAAACAGAATTCGACATTAATGGTGGAATCCCTTTAAATTGGAGGTATATGAATGAAAGATTGTCTCGGCTGCCGCCTTGCAAATGAAAAAGAGAAAGTATTTATCATATACGAAAATGATCACGTGTCCTGCATTTTGGATCATGTTCCGCATCACCCCGGACATACCCTGATTCTCCCAAAGCGGCACAAAGTGGAAGTAACGGAATTCAATGAAGAAGAAAGTCGCTCCATAATGGAGGCTTCACAACTAGTTGCACAAGCCATTCAGGCTCTATATGAACCCAACGGGATTACCATCTGCCAGAATGGAGGCATCTACAACGAGTTAACGCATTATCATATGCATGTCATTCCGCGAAATGAAGAAGCAGATCGATTTGGCGAACTGTTTTATGGAAAGGCTAAGGTTGAACAACACAGTGAAACATTGGAAGAGACTCAAGAAAAGATGATGGACTACATTAATAGAATACTAGAATAGGAGTAAACAAAATGACAATACATAAAGATTTCGACAAAAAATTAAAACAATACGCAGAACTCGCGATTAAAGTGGGAGTAAATGTTCAGCATGATCAGCCTCTGTGGATTTCTGCACCACTCGGAACTGAAAATTTCGTACGCATTGTTGTAAAAGAAGCATATCTTGCTGGTGCAAGAAATGTACATGTTCAATGGTATGACGAGGAAATCATGAGAACACACTATGAGCTGGCCCCGGATGACACTTTCTACGAATTCCCAAGCTGGCTGGCTGCTGCGCATGAATGGGTTGTGGACAATAAAGGAGCCTTTCTTCAAATAGAAGCTAATGATCCGGACCTGTTGAAAGGAATCGATCCAGACCGTATCCTTAATTTTGAAAAAGCAAGCGGAGATGCCCTGGACCGTTTCTATGAAGCGATTGAAAAGGATCAAATCAGCTGGTCTATCGTGGCAATCCCTTCACAAAAATGGGCAGACAAAGTGTTTCCTGACTTACCAGAGAAAGAAAGAATCTCAAGCCTTTGGGACCGTATCTTCACATCCGTTCGTATCAATCATGAAGATCCCGTCCTTGCTTGGCAGACACATATCGAAACCCTGACCAACAAAGCAAGCGAACTCAATCACTTAAAGCTGAAATCCTTGCACTACCAATCGGAAGGGACGGACCTTAGCGTTGAACTCCATGAAGATCACATATGGCTGACAGGGGCAAGCAGAACACCACAAGGAACCCATTTTATTGCCAATATGCCGACGGAAGAAGTGTATACTGTCCCTGTAAAAACCGGAGTCAATGGCAAGGTTACAAGTACTAAGCCACTGGCTTACAATGGGAACGTGATCGACGACTTCACCCTTACTTTTGAAGATGGAGAAATTAAGAAAGTCACAGCAAGAGAAGGGGAGGAAATCCTGAAAAAATTGATCCTGACAGACGAAGGAGCGGCCTATCTTGGAGAGGTGGCGCTTGTCCCGCATCAGTCGCCGATCTCTGATTCCGGTGTACTATTCTTCAACACCTTATTTGATGAAAATGCATCCAATCATTTAGCGATCGGTTCCTCTTACCCAACTTGTTTAAAGGATGGAGACATCTTATCCGATGAAGAACGGGAAGAAAAAGGACTCAATGAAAGTGTGGTTCATGAAGATTTTATGATTGGTTCAGAACATATGAATATAGATGGAGTTTGCCGTGATGGAAGAAAGATCCCTATTTTCCGCAATGGGAACTGGGCTATCTGATTGGATAGTTTCAGTCAGGGTCAGTTGAACCTCCTGATTAAATGGAGATTGATGTGAAAAATGAGGCATATTCCTGACGTCGATTGTATCATCACAATATCTGACTGGAATGAAAGATAATTTCAAGATGAATTACCTGAGAATAACAACCCGTTTTATTAAAAAATCTTACTTAATAAAAGGAGGGATTCCATGATTTATGAAATGACTGTACAAGTCCGGGTAACTGATATGCAAAAAGGGCAAAAATGGTATGAAACTCTATTAAATCGCACTCCAGATTTCATCCCCCACGAAGGGTTTGCAGAGTGGGAACTCACTCCAGGCTGTTGGCTCCAGGTAGCAGAAGGCACCCCATCCCTCAATTCCGGTCCCATCCGATTGGGGGTTGAAGATATTAGCAGAGAACGGGAAAGACTGTCATCCCTTTTAGGTACAAAGCACTTTGACATCCATGAAAGAGAAGAAGTCCCAGTAAAGTGGGCAACCTTTCAGGATCCATGGGGGAATGGAATCGGATTGTTCCAATATCAAAGTAAAGCTGAAATCCAAGAGCGTATCCTATTCATTTTAGGGAAAAAGAAGTAACGTCTTCTGTGGCCATATCCTGCTAACGAATGGAGAATAGATATGAATGAACACGTAAGATTGGTTAAGCCAACCACTGATTTAGAAGAGGAGTACCTTGATTTTTATAATGAATGGAAATCAAATGGAGGAGACATGATCCCGTGGGTCATCAAAAAAGATCCCACTCACTTTTCCAAGATGGTCAACTCCTTAATGCTTGCTGAAAAAGGAGAGAACCTGCCAAATGGATGGGTACCTGACTCAACTTATTGGCTCGTTTCAGAATCCAATCGAATACTAGGGGTCGTAAATATTCGCCATTCCTTAACGGAAAACCTTTCGCAAAATGGGGGACACATCGGTTATGGAATCAGACCTTCTGAAAGGAGAAAGGGTTATGCCACTAAATTGCTGACTCTTTCACTCCAAGAAGCCCACTCGATTGGGATCGATCGAGCGTTGATTGTGTGTGATGCATGGAATAAACCTTCGGAGCGGACAATCTTAAGTGCTGACCCGGTAAGAGATGAAGATTTTATCGAAGAAGATGGTAATGTGATTCTTCGCTATTGGGTTGATACAAATGAGCGGAATTTACAATAGTGCTATTTACCTTAATGACTTCTTTATCTAAACTAGACCTTTTAAATAATGATGAGGAATCACGACAGGAAAAGTAGAGATATTTCATTTTTTCAAGGAGTCGAGAACCCGATCACTACAATGAAGGATAGAAAACAGCCCCTATTGTCTCTTAAGGAGGGGCTATTTTCACGTTTATCTTAAACCAATTTCTATAAAACTAGTTAAATTGGTTTAGATTATTACATTTTGAGGTAAATTGGAAATAATTCAAAAAAATGTAAATAAAAAGAGGTGAGTTCATTACACTCTGTCATCTAGTTGAAATGAATCTAATTTAGAAAGGAATGTTCACATGCATTGGTATGTAAATGTATTAAAGAGGTATGCTGACTTTACAGGTAGAGCCAGAAGAAAAGAATATTGGATGTTTACGTTAGTCAACTTCATTATTATGTTTGTCCTTGGTTTTACAGCGAGTCTAGTTGAATCAATAAGTGTCATTTTCATGGTTATGTATATACTTTATGCATTGGCTGTATTTGTTCCTTCCTTAGCAGTAAGTGTTCGCAGGCTACATGATACAGGAAGAAGTGGAGGATGGTATTTTATCGTATTTGTCCCTATTGTGGGTGGCATTTTTCTTCTCGTATTCATGTGTCTTGACAGTGACCATGGCAGCAATCAATACGGACCAACTCCCAAACATTTTGGGAACGAAGCAGTAACGACTTAATCTTAATAAGAAGAACCCTGCAACTGAAGGGTTCTTCTTTGTGTCACACTTATTTCTTAATGTTCAATAATCATCCATCAGAGGGAAATCGAATTTTTACTCCTGATGAATGTGTCAGTATTACAATAATGTAATATTGTGGTAAAATCAATGGGGCTTTCACGAAAACATATTTTATTTATGTTATAATTTCTCCTTGTGTAATAAATCCATTAAAAATAGTAAAGGAGGGGAAAAGAAGGTGAGTTTTGAAGGTCAAAAGATATTACCTGCCATCCGGTCCATGAAGGATTTTGATAAAATGCTCGAAACCTCTTTTCAGTACGGTGTGTTTCTCGATCTCCATGTTGGAATGCTTAAGAGTGTATTTGATTATGCACGAAGGGAAAATCGGAAAATGTTTCTGCATTTAGACCTGATCCACGGACTATCCAGTGATGAGTACGCGACAGAATATATCTGTCAGGAAATAAAGCCTTATGGCATCATTTCAACTAAAGGAAATGTGATTAAGAAAGCAAGGCAAAAAGGTATTTTTTCCACTCAAAGGATGTTTGTGATCGATTCAAGTGCTATGAATCGCAGCATTGAGCTTATACATAAAACAGACCCTGACTTCATTGAAGTTCTTCCTGGAGTCATCCCTAAAATCATTACGGAAATAAGAGAAAAAACGGGGAAACCTATTTTTGCGGGAGGGCTAATTGATACCGTTGAAGAGGTTGAATCCGCTCTTGAGGCTGGTGCTACCGCCATCACTACGTCAGATCGTGTGCTATGGAAGCATTTTGACCAGAATTAAATTCTGAAAAATGTATTGACAACGTTTTCATAGTGGAGTAACATTATCCACAAGTTAATACGTTGTGAAAGAGATGAAGAGACTCACGTGAACTGCCTATTTCCAAGGGGCATTCCGTGAGTCTTTTTATTTTTAAAAAATTATGAAATGAGGGAAAAAGCATGACAGCATTTTTAGGAGAAGTAGTTGGTACAGCCTTACTCATCATTTTTGGTGCAGGGGTTTGTGCCAATGTAAATCTTAAGAAATCATTTGCTTATAACGCTGGTTGGATAGTCATCACATTTGGTTGGGGTCTGGGTGTCGCCATGAGTGTATACGCCGTTGGACAGTTTAGTGGGGCTCATTTAAATCCTGCTGTTACACTTGGACTGGCTTTTAATGGAGATTTCCCGTGGGGTGAGGTTCCTCAGTACATCTTAGCTCAAATGATCGGAGCGATGATTGGGGCAGCGATTACATTTCTACACTTTCTACCCCATTGGCATGCAACGAAAGATCCCGGGGTAAAATTGGGGGTATTTGCTACAGGACCTGCCATCCCACACTATTTTTCAAATTTATTAAGTGAAATCATTGGAACTTTTGTGTTAGTAGTAGGATTATTATCTATAGGCGCGAATACATTTACAGATGGGCTTAATCCATTTATCGTCGGTTTCTTGATCATTGCTATCGGAATTTCTCTCGGTGGGACCACAGGGTATGCCATCAATCCTGCCCGTGATTTAGGACCGCGCATCGCTCACTTCCTGCTGCCGATTCCGGGTAAAGGACCATCCAACTGGGGATATTCCTGGGTTCCTGTAGTCGGACCTGTTCTGGGAGGTTCATTTGGAGGCGTATTTTATAAAGCCATCTTCGTTGGACAAGTCACAACAAGCTTCTGGGTAGTCCTAGTTGTTACACTGGCAGTACTTGGACTTGCTTATGCCAGTGACAGAAAGATCAGCTTAGCTCAAAAAGTGCATCAGCTATCAATCGATAATTAATATTTTGGAGGGATAACAAAATGGAGAAATACATTTTATCATTAGATCAGGGAACGACAAGTTCAAGAGCGATTCTATTCAATAAAAAAGGAGAAGTCGCCCATATTGCACAAAAAGAATTTACTCAGCATTTCCCAAAGCCCGGTTGGGTTGAACATAGTGCGAATGAAATTTGGGGATCGATTTTAGCCGTAATTGCAAGCGCTTTATCTGAATCGAGTATTAAACCTGATCAGATTGAAGGGATTGGAATTACCAATCAACGTGAAACTACTGTGGTTTGGGATAAAGAAACCGGCGATCCGGTTTACAACGCCATCGTGTGGCAGTCACGTCAAACAGCGGGGATATGTGAAGAACTTAAATCACAAGGTCATAACGATACGTTTCGTGATAAAACCGGATTATTGATCGATGCTTACTTCTCTGGTACCAAGGTTAAATGGATTCTTGACAATGTAGAAGGTGCGAGAGAAAAAGCGGAGAATGGAAAGCTCTTATTCGGGACGATCGACACATGGTTGATCTGGAAAATGTCTGGTGGAAAAGCCCACGTAACGGATTATTCCAATGCTTCCCGCACGCTTATGTATAATATTTACGACCTGAAATGGGATCAGGAGCTACTTGACATATTAGGCATTCCTGAGAGCATGCTTCCAGAGGTCCGTCCCTCATCCGAAATTTATGCCAAGACGGTACCTTACCATTTCTTCGGGAAGGAGATTCCGATTGCCGGTGCAGCAGGGGATCAGCAGGCGGCATTGTTTGGACAGGCTTGTTACGAAGAGGGTATGGCAAAGAATACGTATGGAACAGGATGCTTTATGCTGATGAATACAGGTGAGAAAGCTGTAAAGTCTAATAATGGTTTACTCACAACCTTGGCATGGGGAATTGATGGAAAAGTGGAGTACGCTTTAGAAGGCAGTATTTTCGTGGCTGGTTCTGCGATTCAGTGGCTTCGTGATGGACTTCGTATGCTTAAGGATGCCAAGGACAGCCAAGGGTATGCAGAAAAGGTTGACTCAACAGATGGCGTCTACGTTGTTCCTGCCTTTGTAGGGTTAGGAACTCCTTATTGGGACAGTGATGTTCGGGGGGCCGTGTTCGGTTTAACAAGGGGAACATCTAAGGAGCATTTTGTAAGAGCCACCCTGGAATCCCTTGCATACCAAACGAAAGATGTACTGACAGCGATGGA
Organism: Rossellomorea aquimaris; assembly: GCF_035590735.1. NCBI lineage: Bacteria > Bacillati > Bacillota > Bacilli > Caryophanales > Bacillaceae > Rossellomorea > Rossellomorea aquimaris. The sequence continues at coordinate 2,360,060 of NZ_CP141595.1, forward strand.
AGCCGACTCAGGAATCTCCCTTAAGAAACTGAGAGTCGATGGCGGTGCTGTTAAAAATGACTTTTTAATGCAATTCCAAAGTGATATCTTATCTGTTCCTGTTGAGCGACCAGTTGTAAATGAAACAACTGCTTTAGGTGCCGCTTATTTAGCTGGATTAGCCACAGGTTTCTGGGATAACCGGGATGAAATATCAAAGCAGTGGAATAAAGACAAGCAGTTTGAGCCGCAAATGCCTGTTGAAACCCAAGGAGAACTATATAACGGATGGAAAAAAGCAGTTAAAGCAGCTATGGCTTTTAAATAAAAGAAACGTATGATATACTGATTACAAGTTAATAAATTCGGTTAGAGACCACGAGAGACCAAACCTGCATTATGGAACCATTCACCATAATGTTAGTTTTGGTCTCTTTTTTTATGGTTAAACAATAAGAGTGAGAGTACAGATAATATATAGATACCTGAGGAGGATCCACTTATGACATTTTCAAGTACTGCAAGAAGAGAAGTGAAAGAAACATTAGCCTCAAACCACTTTGATATGATTGTGATCGGAGGGGGAATTACTGGCGCAGGGATCGCCCTCGATGCTTCGAAACGTGGAATGAAGGTGGCATTGGTCGAAATGCAGGATTTCGCAGCCGGGACTTCCAGTCGTTCGACAAAGCTCGTTCATGGCGGATTACGTTACTTAAAGCAATTCGAAGTGAAAATGGTCGCGGAAGTAGGAAAAGAGCGTGAAATCGTTTATGAGAATGGACCTCACGTAACGACTCCTGAATGGATGCTGCTCCCCCTGCATAAAGGTGGCACATTCGGTAAATTCAGCACATCGATTGGATTAAAGGTGTATGACTACCTTGCTGGAGTAAAGAGAAGTGAACGACGATCCATGCTTTCAGTTTCAGAAACATTGAAGAAGGAACCTCTTGTGAAAAAAGATGGCCTCAAAGGCGGCGGGTACTACGTTGAATATCGTACTGATGATGCCCGTTTAACGATAGAAGTCATGAAAGAAGCAGTTGCACATGGTGCCACTGTCATAAACTATATGAAATCTCAACGATTCCTATATGATAATAAGAAAGTAGTCGGAATTGAAGCTGAGGACCTGGTGACGGGGGATACGATTGAAATCCGCGGTTCAAAATTTGTCAACGCTGCCGGCCCATGGGTCGATGATGTTCGAGGAAAAGATTATAGTACGAATAACAAACAGCTTCGGTTAACGAAGGGAGTTCATCTTGTCATTGATCAAAGCAAATTCCCGCTTCAACAAGCGGTTTATTTCGACACACCTGATGGGCGAATGGTATTCGCCATACCGAGGGATGGGAAGGCCTATGTAGGGACAACAGACACATTTTTTGATCAGGAAAAATCATCTCCTCATATGACTTCAGAGGACCGGGATTATATCTTGGATGCAATTCATTTTATGTTTCCCGATGTATCTGTAGGAAAAGAAGATGTGGAATCGAGCTGGGCAGGTGTACGACCATTAATCTTTGAAAAAGGGAAGGACCCTTCTGAAATTTCCCGTAAAGATGAAATTTGGGAAGCGGAAAGTGGACTCATCACGATTGCCGGCGGAAAGCTTACTGGTTACCGTAAAATGGGGGAAACAGTGGTTGACCTTGTATCAAAACGTTTAAAAGAAGAGAACAAGAAGAAGTTCCCCGCTTCTTCCACGAAGCATATGCCTATCTCAGGAGGTCATGTAGGCGGATCGAAAAACTTCCAAGCGTTTATTGATCGAAAAGCAGATGAAGCACATCAATTTGGATTAACAGAGGAAGAGGGAAGAAAGCTTGCAGCCATGTACGGTTCAAACGTGGATCAGCTCTATAAGCTTGCTCATGCTTATAGCGGAACAAGTGATGAAAGGTCCGTCCCTCCTTATTTATATGCACAACTGATTTATGCGATTCAGGAGGAGATGGCCTCGACGCCGGTTGATTTCTTTATTAGACGGACTGGTGCTTTATTCTTCGATCGTGAGTGGGTGGAGAAATGGAAGGAACCTGTAATCGCGATAATGGCGAAGCTTCTGAAGTGGAATGCAGAGCAGGAACAGCAATATAGAGCAGAGCTAAATAATGAGCTTAAGAGTGCAGTAGTGCCAGTAGATTTGCAGTCATAAGCAGTAAAACGGCAGAATGAATTTTCTGCCGTTTTGTTTGTATACACTAGGAATTCCTGTAAGAATCATGATAAAATCAGGATAAATATGTAAAATGGGGGGTGCTGGTTGGAAGAAAAAAATTCCAGGGGAAGGTTCCTCCTATCACTGTTAGTGTCTTCACTAATTGTCTTTGCAATCACTTTCTATTTTGAAAAAGGTGACTCTATTACAAGAAAAGGTGCATTCAGGCAGCACTTTGAACAGTTTGAATTCAAGGACACTTACCATGATCTGAAAGTTGTTTCAGAAAAAGAATCCGGGCAGCAATACCTCCTTCTCTATACCTATATGAATAAGGACGGGGAAAAACAGATCGGACTGGCCATTTATAAAAAAATGAATGTTCTACCCCTTTATGAACTGTACAGTATTAATGATTCTCCTCTATTATCTGCCGGAACAGAATTTCTTCATACTAATCAGTTTATTGTTTACGGTGACCGCGACGAAATGGGTGTTGACTACTTTACATACCGGGAAAATATCCAGTTTAAACGTATAGAGCTTGAAGAGAATGACTACTTCTTTCACATCCAACCTTACGAGGGTATGCTCCATGTTCCTCAAGTGAACTTTTATTCTAGTGATGGAAAAATAGTTGGTTTGACGCAGGCAAAATAATGATCCATAAATATGCTTACAATTATATAAATATATGAATAGTTGATGAAATTGACCATAGATGACTATTCATTTCCCGAGAGAACTGTTCATCCCTTCTTAGAGATGTTGAATATACTATGGGGTTGCTGTAGATTAAGAATAGAAATTGACACGACTTCCTCGTTAAAAGGGTGGCTTCAATGGGATGAAGCCACCCTTTTTATGCATTTTTTTGATAAAAAGCTCAGTGGATCAGAATCATAATTGCTATACTAATAGAAAGAAAAAATGGGGAGGAAGCTGGGATGAATCATAAAATAGCCGTGGTGACGGGGGCGAATAGCGGGTTTGGTTTTCTCTCGACGCTGGAGCTTGCACAACTTGGATATAAAGTAATCGCCTCCATGAGAGACCCACAAAAAGGAAGGGCATTGCTACAACGGGCTGAGGAACTAAAGGTGGGGGATTTAGTGAAAGTGCTTCCATTGGATGTAACGTCGGAAGCATCCATCAAGGAATTCTCTACCGCCCTTAATGATTTGGGCAAGGTGCACATCCTCCTGAATAATGCAGGGTTTGCCGGTGCGGGATTTGCAGAAGAAGTTACAATCGATGAGTTTCGTGAACAATTTGAAACGAATGTTTTTGGTGTCATGAGAATGACTCAAATTGTTCTCCCTTATATGAGAAAGCAAGGAGAAGGGAAGATCATCAATATGAGTAGCATTAGCGGCAGATTCGGCTTTCCTGGACTTAGTCCTTATGTATCTTCTAAGCATGCATTAGAAGGATACACGGAAAGTCTGAAATTGGAGCTTAAACCCATTGGCATATCTGTGCATCTGATCGAACCCGGTTCTTATCAAACGAATATCTGGACATCAGGTAAGAAAGTCACTCCACTTTCGATGCAAGAAAACTCTCCTTACTTTCACTACATGAAAGCCATCAACTCGGAAATTCAAGCTGGTGCAGATACACTTGGAGATCCAAGGGAAGTTGCCTCGATCGTACGGGAGATAGCACTAAACAAGAAAAAATCATTTAGAATTCCCATAGGCAAAGGAGTGCGATTAACCCTATTACTAAAAGCAGTCCTTCCATGGAGCATAATGGAAAACATCATCTTAAAGAAACTCGGAATGAGAAAGACCAAAGAGGGACGGACCTTATAGCACGATCGGAAAATATCTGAATATAAAGAATTTAATTATGTAGAAGGAGAATTTTGTCAAAAGAGAGAATATGCTAAAGGAGACATAAGCTCATTCATTAAATAATTGAATGAGCTTGAATGCTTCCACACGAAATGAGGTGACTAATTGAATGAATGGATTGGTGCATCCGCTCTTTGCATGCATGAAGGTCGTTTATTGATGGTATTACAAGGGAAAGAAGAAGAGAAACGGTGGTCTGTTCCATCAGGGGGGATGGAATCGGGCGAATCCCTTCAGGAGTGCTGCAAACGTGAAGTTTGGGAAGAAACAGGCTATGATGTTGAAGTAGGAAATCATTTGTATACAAAGTGGGGGAATGAAGGAAGTATTTCTATAAGAATTCATTACTATGAAGTCCAGCTCCTGGGAGGTGCGGCCACCATACAGGACCCTGATCAATTAATACATAATATCGGATGGTTTTCACTTCAAGAGTTAAAGAACCTGCCCCTGGGATTTCCAGAAGATCATTCCATCCTGGAAGCCTACATGAGTAAGAAGCTGAACACACTATCCATTTAGGGGAATAGTATCGTTTTAGCACAATATATTATAAAGTATTTATCTATAAAGGAGAGAGTAGAATGGTGAAACGAACAGGAGAAGTAGTGATGGGAGTAATCGGAATTATCTTATCCGCATTATTTTCCATAATCGGAATCGTACTTAATATGGGGATGAGTAATCCTGAGGTCATGTCCCAACTCGAAGAAGGTATGGAGAGTGATCCAAATATACAAAATGCAGAGATGACTGCAGGAGATTTAAGTTCCATTATCAACGCTGCTGAATCAACTGGATCGTACCTTGTTATCTTAGGAATCATTGCGTCCATCCTGGGGATTATTGCTGTACTGACCATTGTGAAAAATAAAAAACCGGTATTGTCCGGAATCATGTTTATCATCGCTGCCCTAGTCATCGGACTTGGCACGATAGGATTTGGTTTCGTACCAGGCCTTCTGTTCCTGATCGCAGGAATCATGGCACTTGTTCGCAAGCCTAAGAAAACAGACCCTCTGTATTAATAAAGCATTTAGAGAATTTCTTCTCCAGGCTATATTTTTTCGTGAAGTTTTGCTTGTACTCATCTTGCTTTCCGACTGGATTTATACTATCTTAAAAGTAGAGCATAATGATAAAACAAGAGACACTGGCGGCAACCAATGTCTCTTGCTACACAGCAAACTGCAAGGAAAGCAGTGGCCCAATAGAGAAAGGAACATAACTCTACCCTTCAAAGTTTAGGCGCTTCATGAGGGTGGGGTTATTTCTTTTTGTCATTTGAAATAACTACGGCAATGATGGAGACAATTAAAGAGCCAAAGGTAATCATTAGCGTTAACGCCTCATACGTTGTCACTATAAGCACCACCTCCTTCTATAAGGAAGTGGCCACTCCCACCCTACATTCACTGTATGCTTAAAATTATATCACAAACACCCCCCGTAATTTATAGGCAAGAGGTAGGAAAAGCTTACCCCTATCAAAAAAACATACAACCCCCATTGAGAACCATCAAGTACAATACGATTATTTCAAACTTTCTTCAAAATGTGTTAGCATAGATATGCTCATATTAATCGATTACATAACATCACGAAATTCTAGGAGGAACTCACGATGGAACAACGTATAGAAATGCTGAAAAATTGGTTAAAAGAAGAAAATATCGATGCCGCATTCATCAATTCAACTGAAAATGTATTTTACTTAACGAATTTCCACACGGATCCACATGAGCGGTTGATGGGGCTGTTTGTATTTCCCGATGCCGAACCTTTTGTGGTCGTACCGGGAATGGAAACACGTCAAGTGAAGGATGCCGGTTGGATTAACGAAGTAATCGGATACTCTGATCATGAAAATCCATGGGAATTCATTCAACAAGCCATTCAAAGACGGGGAATTGATGGCCGCAGGGTGGCTTTCGAAAATGAAGTCGTAACGTATGGCCGCAGTCAGGCATTTATTAACATGTTCAACTCACCGAATATAGTGAATGTTGAAGATAAATTAAATGAGATGCGTGTCGTGAAGGATGAGGGTGAAATCGCCATCATGCGCCGTGCAGCTGAAATGGCAGACTTCGGGGTTGAAGTAGGTGTAAGTGCACTCCAAGAAGGCATTACGGAGATGGAAGTTCTTGCAAAGATCGAGTATGAATTAAAGAAAAAAGGCATTCGTGAAATGTCTTTCTCTACGATGGTACTCTTTGGTGAAAAAGCTGGAGATCCGCACGGAAACCCAGGAGACCGGAAGCTGAAGGCAGGAGACTTTGTCTTGTTTGATCTTGGTGTTGTCCTTGAAGGATATACCTCTGACATCACCCGTACATTCGCTTATAAATCGGTTTCAGACAAGCAAAAAGAAATCTACAATACCGTTTTAAAAGCAGAACTGGCATCCCTGGGTGCAAGTAAGCCCGGAAACCGTATTGGTGACCTGGATCAAATCGCAAGGGATATAATTACAGAAGCAGGGTATGGAGACTATTTCCCCCATCGGATCGGTCACGGACTTGGGATCAACGTACATGAATTCCCATCCATGAGCCATTTAAATAATGGGATATTAAAAGAAGGAATGACCTACACCATCGAGCCGGGAATTTACGTTCCGGAAATTGGCGGCGTAAGAATTGAAGATGATGTACTAATAACGAAGGATGGTTACGAAACATTGACCAAATTCCCTAAAGAACTGCAAATTATTAAATAAGACATAGAAGAGGCTAACGGCGTGTTAGCCTTCTTTTTATGAAATGAAATGAAACCATTAGGACGGTCATTCGTATATATAATATAGGGAGAGAAAGCTAGGGAAGGATGAAATTCAATGAAAAAATTAATCATATTACTCAGCTTTTTTATGCTGACAGGCTGCGGAATCCTCGAGGAAGCAAATAACAGTTTGACCTATGTTGAGGAAATGACCGATTATTTAAATGAAGCAGAGCAATTCGCAAACGATTTTCCTGGATTAGTGGAAAATGCAGCGGCAGATTCATCCAACATACCGGCACTTGAAACAAGATTAAAAGACATGAAAACAGAAATACAAGAGATCAATGATCTGACCCCGCCTCAGCTGGCAGAAAGCATCCACAAAAAAGTGGAAGGGTATAATGAACAAGCGCTGGAAGGAATTGATCGTGCCTTAGTTGAAATTGATAAGGGAGAAGTCCAAATTTCAGAGTTACAAAACCTTGAGATCGTAAACACCTTTAATCAGCTACAAGAGATTAAAGGGAATCTGGAAAATTTAGGTCAATAAGGAAATGGTGTTACAGATATGGCTTCTAATCTGTAACACCATTTCACTATAACATTACACCACCCACGATCACTCTTCGTACATTCACGCCCACCCTTGGTACCGTAAAGAAAATCAACCCTATTCTATCAAGTAGATTTGTATTAAACTAGTTCGAATATGACTGATAAAAAACAAGTATGATTTCTCCACATACATAGAACAAGAGTTCTGAAAAACATGCTATAATGAAGGAATCATAAAGCTGGACAGGAGAATGATATGAAAGTTGTTATTGCCGAAAAACCTGATCAAGGAGCTACCCTCGCTAAACCTTTTCCTCATCGAAAACGCCAAGGATACATTGAAGTTCATTCTAATGATGTGTTCCCCAATGGGGCTTATATCACATGGGCTGTAGGTCATCTTTTTCAGCTTCAAGCCCCTGAAAAATATGAAAGCAAATGGAAGAAGTGGACGTTAGAAGACCTCCCCATCATTCCTCAACGATTTCAATATGAGCTTCAACGGGCAAAAGCGAAACAATTCGCAGTCATCAAAGACCTTCTAAAGAAAAGGGAAGTCACAGAAATCATCCATGCAGGGGATGCCGGGCGTGAAGGTGAGTTGATCATCCGGAATATTATTTCAATGGCCCGCGTGCAGAAGCCCATGAAAAGATTATGGATATCATCCCTGACAGAGAAAGCCATCATTCAAGGGTTCACCAATTTGAGAGAAGAAACGGAAATGCGGAGCCTGTATTATGAAGCCTATTCCCGTGCTTGTGCGGACTGGCTTGTGGGAATGAATGCATCGAGAGCTTATAGCATTCTGCTAAAGCAGCAAGGTATGTCGGATGTTTTCTCTGCTGGAAGGGTACAAACGCCGACTCTTGCTTTGATTGTAAAAAGAGATGAAGAAATAGAGCAATTCAAAAGCGAACCCTTCTGGGAAGTGAAAGCTGTCTTTCAAATGGGAGACCACACGTACGAAGGGGTTTGGCAAAAGGATGGAGAAACCCGAATTCAAACAAAGGAACTGGCAGAGAAGATTGCTTCGTTCTGCCAAGGGAAGCCCGCAAGCGTTCTGGAGATGAAAACAGAACGAAAAGAATTTGCTCCTCCATTGCTTTTCAATCTATCAGCTCTCCAAGCAACGATGAACAAAATATATAAATTTTCACCCAAAAAAACACTGGATGTCCTACAAAAACTTTATCAAAAGGGCATTGTATCTTACCCAAGGTCAGATTCACAATATGTAACGAAAGGGGAAGCTGAAACCTTCCCGGAAATCTTGTCTAAGCTTCAGGAATACAGTCCTTACAATAGCTGGATCCCCACTCCTCATGAGAGCCTGCTAAATAACAAGCGTTTTGTAAATGAAGCGAAGGTTTCTGATCACTACGCAATTATTCCAACTGAACAAGTAACCGATCCTCAATCACTTTCAGTGGACGAAAGGAAAATTTATGATGTAGTGGTTAAACGTTTTATCGCTGCACATCACGACAAAGCTGTGATCAATTACACTACTATCACTACTGTGGTGGACGAACGTGCTGATTTCATTTCTAAAGGAAAGCAAATTCTCCAAGAAGGATGGAGGCAGGTTCTGATGCAGAATGAAAAGGATGACGAACCGCTCCTGCCACCCGTTAAGGAAAGCGACAAAGGCACTGTTAAGAGTGTCCACACCAAGGAAGGAAAAACCCAGCCACCTAAGCGTTTCACAGAAGGTCAACTCATTACCTTAATGAAGACGGCGGGTAAATACATGGATAATGATGAGCTCGAGAAAGTGTTGAAACAAACAGAAGGTCTGGGTACCGAGGCAACACGCGCTGGAATCATTACCATGCTTAAAGATCGGAACTACATTGATATCCAAAAGAACATTGTCTATCCAACCGATAAAGCAAAAGTTTTGATTCGGGCAATTGGTGAAAATGTGTTGGCATCAGCTGAAATGACGGCAAAATGGGAGCAGCGACTACAGGAAATAGGAAAAGGGCAAGCGTCCGCACCTGAGTTTATGGAGCAAGTGAAGAAATTAAGCGATAAACTTGTTCAAAACGCTCTTCAGGACTCAAACACATGGAATTTCGAAGATCTTGATACAGCTTCCATCCAACGGACCAAAGGGAGTAAAGGTAAAAGAACAACGAAAACCAGCATCGGCACATGCTTGAAGTGTGGCGGAAAAGTAGTTGACAAAGGGAAATTCTACGGATGCTCCAATTATCAAAAAACAAAATGCAACTTCACCATTTCGAAGACCATTCTCTCGAAGCGTATGACACAAGCAATCGTGAAAAAAGTGCTCGCAGATGGAAAATCAGAACGGATCGACGGTTTTAAAAAAGGAGAGAAGGAGTTTTCAGCTTACCTTAGTTGGGATCCTGTTGAAAAGAAAATTCAATTCGTATTTGATATACTTTAATCCACCGAAACGGCTCTCATTAAGGGAGTCGTTTTCTACTGATTATAACCTTACAAAAGAAAAATAATTGTAATACGGAAGTTTAATTTCATGAGAAGAGGATAAAACAAAAGAGTAGGATAACAGCTATATAAAAAATGGAGGGTACACATTGAAAAAGATATTAATGGTTTTAACGAATGAAAGCAAAATTGATGATGAACACGAAACAGGTCTTTGGTTATCTGAGTTCGCTGAACCATATGAAGAATTTAAGAATCAGGGATTTGGTGTAGATGTGGCTAGCTTAAAAGGAGGCCGTATTCCTTTAGATCCTAACAGCCTTGATGATGAACAGGTTGAAAAATGGAAGGGTGTCACCAAAGAATTAGATCAAACGATGGTCCTTTCGCAATTGAACGTTAACGAATATTCAGGGATATTCTTACCGGGCGGACACGGGACGATGTTTGATCTCCCTGAAAGTCCCGAACTTCAACAAGCACTGGCTCACTTTGCTGAAAACAACAAAGCCATTGGATCTGTATGCCATGGTCCTGCTGGATTTGTTGGAACGAAACTTTCAAATGGAAAATGGCTGGTTGAAGGAAAAAGCATGACAGGATTCACCAACGAAGAAGAACAGCAAACGGGCCTCGATTCATTAATGCCTTTCTTATTAGAAACAAAATTAAGAGAGCAAGGAGCTCAATTTGAAAAATCTGAAGCATGGAGTGACCATGTCATCACCGATGGGAAATTCGTGACTGGACAGAATCCACAATCTAGTCAGTCAACTGCAGAAGCGTTCGTTAAGATAATTTAAAATAAATTGATTAATTGAAAAGGAGCTTCTTTAAGGAGCCGATCCATACTATACTTTCTAAAAGAGCATGGGGTGAGGATACCTCATGCTCTTTTTTTTAGTTCACACCATTCTTTATTGACCTGCCTTTTGTGGTAAAATCGTGAGAAGACTATAAAGCGAGGAGAAAATTATGCAAGTTGTTCGGACCATCATTCAAATTGCCATTCTATGCCTATTTTATGAAATTGGAAAGTGGTGTACAGACTTCTTTCATTTACCCATTCCCGGAAGCATTATCGGGATGCTTTTTTTGTTTCTACTATTGTTAACGGGAGTAGTGAAAGAAAAGATACTAATGGACGGTACAGGGTTTTTCTTAAGACATTTTTCATTCTTTTTTCTTCCCTTGTCTGTTAGTGCAATGGTTCTGGGGCCATATTTTATAGATTTCGGCTGGAAACTCATTGTGATTCTGCTTATTAGCGGGATAACCGGATTTGTAGCAACCGCCATTTCAGCAGAGAGGCTAATAAGATGGAAGGAGAAACGAAACCATGATCCATCTCATTAGTTCACTGATGGCATTAGGCATTACAGTATTGTATTTTATCTTTGGGGTAAAGATTCACCGACTTTGGCCAAACCCCGTTACGATACCTATATTCATTAGTACAATTGCTATCATCGTCACATTATTGATCATCGATATTCCTTATGAACAATATGCGGACTTCACTTCATTCATAACGTATTTACTTGGACCTGCTACTGTTGCCCTTGCGTATCCCCTTTATCAGCATCGAAAGTTATTAGTACAGCATGTACAGCCCATACTTTTCGGTATCCTGTTCGGAAGTGGAATGTCTATGCTTATTTCTTATTTATTCAGTATGTGGTTGGGGATCCCATCTGAATGGAGCCGTTCCTTGCTTATTAAAACCATTACAACCCCCGTAGCAGTTGATATAGGGAAGGTGATTGAGGCGAATATAGAAGTCATTCCCACGGTCGTCATTGTGACGGGTATGTTCGGAGCTATGATCATACCGTCTATATTAAAGTTGCTGCATGTAAAGCACCCCATCGCAAAAGGACTTCCATTCGGAGTGATTTCCCATGGAGTAGGGACGGCACAAGCTATTAAAGAGGGCGAAAGGGAAGGGGCAGTGAGTGGTGCCGCCATGGCATTAACCGCCACGATCATGTCCTTCGTCATCCCCATCCTATTTCTTTTTGTTTGATATAGTAATTGAATGAAGCGAATCCCATAAAATAATTATCCACCATACTAAACGACAGCTTTCCCTTTAAAAACAGAGTATGTTTCGGTATAGTAAGGGAAGGTAAAATTTCAAAAGAGAAGGAAGATAATATGATTGTCAAAACTGATGAAGATTTAAAAGCGTTAAAAGAAATCGGCCGCATTGTGGCGATGATCCGTGATGAATTACGCTCTCTGACAAAGTCTGGAGTAACGACTAAAGAGCTTGACGATATTGCTGGAAGACTGTTTGAAGAAAACGGAGCCATTTCAGGACCTAAAGGTGAATATGACTTTCCTGGTTTCACATGTATCAGTGTGAATGAAGAAGTGGCTCACGGGATACCCGGTGACCGTGTGATCGAAGAAGGAGACCTTGTCAATATCGACGTATCCGGTTCTAAAGATGGCTACTATGCTGATACAGGAATCTCATTTGTTGTTGGGGAGGGAGACCCAAAGCTTACAGATTTATGTGAAGCGGCATTAAATTCATTCCAAGCGGGACTCCAGAAAGCGAGAGCAGGATCTAAACAAAACGGGATCGGCAAAGCGGTTAATAATGAAGCGCGAAAAAATGGTTATACGGTGATTATGAACTTAACCGGCCACGGTGTAGGACGGTCTCTTCATGAGAAACCTGACCACATCTTAAATTATTTCGATCCATGGGATAATGCACTGTTAAAAGAAGGAATGGTCATTGCATTTGAACCGTTCATCTCAACCAAAGCACAAAACGTAATCGAAAAGGGCGACGGCTGGACCTACATCACACCCGACAACAGCTTCGTTGCCCAAATCGAACACACCATCATCATAACCAAAGACGAACCAATCATTTTAACACAATAAAGCAGTGAGGGACGGACCTTGATTCCTAGGAGCAGCTCCTAGGATCAAAGGTCCGTCCCTCTTTTTGTATATGTTTTGTACAACTATATTCGACTACGATTCGTATGAGGAAAGGGGAGGGGGATTAGTTGGAACCTAGACTTTTGGGCATTGTTCTCTTATTGAACCAACAGTATCATGCTTTATTGAATTATTTTAATTTTACAAACAAAATGATTGTCATAGGAAAAAAGTTGGGGTAAAGTAGATATATTAAAGTTATACAAAGTTTATACATATAACATTAAAATTATCACTATTTATCGGAGGAACCCCATGGCTGTTTTATTTTCAAGAAAACCCAAGACTGAACCTGTAATCGTCCCTACATCCAACGTCATTGTCCTGCAAGACAAGAAACTGAATGAAAGATTGCATTATATGCAATTCCAGGAACACCATTTGAACGAATTAAAAGAAGTTCTCCCCGTCTATGAGCAGTTATCCGATTCCTTGCTTGAAACGGTATTGGATCATCTCTACAAACATCCAAGTTTAGTCGAAATCGCTGTTAACCACTCCAGCCGTGAACGTTTAAAGGCCGTATTCCATGATTACTTTCGTTCACTATTTTCTGGTGAGCTAAATGAAGAATATTTCTCCATGAGGGAGAGGATGGGGAAAACCCATAACCGGAATGGCGTTACAATAGATTGGTTTATTTCCACCTACACAACCATCCAGCATTTATTGATCCCTAAGATTGTAGAACTCTATCAAAACGAACCATCTAAACTTGCTTCCGTTCTGGTCGCAATCGATCATGGTATCCATTTAGACGCAAGTATTGTATCTGAATACTATATCCAAAGCAGAATGGATGAGCTCGAGAAACTTCATCAAGAAAACCAGGCTCTGCAAGTAGAAATGCTCAACATGAATACAGAACTCGGCTCATCATTAAGCCAAACTGAGAAAAGTTTAAATGAGACAGCTACGAAAGCGGAACGTATTCGTGCAGAATCTGAAAACACAGAAAAGAGCAGTAAAAATCTCCTTCAGCTTTCCAAAATGAACAAAGATCAAACAGATAATATGATCGACAGCTTTGGCATTATCACTGAGCAAATCAAAACGCTATTAAACGAAATCAAAGGGGTAAAAACAATAGCCGAACAGATTACGCCTCTTTCAAATTCGATTCAACAAATAGCTGAGCAGACAAACCTTCTAGCACTAAACGCCTCAATTGAAGCAGCTCGAGCCGGTAATGAAGGCAGGGGATTTGCAGTTGTCGCTTCTGAAGTGCGAAAGCTTGCCGAAGACTCAAAGGAACTGAGCCACTCCATCCATCAGCTCGTTAATGAAAGCAACAAGCAAATCGGTGTTGTCTCAAACCGGGTTATTAACATGACTGAATTAACGGAGAACTCCCGCAAAGAGATAGGGAATGTACAAAACGGCATTATGACCGTTCAAATGGAAATGGAAAACTATATGGGTATGTTCAAACGAAATCAAACTGAATTAAATCATATTGTGGAAGCCATCAGGCAAATTAATCATACAACAGATGAATTGGTTCAGTTCGCTTCTACGATCATTCAAAAAATGAATAAATAAAAAAAAGGGAAACCGACTTTTGATGCCGGTCTCCCTTTTTTCTATTAAACAATTTTCGTTTTACCACACTCTTGACACTTTCGATAAAACTTTCCATCCAATACACGTGATTTAAAAATATTGTTCCCACATTCGCAACGACCACTATGTTCGTCGGGATCATCTTTATATAGTACAATATTTTCTTCCTGATTATCCAACCTTGTCATCCTCCAGTTCAACCATTACTTCTTATAGTATAGTAGGAATCTTCCAGCTTGTTAAGATTAAACTTTCTTCTTTTTTAAAACTAGATCTTGTTCAATAAATACGAAAAAGACAACTTCATATCTAAAATCAGCGTCAAAATAGAATAGAACTCTTTAACTATTATATCCATAAATACCCTTTATACCTATTTTTTTCATCTTAAATTACCATAGTATTCCTCTACATGATAGTTTATACAGGAAATCGCTTTCTATTACAGTCGTGAAATATTCTTGACGCACGATATTAAAGTTCCTGTTATTGAATTGAGATTTTACTATGTTAGTATTTTCCCTGTTAGCAAAAATAAATAAACCGCTAGCTACATAAGGAGGAATTTTTCTATGAAACTAAAAAAATCGATTATTTCTGTGGCTGCATTTACTACACTTGCAGTGTCTGGTGGAGCTAGCGCTTCAGCACAAGACATCGAAGTTAAAAAAGGTGACACTTTATGGGGTATTGCCCAGGAATACGGTACATCCGTTGATAAACTCATGAAATGGAACAATTTAAATTCACACTTAATCTATCCTGACCAAGAACTCACGGTATCATCCAAAGAGTACTATACAGTTAAAAAAGGTGACACACTTTGGGGAATCTCTTCACAATATGGAGTTTCCGTCGACAGTTTAATAAGCTGGAACGCTCTTGAAAGTGACCTGATTGTCCCTGGACAAGAATTAGTCCTCAATTTAGAAGATAAAAAAGCACCTTCAGCTACTGCAAATACTTCTGAGCAAGCAGCAGCTCCTGCTCAAGAAGAAACAGCAGAAGTAGCTCCAGAAGCTGAAGCACCTGCAGCAGAACCAGCTGAGGCAAAACCTGCTGAAAAAGAACCGGCAGCACAAGAGGAAGCTGTAAAGGAAATCACAGTAGAAGCAACTGCTTACACAGCAAGTTGTGAAGGTTGCTCAGGTACGACAGCCACTGGTGTTAACCTTTTAGAAAATCCAGACGCTAAAGTGATTGCAGTAGATCCGAATGTAATTCCACTGGGATCTAAAGTATATGTTGAAGGCTACGGCTATGCAACTGCTGAAGATACAGGTGGAGCGATTAAAGGGAATCGAATCGATGTATTCATCCCATCAAAAGATCAAGCAGTTGATTGGGGCAGAAAATCAGTTAACGTAAAAATTCTTGAAAGTAAATAATAGATTGGAACCACTGAGATGTCATTCTCAGTGGTTTTTTTATTCTTCAATACATTTTTAATAGCTTATCTCTTAAACACAAAATGCAAATGGAATAACTTTCTTAATAGTCTCTTCGTTGCCCATTTACTCTCATTTCAACCACGCTTTTCAACTAACATTTCCCTTCAAATGAAAGAGTTAGAAACACTTCCAGCTGAGTCGACAGAAAACAATAAATATTACATGCTTGTCATCTAATTGTTATCGGTTTATAAACACTTTGTTATGTACCTGAGGTAAGTCTATGTTACTATTTCAACTGTTGGTTTCATAGACCAAACACAAAAGGAGGAATTTCACAAGATGAAAAAAGTATTATTTTCCATTTTTTCCTTCACAGTTTTTCTAACAATCGGACTTACTTCTGCCTCTGCAGAATCAGACGAGACTGCAATGAATGATTACCATAATATAGAACAAGGCGATATTCTTTGGGAGATTGCAAATCGATATCATGTTTCGATAGATGAGGTTGGCACACGCCAACAACTTTTAGAAGAAGGTTATACTGTGAATAACGTACAAGAAGAAAAAGCTGTTAAATCTACTGATACGGAAACTTCCGAGGACAAGGTTGTGAAAGAGGTTAATGTAACCGCTACTGCGTATACAGCTTATTGTGAGGGCTGTATCGGCATAACAAAGACGGGTGTGGACTTAATAGAGAACCCTGATGCCAGAGTCATTGCCGTCGATCCAAGTGTCATTCCACTGGGATCTAAGGTGTATGTAGAAGGATACGGTTATGCCCGTGCGGAAGATACAGGTGGAGCCATAAAAGGACAACGCATCGACATTTATATGGAAAAAGAAAAAGATGCCCTTAAATATGGTGTACAGGATGTCAAAGTGAAAATTATTGAAGAGTAACGAATAGGAAGGACGCCGACTTAGGCGTCCTTTTTTGTATCAAAAAACTATTTCCCATGAACTTTTGAACCTTCCCTAGCAGAAGGAGCTATGGATTTCATCTCAATTTCCTCACCCATTTGTTGTTGAGCTAACTTTTTAGCTGTTTCATGTTGCGATTTGTTTTGTTTTTTCATGACTCGACCTCCTCCCGTACATTCTTATATTAATATTCACAGATAATTGAAAATTACTACAAAAACTTCATCCAGAATTCCCAGTTGACACTTCTAATGGATTTAGAGGATACCTTTATTAATATCCATCAAAAATGCCTTTTCCTTATATATAAAAGGTAACCATGATTGTCAACCAAATTTGCCTTGCCGGGATTATAAAGCGTATTCATTTCCAATCTCTCATGGTGTGATGGACTTTCAGGTCAAAAAAAGAATAGGAATGAAAACGTTTAAATGACAAACACTATAAAAAAATATAATGGTTATCACTTGCAAAGTTAAACTTTTTTCTGATAGGGTAACAAATGTTGGTTTTATGAGAGTGTGGTGAGGGAATAGGTAATAAGTAATTATTCCTCCACAATCCTCAGAATGCACATATTCCCATCTGCATTAACTGAGACTCTTTCAAAGATGAAGATGATTGCCGCTGGTGTACATACTAAGATAAACACCCTCAATCCGGCTGTCGTTACCTTCACACAGAAAAGAGCAAAAAAATACATTGAAATTGGAAAGGAGAATTTTATGAAGAGGATATCAAATGTTTTCTGGATTACCATTGCATTAGTTGCAGCTTCTGTTGCCTACGGTGTCATCGCGCCAAAGTCATTCGAAAATGTAACAGCTGATATGCAAAACTTTATTACCTCAACATTCGGTTGGTATTATCTTATTTTAGTCACAGTGATTGTTATTTTCTGCGTGTTCTTGATCTTTAGTCCAATCGGAACGATAAGATTAGGAAAGCCAGACGAGAAACCTGAGTACACGAAAGGAACATGGTTCGCCATGTTGTTTAGTGCAGGGATGGGAATCGGTTTAGTATTCTGGGGGGCAGCCGAGCCGCTGTCACACTATTTGACGCCTCCACTTGCTGAAGGTGGAACAAATCAGGCCATTAAAGAATCAATGCGCTATACGTTCTTCCACTGGGGAATACATGCGTGGGCGATCTATGCGATTGTCGCTTTAGCACTTGCTTATTATAAATTCCGTAAAGATGAGCCGGGCTTAATCTCAGCTACATTGAAACCGATCTTTGGAGATAAAGTGAACGGTCCACTGGGAACGGTCATCGATGTACTGGCTGTATTCGCCACTGTTGTCGGTGTTGCCACTACACTTGGGTTCGGTGCAGCACAAATTAACGGAGGACTTTCATATCTACTTGGAGTACCAAATAATTTCACTGTTCAGTTCATTATTATTGCGGTTGTAACCGTCTTATTTATGATATCGGCATGGTCTGGATTAAGTAAGGGAATTAAATATCTATCTAATACGAATATGGTATTGGCAATTGGACTGTTCGTGTTAATGTTCTTTATCGGACCTACATTGCTCATCCTGAATATGTTCACTGATACAATCGGTGCTTATATACAAAACATCGCTGCCATGAGTTTCCGGATTGCCCCATTAAATGAAGAGCATCGAGGCTGGATCAATGGCTGGACGATCTTCTATTGGGCATGGTGGATTTCCTGGTCTCCATTTGTCGGAATCTTCATCGCACGTGTATCACGAGGCAGAACCATTCGTGAATTCTTAATCGGTGTGCTACTGCTTCCTGCTTTAGTCAGTTTCATTTGGTTCGCTACTTTTGGTACATCTGCCATTGAAATTCAACAAGCAGGAACAGATATATCAGGACTAAATACAGAAGAGGTATTATTTGCAGTATTTAACGGATTCGAATGGTCGACGATTCTTTCGGTCATTGCCATCACATTGATCGGAACCTTCTTCATTACGTCTGCTGACTCAGCTACATTCGTTCTGGGAATGCAAACAACCTATGGATCATTAACCCCGCCAAACTATGTGAAGTTAACTTGGGGACTTGCTCAGTCTACTGTTGCATTAATCCTGCTCTATAGTGGAGGATTACAGGCATTACAAAATGCATTGATTGTCGCAGCGTTGCCATTCTCGGTAATTATGGCCCTGATGATGCTGTCCCTCTATAAATCACTGAATCAAGAGAAGAAAGAGCTTGGATTATACATCAAACCTAAGCCAAGAAAAACAAAAGAACCTAAAGAGCACATGTAAAATCGTTTTAGCGCCTGGAATTTTTCCAGGCGTCTTTTTTCATATATAGCACTTCCCATCTAGACATTTTACTCATTTTCCGCCCCACCATTATATGCAAAACCCACTGTTCATAGGTAATCTGCTCCAGGTGCATTTCATAGTCAAAAAGTGAATGAAGATTTTAATTAACCTACAATTTGTCCCCTACATACATTAATATCGTAGTAAGATAACTGGAGGTGACTGATGATGTATGGATATGGATACCCTGGATATGGATATGGCTGCGGTGGTGGTGGCTACGCTGGTGGTTTTGCGTTAATCGTAGTTTTATTCATCCTATTAATTATCGTTGGAGCAGCGTTTGTTTGTTAATAATAAATGAATAATGGTTAGGTGACCTCAAACGATAGTCAATGATTTCTCTACCAACATCCGGTGAAGAAAGAACCGACTACCGAGGTCATCTTTTTTACATAATGATTGTCACAGAGTGGTTCTCGTATTAGAATACAAGAGGAATCAATATTCTTGTAAAGGATCGAGCCTCGATGACTAAAAAATCCGCCACAAAAAAGCGTCCCAGTAAGAAAAAACGATCGTCACCATTTACGATCGTACTTATACCGATCATCATCTTAGCTATTTATTATGCCGTAAACAATGGAGGAGCCACTTATAACCTGTCCTCAATTGGTAAAGAAGAGGTACCTCCCGAATATATTCCCATTTATAAAGCAGCTGAAGAAGAATACGGGGTACCATGGTATTTACTGGCTGCCCATCACCGGGTCGAAACAAAATTTTCCACCATGAAGACTCTTGTGTCCCCTGTGGGAGCTGAGGGACACATGCAATTCATGCCATGTACATTTGTCGGCTGGTCACACCCTAGTTGCTCAGGCTTAGGGAAGGGCAATATCCCACAAAACCAAAAAACAGACCCTGACGTCATTGAAAAGTATGGAGGATATGGGGTCGACGCAAACGGAGATGGAGTAGCCGATCCATTTCAAATTGAAGATGCGGTGTTTAGCGCTGCAAACTATTTGGAACGAAATGGAGCAGCGGATGGGAAAATCGAACAAGCCGTATTTGCCTACAATCATAGCGACAAATATGTAGAAGATGTTTTGTACTATGCAGAGCGATTTGTAGAAGATGAAGAAGAGGAGTCAGGCGAGGCTATGTAATTTTTATATTAATGGAGAAGAGCCGGAATGTAATATCGGTTCTTTTTTATTTTTTTGAACAGTTTTGAAAAAAGGAGGGTCATATTCCCAATGACCCAATAAACATATACACTCCCATAATAAATTGTTATGATAAGGTTCGTGATTTTTTACTTATGATAAAGGTGATTCAGATGAAAACGACAGAAATGATAGATGAGTGGCAAACCGCTCTGGATATGGAAATTCTCCAACTAAAAAAACGGGAAACATCTGGAGTTTTGATAGAAGAAGGCCGATGTATCCGAAAAGAAGAAAATGCCTATATTTATTGGTTCACCCTCAGTTATCCTGCGTCTTTACCAGAGGGAGGAGGCGTAGTTTATAAGAGAAAGCAATCAAGGATCACAGGGGTGGTGATTAGTTCAGACGACCGGGAGTGCGTGATTGAGCTCGATCAGTTCATAGGAGATACCATTTCTTATGGTCAAATATTGCATGAACCATGGGAAATATTAGAGAAGTTAATAGAAAGATTAGACGAAGCAAAAGAGCGCCACGGAAAAACTCAGCGTATTCAGCATGTGATGAATCCAATGAAAGAATCAAGGCATCCGAAGACTACGTTTAAAAACCCTTTACATGAAGCATATGTGCGAAGTAAGTATAATCCTGTAACGTATCTATGGGGACCACCTGGAACAGGAAAAACCTATACGCTTGCCAGAGTTGCCGCTTATCATTATTCAGAAGGAAAAAAAGTGCTGCTCCTTTCCCATAGTAATGCTGCAGTCGATGTCTTAATAGAAGAAATGCATTACTTTCTCAGCAGCCACGATCGGTGGAAAGCAAGGGAAGTCATCCGCTATGGTACCAACCGGAAAGCGTATAGTGAAGATGTCAAAGACTTAAGCGTGATCCAATTATTAGAACAGCTTGACCCCAGCCTTTCAGAGGAAAAAGGAAAGGTCGAAACCTACCGGAGAAGGTTAAAAAATAAACTGGCTAAAACGTACTCAAGTTATGATTCAGAACGGTTGTCTCAACTGGAGGTTCATTATCAAAAAATCAAAGAAAAGTTTAAACGAAGAGAAGGTGAACTTGTCACAGACGCAAGGGTCATCGGTACGACTCTATCTAAAGCTGCGATTGATGCCATTCTTTATGAAGAAGAGTTTGACCTTGTTATTGTGGATGAGGCGAGTATGGCGTATATACCTCAGGTAGCATTTGCTGCTTCCCTTGGAAAAAAGATCATTATTTGTGGAGATTTCAAACAGCTTCCGCCTATTTCTACGTCCTTTCATCCGATGGTAACCAAGTGGCTGAAGGAAGACATCTTTCATTCGGCTCAGGTAGCACATGCCGTGGACAGGGGTAAGGACCACCCTCAGTTATTATTGCTTCCAGAACAGCGGCGAATGCATCCAAGTATTTCGGCATTTACCAATCAGTATATCTACCATTCGAAGGTAGGCGATCACCATTCGGTACGACAGATGAGAGCGGAGATTACGAATAAGAAGCCTTTCCCTTCTCTTGGAGCGGTATTACTTTCACTCAAAGAAGGTACGGAATGGGCAGAGACACAAAAAGGCTCCCGTTGGAATGTCCTATCCAGCTTAGTGACGATCAACCTTATTCTGGAAGCAATCGAGGATGGTATTCAATCTATTGGGATCGTGACCCCCTACCGTGTGCAAGCGAAATGGTATAACCTTTTACTGGACGAATTGGTAAAGACCAGACATCCTCAAACGAATTTATATGCCGCTACGGTTCATGGCTTTCAAGGCTCGGAAAATGACATGATCCTATTTGACCTCGTTGATGGAGCTTCCCATGGGAAACCGGGGGCACTACTTACTCGGAAAGGAAGCGATAGGCTACTGAATGTAGCGATTACGCGGGCGAGGGGAAAGTTCGTTCTTATTGGGAACGATCAATTTATTCAGGAGAAGACCCATTCTTCCCAACCCATACATCAATTCATACGTCATCTTCAACAGAAAGGGGACAAGGGAACAAGTTCCACACTCACCCCTTCCTCGACCAAGAAAATGAAGTGGACTGATGTGAGTGATCTAAACAGACTGGTGAAAGATTTTAAGGCAGCTAAACAAAAAATCGTAGTGAACGTTGGACTTGTGAGAGAGATTCCCCAAGAGATATTGAGGGTATTACACACAGTATCCAGTGAGAAAAACGTCATCATCCAATGTAAAGACGGCAGTGCTTCGCAACCGGGAAACAGCATCAAAATAGAAAAAGCAACAACGGGTATTCCATTCATCGCGTTAGATGAAAAAGTCATCTGGTTCAATTCTTTTTCAAAAGAGAGAAACCGATTTCCTTATCATGTAAGGATTTTATCAAAAAGAATTACGGGCCAATTCCTCAAAATGATTGAAGAAAAATAAGCGGTGGTCCTTTTGAAAGTTAGTAGCTTGGAATCTACTTCTTTCAAAAGGAGTCACCGCTTAATTATTTTTCAACCAGTATACTCCATTTCTGCTTCGTCAGCACCCGACCAATTATTCTAGCTGATATCGAGTGAAGTCCTAACACCTCTATATACTTTTCCGCTTCATCCTCAGGCAAACTTACTAATAATCCTCCTGAAGTAATCGCGTCACATACAATCCATTGATCTTCCATGGTGATACTCGGATCATAGTGGACTTTTTCTTCAAGCCACTGATGGTTCGCTTTCGACCCACCAGGAATGACTCCTTTAACTGCTAATTCCTTCGTCCCTTCTAATAGGGGAATGGAAGAGTATGAGAACTCTATGGACACATCACTGCCTTTTGCCATTTCAAAGGCGTGACCCATTAAGCCAAAGCCTGTTACATCTGTGACTGCATGCGGATGAAACTCAGCTAAAACTTCAGCTGCAGATTTATTTAACGTGCTCATGACTTCGATCACATCTTTTTCTTGTTCTGCCGACACCATCTTACGCTTAATACCTGTCGTTAGTATTCCTACACCCAGTGGTTTTGTAAGAACCATAACGTCTCCTTCTTTGGCACCGTTGTTCGTCCAATATTTTTTTGGATGAACGATTCCAGTAACACTCAAACCAAATTTCGGCTCTTGATCGTCAATGGAATGGCCGCCGACCGTCACAGCACCAGCTTCGATTACTTTATTTTGTGCACCGGACAGAATTTGAGTAAGTATTTCACTTCCGAGCCTTTTTATTGGAAACCCTACAATGTTTAAAACCGTTTTCGGTGTTCCACCCATTGCGTAGATGTCACTTAGTGCGTTAGCCGCCGCTATTTGACCAAATTGGTAGGGATCATCAACAATCGGGGTAAAATAATCTACGGTTTGAACCATAGCCAGATCATCTGTCAGTTGATAAATACCACCATCGTCAGATGATTCGCTTCCCACTAACAATGCTTCAGTAAATGGTTGAGGGGGTAGTTGACGCAACACTTGCGTCAAGTCACTAGGACCAAGTTTGCAGCCTCAGCCAGCTTTTGTAGAAAGTTCTGTTAAACGGATAATTTCTTCCCTGCTCATTCACTTCACCCCTTAATGTATGAATATTCTAATTGTACAGGATAAAAATGCAATTGGGCAAAGGAGAAATGATGTGCGGTTAGAAAATCAGGAGGGGAATAGGAGGATCTGCATAAAAAAAGATAGGTAAGTATTTGGATAAAAATAGAAGCTATGGTATTATGCACACAGGAAAATATATAATAAAAGGAGGAAAATAAAAATGAAGAAGGTCTCGATTACAATTGAATTCTGCATGATGTGAAACTATGCACCTAAAGCCGCGAGTTTCGCGGAACAACTGTTTACCCATTTCCGATCTGTCATTGAAGAACTAAAGTTAATACCATCCTCTGGTGGAGCATTTGAAATTTCAGTAGGAGAAGAAAAGGTTTATTCTAAATTAGATACAGGAGTCTTTCCTGACATAAACCACATCATTTCTTCGATTGAATCCCTATAAACATGGTTAAAGGTCTGAGTTTTCACTTCAGACCTTTTCATCTATTTAGAGGGGATGATTACTTATTAGATAACCCCTGGACTCGGATAACGAAGGAAGTGGGTGTGGGACATTCCTTTTTAGGGACATTGATTTCGATTGTATGATGTTCGATTGAATAGGTGATTGCCCGTTGCTTTAAACAAAAGGGAAAACGAATGGTTCGATTTCTCACCTTGATTTCGTCCTTCATCAGTATTGATACTACCAATTGAGTGTCACTTTTCTTAATGATTAATTCCTCAGGATGAATATTTTCTGTTTCAATTTCTACGATGAACGCTTCCGTTGTATCGAGAAAGTCGACTCTGAATTCTTGTTCATCCAATTGAACAGTAGCAGGATCCAATAGCCAATCCTTCATATTTTCCTCCCAGTTCTCTAAATAGAAATCCTCCCTTTCCTTGCCCATTTACACCTGACCCCTAACATATTCTTTTACACATTGTATTCTTTCTAATTTAATTGGTGAGGGTGTTATAATCAGTATAAAGAATAAAGGAGGGTTTATAATGAAACAACTCGTCAGACACATCCCACCCATCCACCAGCTACAACAAGCCAATCAATTCCATACTCTCCTTAACAAGCATCACCTCACAATAGAAAGAGGGACGGACCTATTAAAAAAGGTGGTTACACGCTGTCGGAGTTCCCTGCTCAATGAACAATGGCAAGGACCTCACCCATTATCAGACGACTTTGTTAAAGAAGTGTTCGCACAAACAGATATCTTGATGCAAGAATCGTATTCCCTTTCTCTTCGCAAGGTCATTAATGCGACCGGAACCATCCTGCATACGAATTTAGGACGAGCCCGATTGGGACAAGTTGTCATTGACCATGTCAAAAAGACAGCTGGTCACTACAGTAATTTAGAATACGACATTGAAGGGGGATACAGAGGGTCGAGGCATACCCATGCTGAAAAGTTCATCTGTGAGTTAACAGGAGCGGAAGCAGCCATGGTCGTGAACAACAATGCAGCGGCTGTTTACCTTATTCTCACTGCCCTTGCAAAACATAAAGAAGTGATTGTTTCCAGAGGGGAGCTCGTGGAGATCGGAGGGTCATTTCGGATTTCTTCCATCATGGAAGAAAGCGGTGCTCTGCTCTCTGAAGTTGGAACGACAAATAAATCCCACTTAAGAGATTATGAAGAAGCACTATGTGATGAAACGGCCATGATCATGAAGGTCCATCAAAGTAATTTTGTGATAAAAGGATTTACATCATCCGTTTCCACCGAGGATCTTGTTCAGTTATCCCATCGACATCACCATATCCTATATTATGAAGATTTAGGGAGTGGGGCTCTTTACGACTTCGCTCAACTAGGTATCGGAAATGAACCTTTGGTAAAGACAGTCATTGAAAAAGGCGGCGACCTTGTTTCTTTTAGTGGAGATAAATTACTAGGCGGGCCCCAGGCCGGAATCATTGCAGGAAAAAAACAATGGATTGATCAGCTTAAAAAGCATCAGCTGGCCCGGGTACTGCGTGTAGACAAAATGACACTGGCAGCTTTAGAGATGACACTTATGCATTACATAAAAGGGGAGGAGCAGGATGAAAATCCGACCATTGCATCCATTACCCGTAAAAAAGAAGAAATTTTAAAGCAATCTATACATTTCGTAGAAGAGGGGAATCTCCTGAAACCGAATTTCATGTTTGAAATAATTGAAGGGAAAAGCCAGATTGGTGGAGGGACGATGCCGGACGTTGAATTAGATACTTACCTCGTTTCAGTTACTCATGACGTACTGTCTGCCCAGGAACTTCATGATAACCTCAGAAAGGGAAGCCCTTCCATCATAACAAGAATTCAAGAAGGGGTCGTTCTCTTTGATCTGCGGACTGTCTCCTTCCTTGAACAAATGGACATTATCCATGCATTAAAGAATCTGCATTAGATTATAAAAGGGAGTGCGGATTGTGTTTATCACAACTCCTGCACTCCCTTATTTATTGGTTACATATCGTGATGGCTATGTTGTTTTTGTCGAGTGTGATTACGATTCTTCACTTTATGTGAGCCACTTAAAGGCTCCGGTTGTCCAGACTGCTTCGGAGCATTTTTACGCATAGCTTTGCTATCATTTTTGTTCATATGGCATCCCTCCTGTTCTTAGAATGCTTTGCTCTGAAACAGTTTATTCATGGGTATAATTTTCAGCCGATCTGACCATACTAAAAAAGCTAATTTCAGAATAAGGAGAGATCATACATGCCTTACCATAAAAACAAACAACAAGCGTACCAAGCTGCTGAGCAAAGTGTTACTGAAATACAGAATACAATTAATGAACTTGTTTTAGATGGAGCAAGTTATGGTTCACAACTGGCTCACTTGAAGAATGAAGTGAACGAAGCGTATCAACAAATTGAAAATGCACTTGAAGTGGCATCTGAGACACAAAGAGCGCAGCTCCAACAATTCAAATCAGACCTTTCTTCTATCGTCAGTGAAGTAAATGGGCAATCGTAAGAAATTAAAATGAATAAAACCCGTTCTGCTAAACATTCGCAGAGCGGGTTTTATTTCTTAACAAACAGGGTAGGGGAAAAGAGATGGAGATATTTACATAAATGAATGTGATTAAACCAAACTGAGTATGTTAAGGCTCGATTGTTTTACTGATTGGTTTTGCGTTTTTTATTAAACTGACGTTGAGCTTCAGTTAATGGTTCATTTGAATATTCTTCATTGTAACCGGCACCTTTTCCTTGTGCCTTTGCTGCATTCATCCCGTTAATTACATGGTTTGCTTTACGTTTAGCCATTGTAGAACACCTCCATATGGATAGAATGCCACCATCATCAGTCTTTTATAATAGGGAAAGCCTAGCAGATTTGTTTTTTCACGATAATAAATTTATGCAACTGACACGTTTTGACATGGGGAAAATTGTTGTTATACCAATATTTCTCTAGAAACCTAAAGGAGTTTATTATTTTAGATAAGAAAAACTTATCAAAAACAATAACTTTATTGTTATTTACTTATGTAATCGCTTGTATTAAGATGTAAATGTGAGAAAAGTTCGTTAGTTTTTAGAACGGAAACTTTTCGACTTAATGTGTGATGTAGTTTAGAGGGGGAATCGAAATGGCAAAGAACGATGTATTTAATGCACGATCTTCTTTCGAACTAGAAGGAAAACGTTATCATTACTATCGTTTAAAAGCGCTTGAAGAAGCAGGAGTAACAAAAATTAATCGCTTACCTTACAGTGTAAAGGTATTGCTGGAGTCTGTACTTCGTCAGTTTGACGGACGCGTGATCAACAAAGACCACGTTGAAAATTTAGCAAACTGGGGCTCAACTGAAGTGAAAGATGCGGAAGTTCCATTTAAACCTTCCCGTGTCATCCTTCAAGATTTTACTGGAGTTCCAGCAGTAGTTGACTTAGCGTCTTTACGTAAAGCAATGGCTGATATTGGTGGAGATCCACAAAAGATCAATCCTGAAATTCCAGTTGATCTTGTTATTGACCACTCCGTACAAGTAGATAAGTATGGTACAGTTGGGGCCCTACAAGCAAATATGGATCTTGAGTTCGAACGAAACGCTGAGCGTTATCAGTTCCTTAGCTGGGCTCAAAAGGCATTTGAAAACTATCGTGCAGTACCACCAGCTACGGGTATCGTACACCAAGTTAATTTAGAGTATTTAGCGAATGTCGTTCACGCTGTTGAAACAACAGATGGCGATTTTGAAACATATCCAGATACACTAGTCGGTACTGACTCTCATACCACTATGATCAACGGTATCGGTGTGTTAGGTTGGGGTGTAGGTGGAATCGAAGCAGAAGCAGGTATGCTCGGTCAACCTTCATACTTCCCAATCCCTGAAGTTATCGGGGTAAAACTGACAGGTGAACTTCCTAATGGAGCAACAGCTACAGACTTAGCTCTTAAAGTTACACAAGTATTGCGTCAAAAAGGTGTAGTAGGGAAATTCGTTGAGTACTTCGGAACAGGAGTAGCAACATTACCACTTGCCGACCGTGCAACAATTGCCAATATGGCTCCTGAATACGGTGCTACATGCGGTTTCTTCCCTGTTGATTCAGAGTCTTTAGACTACCTTCGTTTAACTGGACGTGACGAAGACCATATCAAAATGGTTGAGGAATACTTAAAGAAAAATGATATGTTCTTCACTCCTGAAAAAGAAGAACCAACATATACAGATGTAGTAGAAATTGACCTTTCTGTAGTGGAACCTAACCTTTCTGGACCTAAACGTCCACAGGATTTAATTCCGCTTTCTGATATGAAAGAATCTTTCAATAAGTCAATTACAGCTAAAGAAGGCGTTCAAGGCTTCGGTTTAGATGCCTCTGAAATTAATAAAACGGCAAAGTACACAACGGAAGATGGTAAAGATGTGGTTATGCCTACTGGAGCGATAGGTATCGCTGCCATTACATCTTGTACAAATACATCTAACCCATATGTTATGCTAGGCGCTGGTTTAGTAGCGAAAAAAGCTGTAGAGCTTGGAATGAACGTTCCTGATTACGTAAAAACTTCCCTTGCTCCAGGATCAAAAGTTGTAACTGGTTACCTTAGAGATTCAGGCTTACTATCTTACCTTGAAGATATCGGCTTTAACCTTGTAGGGTATGGTTGTACGACTTGTATCGGTAACTCTGGTCCATTACGTCCGGAAATTGAGAAAGCTGTATCAGATGCTGACTTACTTTTAACATCTGTGCTTTCAGGAAATCGAAATTTCGAAGGTCGTATTCATCCATTAGTGAAAGCAAACTATCTTGCTTCACCACCACTAGTTGTTGCTTATGCATTAGCTGGTACAGTGGACATTGATCTTCAAAAAGATTCTCTGGGTAAAGATAAAGATGGAAATGATGTATTCTTCAGAGACATCTGGCCTTCTCAAGACGAAGTCAAAGATGCTGTGAAATCTACTGTTACTCCAGAATTATTCCGCAGGGAATACGAGCATGTTTTCTCTGAAAACGAGCGTTGGAACCAAATCAAAACAAGTAATGAGCCACTTTATAGCTTTGATGATCAATCAACATATATCCAAAATCCATCTTTCTTCACTGGATTAGCAACTACTCCAGAAGATATCCAAGGCTTAAATGGAATGCGTGTTGTAGGTAAATTTGGTGACTCAGTAACAACTGACCACATTTCTCCTGCAGGTGCTATCGGTAAGGATACGCCAGCTGGTAAATACCTGCGTGCTAACAATGTTGAGCCACGTGATTTCAATTCATACGGTTCTCGTCGTGGTAACCATGAAGTGATGATGCGCGGTACTTTTGCAAACATTCGTATTCGTAACCAAATTGCTCCAGGCACAGAAGGTGGTTTCACTACGTACTGGCCAGACAATGAAGTTATGCCTATGTATGACGCGTGTATGAAATATCAACAAGATGGTACCGGATTAGTTGTTCTGGCAGGAAAAGATTACGGTATGGGATCTTCACGTGACTGGGCAGCAAAAGGTACAAACCTTCTTGGTATCAAAACGGTCATTGCAGAAAGCTATGAGCGTATTCACCGTTCGAACCTTGTAATGATGGGAGTACTCCCACTTCAATTCAAAAAGGGTGACAGCGCTGAATCTCTAGGTTTAACAGGTAGAGAAACGATTTCTGTCAATGTGACAAACGATGTTAAACCTCGTGATATCTTAACGGTTACAGCTGTAGCTGAAGATGGAACAAAAACAGAGTTCGAAGTACTGGCTCGATTTGATTCAGATGTAGAAGTAGACTACTACCGCCATGGTGGAATTCTACAAATGGTTCTACGTAATAAATTAAAGGCATAATGCGTGCCTCAAGCCTCGGGTCTCCCCGGGGCTTTTTTTATTTCCCTTTAGCAACCGTTAAGGCTATAGCTCGCTAAAAATTCCATGACTAAATAGAGACAAGCTAACATAAGATGATAGTAATACCATTCCTATGAGAGGAGCACCCTCCTTTGAAATCTATCTTTGGCATTTTGCTTGTTGCTTTATTGGTCTTCACGTTCTACATGGAGAATAAGTCTGAGCCCACTTCCTTTTCTGAAAGCACATTCGGGCAAACTGAGGAGTATGATCAATTAATCGATATAGAAGAAGGAGAGGTGTCTGAAACTACTCCTGTAGAGAACTATCCTGGACCGAATGTCGGGGACAAGGCCATCGACTTCAAATTGGATACTTTATCCGGGGAATCCGTCACTTTATCTGAATTGAAGGGAAAGAAAGTGGTTCTCAATTTCTGGGCTACCTGGTGTCCACCCTGTAAAGAAGAAATGCCGATAATGCAGGAGTTCTACACGAAATATGGTAAAGACGTTGAAATACTGGCAATCAATATCGATCCCCAATACAACTTAAAAGAATACCAAAAAGCAATGGGACTCACATTCCCGATCCTATTAGACAAAGACGACAAAATCAACAACGCATACGACATCCTAACAGTCCCAACCACCTATATCATCAACGAACAAGGAATCATCACCCACAAACAAATCGGCGCCATCACCAGCCTGGAATCCTTCACCGCGCTAATCAAGTGAGGGACGGACCTCTATAATTAAAAGTTTTCGATATCCAGTCGTCCAAATCCCATAATCTGTCCAGAAAAACAGCTCTACTATTGTGACCTTTGTTTAAAATATCTGACATTTGGATATACTACTTATAACAAACCACAATTGAGAGTGAGGGGATTGGATTGCGCAGACCGAGAAAAAAATCATTTGCAGATCTTGTGAAAGAAAACAAAAAGCAGCTTCTTCTAGATCAGGATGCCATTGATGCCATTGAAGAACGAATCGATGCCAGACTGGAAATAAAGCGCCCTATAGGCAAAGCCGAGTAAGGAATTACGAGGCTTATTTTTTTTGCCCCAGAAATAATACTGCCAATTATTACGCCTTTTCTTCCTACCCATTTTGGTAATCATACTAGTAAGGAGGGGAAGTTAATGAGTAATTCAAAGGGAAGTCCGAATCATTTTGCACCAAATCATATTGGTACTCAATCTAGAGCAGCAGGCGGAAACAAGGGAAAACAAATGCAAGATAAGTCAGGTAAGCATGCGCAGGTCATCCAAACAAAGGGTGAATAACGCTTTTGACAAAAAATGAAAAGGGACCGGCCTAAAGGTCCGTCCCTCAAAACAAATAGCAGGAGGAATGAAGGATGGCTTGGGATAAACCGAATCCGGATGATCGTAGTGATAATGTAGAGAAGCTTCAAGGTATGGTTCAGCATACGATTGAGAATATGGAGAAGGCTGAGGAATCGATGGCTTTCACAGACAGTGAAGATCAGCTTCAGTCTATTAAAGCGAAGAATGAGCGTCGCAGAGAAAGCCTTGAAGCTTTCCGTAATGAAATTAAAGACGAAGCTCATCAAACCGAACAATAAACGGGATCATTTGCAACCCGAACGGAGAAGGCTCTTAAGAGTACCTGGCTGTTCGGGTTCTTTCATCAATAGGTAACAGGCTGCACTCACTCCTAAGCCTATTTGTTCAATGCCTTCTCCATCTATGTTAAGATGAGGAAGGATACTGATTAGATGAAGAGGGTGTAGAGGATGCATATTGCTGAAAAAACCATAGAGGTACGCTACGCAGAAACCGATCAAATGGGTGTTGTGTATCATGCGAATTATCTTGTATGGATGGAATTAGGAAGAACGCAGCTTATTGAAGATCTCGGCTTTAAGTACGCTGATATTGAAAAAGAGGGGATTCTTTCTCCAGTTATCGATCTTAATGTAAGCTATAAATCACCGGTTCGTTACGGGGAAAAGGCGTTTATTAAAACGTGGGTTGAAGAATATGATGGGCTCCGCATTACATATGCTTATGAAATTTATAATGGTCAAAACCAGCTGGCCATCACGGGACAATCGAAGCATGTTTGCGTCAAACAGGAAAACTTTCGTCCGATTTCCATCCGTAAACTGTTCCCTCATTGGCATGAAGCTTACGAGAAGGCGAAGAAGTAGTGTCTACATAATGGAGAGGTCTCTTGAAAAATATTTTAAAGAGGCAATACGGAAAGGAAGATCTCCATGGCGTTCGGCTTAACCAAACATGAATTACACGCATGGAAACAACGTGTGAAGCGGGGAGAGATTGCATTTCTCACTCATTATTGGCTAGATGACCGATTCCCCCATGCACGGTCAGTCACGAAAGTGGGCTGTTGTGATCTCGATGCATTAACACAGTGGGGGGATAAGTACGGGTTAAAAAAAGAATGGATTCATGTAAGGGAAGAAGGTTTTCCCCATTTCGATTTACTGGGAGATATTCAATATGAAATTCTTCTTAAAGAGGGGTTCCACGACCATATCTCACGCTTCATAAACCGAAAATGAAAAGGCTGGCGAATGCCAGCCGCTTTCCAAGCTACCTTACTTCTTGTACTCATATGAAGGTTCTTGAAGCTTATCGTCAAACTCGACGTATAAATCATGACCATCAAAAAACCATAAATCTCTCTCTTCAATAAAAAATTCCCTGTTCTCGATTTCAATACGTTCGCCGAGATCAACCGGTTCGTCTTTGTTCACTCCTAATGAAAAACTATCATGCAGAGGACTGGAACCTCCATAGCGTACATAAAAACGAACTTGATCGCCTTCCTCTACAAGTATTTCGTTCTTAAACCACGTTAGAGCTTCTTTTGAAATATGTATCTTCATTGATGAGACTCCTTTCTCTACAGGTATTCCTCCAGAGTGTTTCATGTTTCTTTACAAAGAAGGTTTCATTTCATATTATATACATAGAAAAGAAGGAACATCTACTAATACGCATAAAGGATGAGATGGATGAATACTCAAGCATTATTATACTACATAGGTGCATTTATATTTGCCGGATTGAGTGTATTGACGTTTCTGCAATTACACGATGCGAAATATCAGATAGAAGCCGGCACCTTTATTATCATTGCTGCCCTGATTTATTATGGGATGGTCACTCTATTCTTTAAGGGCAGCCGCAAAACTTTCTTGATGGCCAATGCCTTATTGGCTGTATTAGCCCTTGGAGGCATATTCTTTAATTCATTGCTATTCGGTGGTCATTAAAAAAACGAGCTTCCCGTAGTGGAGGCTCATTTTATTATACCTTAGAAAATCCAGGATGACACATGGATAGATGACTTAGGAATGTCACCTTCAGCAGACTCTTTATTATTCAGGCAGTCCATTCACCATATGTGAGACCATTTCTTCTTCTGAATAACCAATCAACCCATTCTTCTTGGCAAACTCAAGCGGGTAGATTCGGTAGTTATTGTAATGATTTTCTGAAACAAAGGTTGGCTGGAATTCAATGGAAGGATACGTAATCCTGGAACTTCCCGGCTTCATCGTTTTTTCTACTTGAACCGTAACCATTCCTCCAATATCTTTGAAATCATCTTTCTGTCCTGAAAGAAAATTCCCTAATGAATAGATGACTACTGCATCACGGCCATCGCTCGTTTTATATGTTTGGATTGGCTGCAGAACGTGTGGATGATGGCCAAAAATGATATCAACACCATTTTCCGTTAACACTTTTGCCAGTCTTTCCTGTTCCTCAGTAGGGAAGCGTTGATACTCATTTCCCCAATGCAAACTCAATACGACTAAATCAATGTTCATACTTTTAGCTTTCTTGACTTCTTGTATCATGTTTTGCTCGTCGATTAGATTGACTAAGTAGTCTTTCCCCTTTGGCACAGGAATTCCATTTGTTCCATATGTGTATGAAAGCAGGGCAAATTCGATACCGTTTACATTGAAGGTGCG
Source organism: Rossellomorea aquimaris (assembly GCF_035590735.1). Lineage (NCBI taxonomy): Bacteria > Bacillati > Bacillota > Bacilli > Caryophanales > Bacillaceae > Rossellomorea > Rossellomorea aquimaris. The sequence goes on from NZ_CP141595.1 coordinate 2,393,852, forward strand.
AATTCGCTCCTTGTCTTCCTGACTTTTAAAAGCACCCACATATGGCATGGATATCTTCTCATAATAGTCGATTGCACTCAGAAGACCTTTTTCACCTTGATCCAATGAATGATTATTGGCAGTCGTGACAGCATCCACCCCCACGTCCTGTAAGGATTTCACAATTTCTTTCGGACTATTGAAGAGCGGGTAACTCGAAACGCCAAGTTCCACACCAGCCGGGGTTGATTCCTGATTGGCAATCAGGAAATCGGGGGCAGCCAGCATATCCTTGATCGGTGAAAACATAGGGGTGAAGTTATACCCATTTTCATCTTTAGCATCATTATATACTGTATCATGGAGAAGAATATCTCCGATGGCGGCCAATGTTGCATTTGACTTTATCGATTTCCCCGAAGCTTGAACTTCTTTCGTCGTATGGAGCAAAGAGTAAAGGTTCTCATTCTGTTCTCCTTCAGCAGAGGTGTTCCATTCTGCGTATTGCTTATTTACAAAAAACCCGATCACTAAGAGTAAAGGAACACAAAGGAATACTCCTGTCATTATTCGCTTTTTAATCATATTCATCATCCTTTATATATACACTACCTCTATTTTACAAAATAATAGGGGAAAGGGGGACATATTTATGAAAATATTGAGGTATAACCTCGTATTATTGTGAATTTTGAACTATTTTGTTAATTCATGATCCTATTTATATCCATCATCCTTCTCAAACCAATGAAAGGGTATACCTATTTGATTTATCTAAAACCATAAAAAAAGCCACCTCTACAGCCAGAAACTCTCCTATAGAATAAGGGAGAGCCTGTTGCTTAGGTCGCTTTTTTACTACAGCCACTTGATTTTAGGTTCCGTTTTGTCTTTAATTCGGACAATATTCGCACGATGTCTGTAAACAACGAAAATGGTCAGGATTCCTACAACAATAATGAGTGGAATATCTCCTGTGAAGATCGAGTAAGTAAAGGCCAGCACCGCTGCTATCATAGAAGAGAGTGATACATACTTGGTTGCATACAAGCATATAAAAAAGACTGCCAGTAAAATTAAAAATAAGATGTAATTATAGCCTAGAAGAACACCAGCAGAGGTTGCAACCGCTTTCCCCCCTCTAAAGTTTGCAAACACGGGATACATATGACCAATCACAGCAAATACCCCAGCCAATAACATATGTACATCACTTTCAAATAGCAATGGTAAGAGAGTTGCTACCGTTCCTTTTAAAATATCCATGATTGTGACAATCATCCCGGCCTTCACACCCAAGGTTCTGAACGTATTGGTTCCGCCAAGGTTTCCACTTCCATGCTCACGGATGTCTTTTCCGTAGAACGTCTTCCCAATCAGTAATCCTGAAGGGATGGAGCCTAATAAATAAGCTAATACAAGTATAAGGGCAAAAATCATCATCACTGCTCCTTTTAAAATTACTAATCCGTTCTTATTTTAACATGTTTCCCGTAGGATGGGGAGAAAATAAGCGAAAAAATTAGTACCTGTTCATAAAAGTAGATAATATCTTTTATTCCACTTAAAACTGATTCACAAAGAGAGAAGTATGTTAAAATAAACACACTTTACATAGTTGAAATGAAGGTGTACACATATGCAATTAATTTTATCGGCGTTTCAATGGGTGGCCTTTATGGTTGCAGGCTCCATCGCAGCTCCTATTGCCATAGCTGACCTGTTTCAATTGTCTCCAGCAGATACTGCAGGGTTCATTCAGCGGACAATCTTTGTGTTAGGAGCCGCCAGTCTTATCCAGGCATTGGTTGGTCATAAACTTCCCATTAATGAAGGACCCGCCGGACTGTGGTGGGGGGTTTTCGCCATCTATGCAGGTTTTGCAGGAACCCTGTACAGCAGTCATGAAGAAGTGCTGACCGTTTTACAAGGGGGGATGATCGTTAGCGGTGTGATTTTCTTTATTCTGTCTGCAACAGGACTACTAAAGAAATTATCATCTTTATTTACACCAGCGATTACATTTATTTACTTAATGCTGTTGATTCTCCAATTAAGCGGATCTTTTATCAAAGGGATGTTCGGAATACAGCATGAAGGACAATCTCTTCAGCCATTTGTCTTATTAGGAAGTATCATAACCATCCTTTTGGCATTATACTTTTCAGGTCATAAACGAAAGGGGATCCAACAGTACTCCATTATTCTTGCCCTCATCTCGGGCTGGCTAGTCTTCATTCTCATGGGACTGGGTGAAAGCGTGACTGTTTCTGACAGCTGGTTTACATTACCGGAGATGTTTGTCTTTGGAGCACCTGTATTCGATACAGGAGTCATTGTGACATCCATTTTCATTACATTCTTGTTAACGACCAATATGATAGCTTCCATTCGAGTGATGGAAGAAGTTATGAAGGCAAAGGGGCAGCCCACATATGAAAGGTTTACGAAAAGCGGCTTTGCTTCGGGCTTGAACCAGCTGTTCGGTGGAATATTCTCAGCCATTGGATCTGTACCCATTTCCGGGTCTGCCGGGTTTGTTGCCTCTACAGGGGTGTACTCCATTATTCCCTTTATCCTTGGGAGTGCGATCATTATGATCATCAGTCTGATCCCAAAAGTAATGAACCTATTCGCAAGTCTTCCGGCTCCGGTTGGCTATGCGGTTACCACGGTCATTTTCATCAAAATGGTCGGCCTTGCTCTCGGAGAGTACAGAAAAGAAGAGAACGTCGAAAGAATCCATTTTGTCGCCGGGATCTCACTCATAGTAGGGGTAGGAGCCATGTTTGTGCCCCCATCCGCTTTTAAAGACATGCCTGTAGTGGTTGCCTCCATATTGAATAATGGATTGATACTCGGAACCATCACAGGAATAATCGTAGAACAATATATTCTGTTAAAGAACAAACAACACACTGAAGCCAGTAAACAATAGTTTGCTGGCTTTTTCTTGTCTTGTACAACAAGAAGTATCTAGTATGAGGAATCCACATTATTCATAAACTAGAGCCACAAAGGCAATTTCTTGGACAACATGTTTACCTTTTGTATAATGAGGGTATCCCTTCTATGTTTAGAAAATTTTCTCAGTTCATAAAGCAGGTGGAAAAATGATTGAATTTAAGAATGTCACGAAAGTCTATGAAGATGGTACAGAAGCCATAAAGGGTATCAACCTGACGATCCCAAAAGGAAAACTTGTTGCCTTGATCGGGCCAAGCGGATGTGGGAAAACGACCACGATGAAAATGATCAATAAGCTCATTTCCCCTTCCAGTGGAACGATTCTGATTAATGGTAAAGACACTTCAAAAACCGATGAAGTGGAGCTCAGGCGTAATATCGGCTATGTCATACAGCGCATAGGATTGCTTCCACACATGACAATTGAAGAGAACATCAGCCTGATCCCCCGTTTAAAAGGATGGAAGAAGGAACAATATGAAGGCCGGGTTGATGAGCTTCTAAATCTAGTCGGACTTGAACCTGATGTGTATCGTAAACGATACCCGCTTGAGCTAAGCGGAGGACAACAACAACGGGTGGGGGTCATTCGTGCCCTGGCAGCTGAACCGCCTATCATTCTGATGGATGAACCCTTCAGTGCCCTTGACCCGATCAGCCGGGAGCAGCTTCAGGATGAATTGAAAAGCATTCAAAATACGATACATAAAACGATTGTGTTTGTCACACATGATATTGATGAAGCTTTAAAGATCGCTGATGAGATTGCAGTGATGCGTGATGGAGATATTGAACAGATCGCTACCCCATCAGAGCTTTTGTCACAACCTGCAAATGAATTCGTACGGGCATTTATCGGTGAGGACCGGCTGAACGCTCGACAAACTCAAATGCAAGTAATGGACATAATGGAAGACAATACAAATTACGTGCACTATGAAGAATCAGAATATACTTTAATTCCTTATGACGCTACGGTCCAGGAAGCTGCAAGAGTACTACTTGAGACTGGAAAACCCTATCTCATGGCGACTAAAGACGGCAAAAAGCTTGGAAGCGTCACGGCCAGCGGGATTCTACGTGCAGTAGCCTCAGAAGGGAAAAAGGAGGCACGTTCGGTATGAACACATTCTCGCTATTGTTTATCAACACCATTTCAAATCGCTCGGATGCCATCTTAAACGGGTTATTTGAGCATCTGTATTTATCATTTGTATCCATTTTCATAGCGATTGCCATCTCTTTGCCGCTGGGTATATACATATCACGAAAAAAGCAAACAGCTGAATTTTACATCGGGATAACAGCCATTTTCCAAACCATCCCCAGCTTAGCACTATTTGGTTTTCTCATTCCCCTATTAGGTACAGGTAGCATCACAGCGATTATTGCCCTGACCGTATATGCACTCTTGCCGATTCTAAGGAACACGTACACGGGGATCATCGGGGTTGATGAGGGAGTCATAGAAGCGGGCAGAGGGATGGGAATGACAAACTCACAACTTTTGTTTAAAGTGGAACTTCCTCTCGCACTGCCGTTCATTATGGCGGGTATCAGAACCGCTACTGTCTTAACGGTGGGAGTTGCGACGCTTGCAACATTTGTAGGCGCGGGTGGACTGGGTGACCTCATTTACCGGGGACTATCCACTTGGAATAATTCTTTAGTTCTTGCAGGAGCCATTCCTGCCGCCTTACTTGCCCTTTCTTTCGACTTTTTATTAAAGCTTCTTGAAAGAATGACAACACCTAAAGGATTAAAAGCACGTAAATAAAGCACATTCAAAGGAGAGTAAGAATGAAAAAGAAATTAAAACCATTTATTTTATTAATAATCCTATCCGTCATGATCGCAGGTTGCGGAAATGGAGGGGGTAAAGACACCATAACGGTTTCGGGTAAGATGTGGACTGAACAGTTTATTTTAACACAAATGATGGCTGAACTTCTTAAAGAGAAAACAGACCTGGATGTTAAAGTGGAAGAAGGACTGGGAGAAGTATCGATTTTGACACCGGCTCTTGAAAAAGGCGACATCGACGTATATATCGAGTACACAGGAACCGGACTCGAAGCGGTGTTAAAAGAGCAAGCGAAGGAAGGGGCTTCAGCTGAAGAAATTCTATCTCAAGTCCGTAAAGGATACGAAGAAAAGTTCAATGTGACATGGTTAAAGCCACTGGGATTCGAGAATACGTATACCCTAGCTTATACTCAAGATCAGGATTTTGATGCCAAAACGTTCTCTGACCTAGTTCCCCTTTCGAAAGATTTAAGCTTTGGTGCGCCACATCAATTCTATGAGCGTGAAGGTGATGGGTACGATGCATTTGCAGAAGCATACCGCTACAAATTCAAAGCGAAAGAAAGCTTTGACCCGAACATTATGTATGAAGCAGTGAAGAACGGAGATGTAGATATTATTCCGGCCTTTACCACCGATGGAAGAATACAACGATACAATCTGAAAACGACAACGGACGACAAAGGATTCTTCCCGCCATATGATGCGGCTCCTATCATTCGTCAAGAAGTTCTGGAAGAGCATCCTGAAGTAGAAGAAGTCCTGAATGAATTAGCAGGACAAATCTCTGAGGAAGAGATGAGTGAGATGAATGCCAAGGTGGATATGGATAAACAAGATCCCAAAGAAGTAGCGCGTGAATTTCTCCTATCCAAGGGATTAATTGAAGAGTAAAATGTTAAGAAGTGTCAGAAAGGATAGGGGTGAGGGGTGCACCAACACGTCCTTTGTCCATCTGACACTTCATTTTGTTTAGGTATATTTATAAAATTTTGAAAAATTAAAGGGAAATATGGTATAAAAGAAGAATAGGACTTAAGAAACAGTTAAAGAATGAATGGATAAGGAACGATGAAGGAGTTGTAATCATCTATGGAAAACCCATCCCGACAAGAAATTGGAAACATCCTTAATCAATCAAAACGCATCGCCGTGATTGGATTAAGTGACAATCCTGCACGAACATCTTATATGGTCTCAAAAGCGATGCAGGATCAAGGATATGAGATTATTCCTGTAAATCCAACCATTGACGCCGCACTGGGCGTTAAAGCGGTATCTTCTCTGAAGGAGATTGAAGGACCGATTGACATTGTCAATGTATTTCGCCGCTCAGAATTTTTACCACAGATCGCGGAAGAATTTCATGAAATCGATTCTAACGTGTTTTGGGCGCAACAAGGTGTAATGAATGAAGAGGCTTATCGCTTTTTGAAAGAACGTGGGTATACAGTCATTATGGATCGCTGTATTAAGGTTGAACATGCTTTAACCAAATAACTCTCACTCGTAACAAGCGGCTCTTACCGCTTGTTTTTTTTCGGATTGACTTTTCTTCTTTCATTACTAAAAAATCCGGTCCACACACAAGAAAACAGTCCGATATCTGAGTTGATCTAGGAAATTACATTTGCGAAAATCAAATAAAACGCTACAATAAGCAATAGTGGTTTACCTCAGAAATGATTAAAACAGGTAAACGAACAAACGTTCTTGTGTTATAGTTAACATATACATAACCAATACTACCGTACAAGCACTATTTACGGTTAGAGAAGTTTTGAAAGGGGAATGTTCGTGGCCAACCAGAATAAGACCATGGATTACAATGATGATGCCATTCAAGTATTAGAAGGTTTAGAAGCCGTTCGTAAGAGACCTGGAATGTATATAGGCTCTACAGATTCAAGGGGATTGCATCATTTAGTATACGAAATTGTCGATAATTCGGTGGATGAAGCATTAGCAGGCTTCGGAAATGAGATTATTGTTACGATACATAAGGATAATAGCATCTCTGTCCAGGATAAAGGAAGAGGGATGCCTACTGGAATGCATAAGCTTGGCAAGCCCACACCTGAAGTCATCTTGACTGTGCTGCACGCAGGAGGGAAATTCGGACAAGGAGGGTACAAGACCAGTGGCGGATTGCATGGTGTAGGTGCCTCAGTCGTAAATGCCCTATCTGAATGGCTTGTGGTGACGATTGAAAGAGATGGAACGAAGTATGAACAACGTTTCACAAAAGGTGGAAAACCGGAAACCACTCTTGAGAAAATCGGAAAAACGAAAAAATCCGGAACGTGTATCCATTTCAAACCTGATCCGGAGATTTTCAGTAATACTACCTATAATTATGAGACGCTCTGTGAGCGACTAAGGGAATCTGCATTCCTTCTTAAAGGTTTAAAAATTGAAATCATTGACGAGCGTCATGATCAGAAGGAAGTCTTTCATTTCGAGAGCGGGATTCAGGCATTTGTTCAATACTTAAACGAAGAAAAAGATGTGCTTCATAACGTAGCTTTTTTTGAAGGAGAAAATCATACCATCGAAGTGGAGTTCGCCTTTCAATTTAATGACGGGTTCTCAGAAAACATTCTGTCATTCGTGAACAATGTCCGTACAAAAGACGGAGGTACCCACGAAGCCGGAGCAAAGACAGCCATGACCCGTGTCTTTAATGAGTACGCCCGAAAAGTTGGGATTCTAAAAGATCGGGACAAAAATCTTGAAGGGACCGACATTCGTGAAGGCCTGGCCAGTATCGTTTCTGTGCGTATACCAGAACATCTCCTTCAATTTGAGGGGCAGACGAAAGGAAAGCTCGGTACGAGTGAAGCACGTTCAGCTGTGGATGCCGTTGTTTCAGAGCACCTTCTATATTTCTTAGAAGAAAATCCCGATACAAGTTCCCTTCTTATTAAAAAATCCATTAAAGCCGCCCAAGCCCGGGAAGCGGCACGTAAGGCAAGGGAAGATGCGCGTAACGGAAAGAAACGAAAGCGATCTGAAACCGTTCTATCTGGTAAATTAACACCTGCTCAATCGAGAAATCCTCAGCGCAACGAGCTCTATCTCGTGGAGGGTGATTCTGCGGGAGGTTCAGCGAAACAAGGTCGAGATCGTAAATTCCAAGCGATTCTTCCACTTCGGGGGAAAGTCATCAATACGGAAAAAGCCAAGCTTCAGGATATCTTCAAAAACGAAGAAATCAATACCATCATACATGCGATCGGTGGCGGAGTCGGTCCGGAATTCAACGTCGGCGACATCAACTATGACAAAATTGTCATCATGACCGATGCAGATACGGATGGAGCCCATATCCAGGTTCTGCTGTTAACCTTCTTCTATCGCTACATGAAACCACTATTAGAAGCAGGGAAAGTTTATATTGCACTTCCTCCTCTCTACAAAGTAAGCAAAGGAGCAGGAAAGAAACAAAAGCTTGAATACGCATGGACGGACGAAGAGCTTCAAGGAGCCATTTCTAAAGTTGGTAAAGGCTATATGATCCAGCGCTATAAAGGTCTTGGAGAAATGAACGCCGATCAGCTGTGGGAAACGACGATGGATCCTGAAACACGTGCACTGATCCGTGTCCGTATTGATGATGCTGCCCGGGCTGAACGTCGCGTGACAACTCTTATGGGAGATAAAGTAGAGCCGCGCCGTAAATGGATTGAAAGCAATGTAGCCTTTGGGTTAGAAGAAGAAGGAAGTATTCTTGAAAATGAAAATATTACGGTCGCAGAGGAGGGGTAATACATGACAACTGTAGAAAGATATCAAGACTTACCTCTGGAAGAGGTACTTGGCGACCGATTTGGACGTTATAGTAAATACATTATTCAAGAGCGTGCATTACCTGATGCACGTGACGGGTTAAAGCCTGTACAAAGACGTATCCTTTACGCCATGTACGTGGATGGTAACACCCAGGAAAAAGGGTTCCGTAAATCAGCCAAAACCGTTGGTAATGTTATTGGTAACTATCATCCACATGGTGATACATCTGTGTATGATGCCATGGTGCGTATGAGTCAAACATGGAAAGTGCGTAAATATTTAGTCGAGATGCACGGAAATAACGGAAGCATCGACGGAGACCCGCCTGCTGCCATGCGTTATACAGAGGCTCGTCTTTCTGCTATATCCATGGAGCTCTTGCGTGATATCGATAAAAAAACCGTGGACTTTATACCAAATTTTGATGATACATCCAGTGAACCAACTGTTTTGCCGTCACGTTTTCCGAACCTATTAGTCAACGGTTCCACTGGTATCTCAGCAGGATATGCAACTGACATTCCACCTCATCACCTTGATGAAGTCATCGATGCGACTATAATGCGTATGGAAAAGCCACAAAGCACGGTGGATGATTTAATGACGGTCTTAAAAGGGCCTGATTTTCCAACAGGTGGCATCATTCAAGGGGTAGACGGCATCAAAAAAGCCTACGAAACCGGAAAAGGAAAAGTGGTTGTTCGTGGAAAAGCTGATATTGAGAACATCCGCGGAAGCAAACAACAGATTGTCATAACGGAAATTCCTTATGAGGTAAACAAAGCGAATCTCGTCAAGAAAATGGATGAATTCCGTGTAGATCGCAAAGTGGAAGGAATTGCAGAAGTTCGTGATGAAACAGACCGAGATGGAATGCGTATTGTCATTGAGTTAAAGAAAGATGCAGATGCTACCGGCGTCTTAAACTACCTCTACAAGAATAGTGACCTTCAAATCGCCTATAACTTTAATATGGTTGCGATACATAACCGTCGTCCTAAACTGATGGGACTGCGTGAACTATTGGATGCGTATATTCAACATCAAAAAGAAGTAGTGACAAATCGTACCAGACATGATCTAAACAAAGCGAAGGATCGCCAGCATATTGTAGAAGGCTTAATGAAAGCACTGTCAATATTAGATCAAGTGATAGCAACGATTCGTGCTTCGAAAGATAAACGGGATGCGAAGGATAATTTAATTCAGCAATTTCAATTTACTGAAGCACAGTCAGAAGCAATCGTCAGCCTGCAACTATACCGCTTGACGAATACAGACATTACCGCACTGCAGGCAGAAGCAGAAGAATTAGCGAAAACGATTGCTGAATTAACGGCAATCCTGGAAAGCGAAAGCAAACTTTACAGTGTTATCAAAAAAGAATTAAAAGGCATCAAAAAGCAGTTCTCTGATGCTCGCCGCACTAAAATTGAGGATAAGATTGAAGAAATTAAAATCAACCTTGAAGTACTGATCGCCAGTGAGGATGTCATGGTTACCGTTACCCGTGATGGTTACATGAAACGAACAAGTCTACGTTCGTATTCTGCTTCAAACGGACAGGATCTCGCCATGAAAGAAACAGACAGGCTCCTTGGTCAGTATGAGATGAATACGACGGATGTACTTTTAGTCTTTACGAACAAAGGGAATTACATCTATTGCCCTGTACATGAGCTCCCGGATATTCGCTGGAAAGACCTTGGTCAGCACGTTGGGAACATCGTGCCGATTGATCGCGATGAACAGGTTCTAAAAGCGATACCGATTAGAGAATTTGATCCTTCCCATTATTTATTATTTGTAACGAAGAATGGAATGATCAAGAGATCTGAGCTTCCTCAGTACAAAGCACAGCGCTACTCCCGTCCTCTTGTAGGAATTAATTTAAAAGGAGACGATCAGCTGGTAGATGTACATTTAACCGATGGTTCCTTTGATATTTTCATCGCTACACACTTAAGCTATGGGCTTTGGTTTTCCGAGGAAGATGTGAACATCGTCGGACCACGGGCAGCAGGTGTAAAAGGGATTAACCTTAAAGATGAAGATTATGTTGTGTCTGGTAAGATCATTAAAGACCCAGTGAAGGATTATGTTTTCTTAGCAACCCAGCGAGGGGCAGTAAAGAAAATGAAATTAACCGAATTCGAAAAGACGTCCCGTGCCAAACGCGGAGTCATCATGCTGCGGGAATTAAAATCAAACCCACATCGTGTGGTAAGTATAGAAGTGGTTAAAGATACAGATAAAGTAGGTCTGATCACGAAAAAGGGAAAGACAGAAGAAGTGCTCCTTTCAGATCTTAGACCAAATGACCGTTACTCGAATGGATCATTCGTGATTGATGAAGGCGTTAGCGGATCTGTTTGTGAAACGTGGGCAGAATCACTGCTACCCGAAATAAAAGAATAGCAACTCAGGGAAACGATCAGAAATATTTCTGATCGTTTTTTATTTACTGAAGACGAATAATACATGTATATTCATTCAAGATTGTTGTACAATACCGGTTAAAAATTGTACAACAATTAATATTCTTTCAAAAAGATGAATTTATCAGTTGAATAGGCATTTATTTTTTGATAGATTAAGAAAGTGTCTGAATGGGTATACATACATAGATTCATACATTATTTGTCATAAACACAAACATCTAGGGGGAACAATTATGGAGTTATTTACAAGTATAATAGGCACCTTAAATGACTATATGTGGTCATACATACTGATTGTGGCGCTTATCGGTCTCGGTTTATACTTCTCATTACGAACAAATTTCGCACAATTCCGTTACTTAAGAGAAATGGGAAGATTATTGACAGATAAAACAACGATCTCAGCAGAAGGAAAACGGGGGATCTCTTCCTTCCAGGCTTTCACCATCAGTACCGCATCCCGTGTCGGTACAGGTAACCTGGCCGGGGTTGCAACAGCGATTGCCGGCGGTGGACCAGGGGCTGTATTCTGGATGTGGCTGATTGCCCTTCTAGGAGGAGCGACAAGCTTTGTGGAGAGTACACTTGCCCAAATCTATAAAGTGAAAGACGGAAAAGACGGCTACCGCGGTGGTCCCGCTTACTATATGGAAAAGGGATTGAATGCCCGCTGGATGGGGATCCTGTTTGCCGTTATCATTACATTCTGTTTTGGTCTTGTATTTAATTCGGTACAATCCAATACGATTTCTCTTGCAATGGAAGAAGCGTATTCATTTGATCGTATGACTGTGGGAATCATTCTAGCGGTTCTAACAGCACTTGTTATTTTCGGTGGGGTAAAACGAATCGCTAGTGTAACTCAAATTGTCGTTCCAGTAATGGCTGTACTTTATTTGATTTTAGCTTTCTTTATTCTAATTACGAACATTTCCATGCTGCCAAATATGTTTGTGATCATTTTTGAAAATGCATTTGGTATTCGTGAAGTGGCAAGTGGCGGAGTTGGGGCAGCCATCATGATGGGTATCAAACGCGGGTTATTCTCAAATGAAGCCGGTATGGGTAGTGCGCCGAACGCAGCGGCATCTGCGGGTGTCACTCACCCCGTTAAACAAGGACTCATTCAAACTCTTGGTGTGTTCACCGATACATTACTTATTTGTACAGCAACAGCCTTCATGATCATCCTGTCTGACCAATACACCACAGGGATCGATGGCATCCAGCTGACGCAGGCAGCCTTAAGTTTCCATGTAGGGGAATGGGCAGATACATTTGTCGCTGTCGCTATATTCTTGTTCGCCTTCAGTTCGATTATCGGAAACTATTACTACGGGGAAACAAATATCGAGTTTATTAAATACAGCCCGATCACTCTATTCATCTACCGAATGGCCGTTCTTGGCATGGTGATTTTCGGAGCGGTTGTCAAACTGGATATTGTTTGGAGCCTGGCAGATTTATTTATGGGTCTCATGGCGATCATCAACTTAATCGCCATCACGTTATTAGCTAAAATCGCGATATCTGCACTAAAAGATTACCGAGAACAAAAGAGACAAGGGAAAGATCCTGTTTTCTACTCCAACTCTATTAAGGGGTTAAAAGGAATTGAAAGCTGGGAATCAAAACCTGAAACAACAACAGAACAAAAATAATATGAATGGACCAACCTTTATGATGGGTTGGTCTTTTTTGACTTGTTTTATACTAAGAAAAATGCAAAAAAGAAACGATAATCATTACATAGATTTTCCTTCTTTGGTGAAAATAAAAGTGAATAATTTTCTAAAGAGGAGAGAGAATCATGAGAAAAGAATTACTATTTGCTTTCGGTGCTTTCTTTGTTATGTCCCTCCATGCCATTGCAGGAAACTTCTCCAGTGAACCAATGGAAAAACAGCCTGTAAATGAAATGACTGTCAATGAGTATACAAAAGATGTAACCGGCGATGGTAAAAAGGATACGATTACGCTTAAGGCGATTCCGTTTTCTCCTGATGCCCTTTTTCTGAAACAAATTTGGGCGGATATTAAAACGTCTGAAGGAAGTAAGATTCGAATTGATTATGAAGGTGGTTATGAGCCGAAGATCCAATTCGTTGATTTAAATCATGATGGAATAAAGGATATTCTGTACTCATCCGCTACAGGGGGAAGCGGTGGCCTCTATAATGTAGCCCTCCATACGTTAGCAGATAATAAGCTGGTCGACATCGGATTGCCTGAGCCGCTAACCATCCAGGCTCAATTTGAAGATGATTACAAAGCTTCCATTACCTTTGTAGATACAAATCAATCCTACACAGTCGATTTACGTGACCGAAAAGAAGACTATGATCGATTGGGGATATACACAAACGGAACCTTAAATGAACCTATGGAATTAATGGTTTTACCGTATGCATTTTTTGAGCCGACTAAAATCACAGGCAAACCTGGTAAGGGATTAAAAGGATATCAGCAAATAAGCGGTGCTTATAAGGCAGATGGCATCGGAACGGCCACATCTTATTGGTATTATGAAAATGATCAATGGAACTTGATGAAGATAAAGTGGAAAGCAAATAAATAGCTGAACCATTTCTAGGCTTTTATCATAATCTGTTGTAAGCCCATTTTTGTAAAGGAGGCTTACACATGAGTGAATTCAAGCCTGAAAAGCTAACTGTCACGTATTTACCACCAGCTTCAATATTCAATCCCATTGATAACCGAAAGTATACATTGACCCATTCTGATACGACGGGTGAATTATTTTTAAGTGTTGGTTGTCACTTTGATTTAGAGAAGATCAATCCATCCATGAGGGACGAAGTATTAGGAGAATGGAGAAGAGACCTTGGTCAATACACTCTTGCGGGAACCGTGTATGTGAGTGGGGGAGAATATGATCAACAGCTATCCAACGTACGATTCATGATTTTCAAAAAGGAACTCCCATTGGCTTTAGCAGCAATGGTAAACGGTGATAAGGGCTTCTACACGTACTATCCATGGCTGTTGGATGCACCCATCATCGTCTGCTTTGAATCTGTATTCCCGGAATTTCAGCAAACGCTTTATTTCGGGACACCAAGACAATATTTATTGAAATAGCGCTCAAGCATAAAGAGGTTCAGATTCAATGGGAACTCTTTATGCTTATTTTTGTGCAGCCTCACTGCAAGTATGTATAAAGAGAGCGGCTTAGATGGAACAAGTGGGTGTATGATTAGATAGGGGTTAAGTAAGCCAGAGTGAAATGTTTAATAAAGTAGAAAATGATCATAAAGAAATCGACTGACCAGGATGATATTATGTAAACTAACAAATAAGTATGAACGTGAACGCAGCAGCTAAAAAATGAAATGATACATATAAGAAGAAAAAACAAAACAGTATTGAAATCAACTAGTTAAATTATCAGATATTAAGATGAAAATTCTTAAAAAATCATTTGATATCCTGATACAAAAATTAAGATGCATGACCAGATTGAATGTATCATGAGCAGAATGAATTTAGGAACTGATAATTAACCAAAATAAATGAAAAGGATTAACCAAATTTAATTGTTGATGTACAGTGTCTCATTTTTTTCTTTTGTCTCAATATTAACAGTATACTTGTGATATGAGACTTAAATCGGTTATTCCACTTATGTTCCTATAATAAATATTATGTAAACTAAAAAACAGGAAACGATCGTCGAGTAATCGATAACTTTATCCTCCCTCCACTTCTTATGCCGTGCGACACAGATCATCGATTCGTTAAATCCTTTATCATTCCATAAATCAATTATCCCAATATCTCATTTGTCTTGTAGTTCATAAAGGTGTTTTACCGTTTCAACTTTATACCCTCAATATTGTTGATACGGAAAATGCCTCAGGACAAAAACAAATTTACCTGCATCTTTTACTTACACGATAATAAACTCTTATCATATGATATGGATAAGATCTAATCTCTTCATTCACAAATTGGTTAAGAAAGCTGTGATTTAACAAGATGAAAAACTGTAATGATGATTACTTCTCATTTCAAAATCTACAGGAAATTGGGATGTCATTTGACAAGGTCTTTGAACATATTTTGAAGTTCATGCGATTGGAGCCAAATGGGAACTATCGATTAATGGTAGGGACTGATTCTCAAGTTCATCAATCCCATACCACCTTCATAACAGGAATTGTGATATTAAATGAAGGAAATGGTGTTTGGGCATGCATAAGAAAAGTGTTAATCCCTAGGAGAATGCTGCAATTGCATGAGCGGATATCCTATGAATTGTCTTTATCCGAGGAAATTGTTTCGTTATTTACTGAGGAAAGAAAAAATCAGTTAATTAATATAATCCTTCCATACCTTTTTGAAGGAGCTTCATTTTCAATGGAGGGACATATTGATATTGGGGCTGGAAAACAGAATAAAACAAGCAAGTTTGTTAAGGAAATGGTCGCAAGGATGGAAGCAATGGGTGTGGAACCGAAAATTAAACCTAATGCCTTCGTCGCTTCCTGTTATGCCAACCGTTACACTAAATAAAAGACATACTTTCTCCTCTTCGTTGTTGTTGAGTATTATCAAAATACACCATTCTGACTCCGACCATATAAAAAAGGATCTAAAGTGATGAGTCCTTTTGCGAAAGCTTGAGTTAGGTGTGGCCCCATCTCCCTTCTCCCTATATTCCTAAATAATATTCACCAAATACGTTCTTTTGCTCCTTAGAGTACATCCTTACATATCCATCCAAAATTTCAGTTTCCCTTTAATAGGTGTTTGGAGAGAACCATGCACTAATTCTAAAGTTCTTCTTACTTCTCAGTTTTTTCATCTCATCATCAAACAAATGAACATTTGCTCTTACCTTATCTGATTAAAACACATAGAAATTATGACTTCTGCCCAAGCACAGTGGACAAAGTTGCATAGTATAGAGTAAGTCGAGGTCTACCTTGACAATTTTATAGAAGATAGGGGGATTAATAATGTGGTTCCCATTTTTCAATCAGTGTGAAAGAAACAGAAGAGATGATTTTCCTTGTTGCCGTTTTTGGGACAACTTAATGTTCATCCACTGTTCATGCGATGATGACTATGACGTTTGCGGCAAGCCAAGAAGAAGTGAATTCGAAGATCAAGAAGTTAAATGTTTTAAAATAAAGGACAAACATGACTGTAAATGTCATAAAAAAGATCACAACCGCGATTGCGGATGTAAAAAGCATGAACATCATTGTGGATGCCATAAAAAGAATCATCACCATAAATGTAATTGTCATAAATGCAACCGCAATTTCTAAGTGAAAACCCCTACTCCACTGATAGTTTTATTTGATAAAGAGGTTATTTACTCTCTATGAGCATGGGGCTCCCCATGCTCAATTTTTTTCGTATAGTTTATTATTATTATAAGTTAGCGCTTTTTAATATCTTTGTTTTTCTCGATTTTACGGGCATTTTCGTACCAACTTGCCTAATAATACACAAAAGAACAAGTGTTCGTTATCGCTACCTGTTTAGAAAATCGAGTGAACTCATTATAAATGAAAAACTTCACTATACATAGTCAACGCTTCAATCTGTTCCAAATCCGGTTCGTATCCAATGCCAGGTGCTTCAGGTACAACTATATATCCATCCTTCATTTCCACCGCAGGTTGAATGATATCCCGTTTCCAGTAATGAGAAGATGGTGCCGTATCGCCAGGCAGAGTGAAATTCCCCAATGACGTGATGGCAATGTTGTGAGCTCTTCCAATCCCTGCTTCCAGCATCCCCCCGCACCACATAGGTATATTGTGCTCCACACATAAATCATGGATTCTCTTTGATTCCGTGAGCCCTCCGACACGTCCGATTTTCAAATTAATGATTTTACAGCTTCCGAGTTCAATTGCTTTTCTTGCATCCTCAAAACTGTGAATACTCTCATCTAAACAGATAGGCGTTTTAAGTTGAGACTGCAGCTTTGCATGATCAATGATATCATCATGATCCAACGGTTGTTCAATCATCATTAAATTGAATTCATCCAGAGCTTTGAGGGTTTCAATGTCGTTTAGAGAATAAGCACAGTTGGCATCGGCCATGAGTGGAATCTTCGGAAATTCCTGTCGAATCGACCTGATGATCCCGGTATCCCATCCTGGTTGAATTTTTACCTTGATCCGCTTATAGCCTTCTTTCAAATAATCTTCAATTTGTTTTAACATAAGTGCCTCGGATTGCTGTATACCCACACTTACTCCTACTTCGATTCTGTCTTTCGTTCCACCTAGTGCTTTTGCTAACGGGAGGTTGTTTTCCTTTGCATATAGGTCCCAAACAGCACCTTCGATTGCCGCTTTCGCATTATAATTACCTCTGATTTTCATAAATCGGCCGGACACCTCATCAGGATGTTGAATCGCTTCCCCCTGAAGAAGAGGAATCAAGTGTTCCCTCATCATATGCCAGTTGGTTTCCACCGTTTCTTCGTTATAGATCGGCTGGGTTATCGCGACCGACTCCCCCCATCCTGATATCCCAGATGCTGATTTCACTTCGACTAAAATAATCGTTTTATCCGTTTCCGTCCCTACACTCGTCGTAAAAGGATGCCGTAAATCCATCTTGATCTTTCTAAGAATTATTCGATTAATTTTCATTATGATGATCACCTTTCTCCATGAGGTATAGGTATTGCCCGTGGTGTTCTTTATCTTTGACGAGGTCTGTCACAACCCAGCCATGATTTAAGTAGTGAGAAAAGACGTCTCTTGTTTTTAATCGCCAATCTATAGCAAGTGAAAGGTCTGCCCTTTTGACCTCCTGGAAATGGCTTGGAACCGAAACGGAAATGAGATTTTGACTGAGGGTTAAATCCACCTTATCTACAAGCCAACCATGTTCACATTCTTTTAATTGAATAGCAGAGTGAAGGTTATTCCCTGTCACACTATTACTATTGGATTGACATACCCACCACTCTACAAGAAACCGGTCCGTTGCTATTCCTGCATTCAATTGATCGGACATTTCTCCATATATATTGGGGATATATGTACGGACAACAGCTCCTAGTTTATGTAAGTTCAGGTTACCGTTCACTGTTTCCAACGGATCATATGTCCAGGTGATGACATCGTATCCCATCTCGGCAGCCTTATTTTTTTGTGCTCGTTTCAGCATTTCTCCAATCCCGAATTTCCTGAAATTGGGATGGATTCCTAAGCTATGGGAAACAAGATACGCTTTTTTTCCATCAAAACCGGGAAAACTGTATTGAAAGCCGATAAGCTTCTCCTGATAATAGGCTCCAAGAATGAAACCGCCGTTCTTTACCACAGCTACACTCTGATTTACCGGTACAGAATCTTCAAAACTCCACACAAGTGACTCTAATCTTCTCACAGCATCTAAATCCTCTATAGAGTGCAGCGTCCGGATCTTCAATGATGTTTTCATTTCATGTTTCACGATCTCTGCCCCCCTCATTACCAGTCTTGCCGATCCGCATTTAATAACATCTGTATTAATATCTTTATTCCATAAACCAGTGATTCTTGATTAAATCGCATGGAAGGATGATGCAATCCTGGTGAGAGACCACATCCAAGTCCAATCATAGTAGAAGATAAGCCAGGATGATTAATGGAATAAAAATGAAAGTCTTCTGCTCCAGGAGAGATACATTCTGATGCCATATTCTCCTCTCCAAGAACCGAACAAATGGCGTCACGAGCTAGCTCGATTGCCCTTGGATCCTTTACCGCCGCTGGTAGATATTCTTCCACTTGATAAGTGATGCCGGTGTCCGTCTCTTGTTGTATTCCTGAAATCACCTGTTCTGATTTTTCCAATAATGCTGCCATGGTGTCATTCGATTCAGCTCTTAAATCGAAGGTGAAATGTGCATTTTCCGGAATGGAGTTGGATGATTCACCTCCGTGCAGCTCCGTGATTTTAATGGAATAATGATTTATTACATTCAACCTTATTCGCTTGACCGCTTGAATTAATAAAGAGGCTGCCTCAAGGGGATTGTTTCCTTGTTCCGGCCTTGCTGCATGTGCAGGTATTCCTTTAATGGTTCCCTTTAACGTTGCAGTAGAACTATGGACGATGACGGGAGCGGCCATTTTATATGGGACCTCCATTTCAGGTCGAAGATGAATTCCCCCAAGAAATTTTACATCATCCAAAACATTCTCTTCTATCATTTTCAGTGCCCCCGCTGCCTTTTCTTCAGCGGGTTGAAAGATGAAGCGAACCGTATGCTTCAGGGGTTTCTTCGCTAGAGCAAGAGCTGTATACAAAACCATCGTACTATGGGCATCATGACCACAAGAATGATTCGGTTTAACCACTCCATCCACTTCTTGTAGCAATGCATCCATATCGGCACGAAGAGCAATTACCTCTGACTGCTCACCCTTTAATTCTGCAATGAATCCGTAATGCCCTTCGTACGTTCTAATGGTAAAGCCTGCCTGTGAAAGTTTAGTTTTTAAATAGCTGGATGTCTTTTCCTCCATCCAGCTCGGTTCAGCCAGTTGATGCAGCTCATGATAGGTTTTTAGAATTTCATCATGATGTTTATCTACAAATTTCATTGTGTTTCTTCCTCCTATCAAAAAATTATATGTGCAATCACTACGACAATAGGTAGAGTAATGCATGTCCGGATTAGAAAGATCAAAATCAAATCTACGATACTGACAGGCAGCTTCGAACCGAGAAGCAATCCACCCATTTCGGACATATAGATTAATTGTGTAACAGATACACATGCAATGACAAAACGGGTAAGTTCACTTTCAATTCCACTACCTATGACAGCAGGAAGGAACATATCGGCGAACCCGACGACCATGGTCTGGGCCGCTTCACTTGCTTCAGGAACTTGCATGATGGTAAGTATTGGTTCGAAAGGTTTCCCCAGATAGGTGAAAAAAGGTGTATACTCTGCTATCACTAACGCGACTGTCCCTATCGCCATAACGATCGGTAAGACCCCAAGCCACATATCCAATACGTTCTGAACACCTTCTTTCACCACAGAAACAGGTCCATTATTCTTTTTAGCCTTCGTTACAGCTTGATGAAAGCCCCATTTAACAACGGAGAAATCGGATGGAATCCCTGTTTCGTTTTTCAACTCTGTCTTTTCATAACCAGTATTCGGCTTTCTTGATAATGGTGGTATACGCGGCATGATCAGTGCCGCTACAAGCCCGGCAAAGATAATCGTTGCGTAATAGTGAAGGAAATATTGCTCTAAATTCAAATAAGAAATGACCACAATCGTAAACGTAATGGAAACAACAGAAAATGTAGTGGCTATCACAGCCGCTTCACGCTTGGTGTAATACCCTTCTTCATATTGCTTGGTCGTCAGCAGGACGCCTATTGTGCCGTCTCCCACCCATGACGCCAGGCAGTCGAGTGAAGATCGGCCCGGTAATGTAAAGACAGGTCTCATCACTTTCAGCAATAAGGCACCAAAGAACTCTAATAATCCAAAATTGAGAAGGAGCGGAAGCAGTAAACCTGCCAGTAGAAAAGTAGAAAATAAAATAGGAATCAGATCATAGATTAAGAGTCCACCTGTGTTTTCTGAGAAAACCATCCCAGGTCCTAATTGATAAATCGTCATCACGGCAAACACCGTGCCAAGGACACGTGCAGCGAGCCAAAACGGACTAATGATTAAAAGAGTGCTCATCAAATAATGACTCTTTGTAATAAAAGCTGGTTTGATCGTTATCCCTATGAGTGACCCTATGACAGAGAACGCCATAATGAGCACAGTCATTACAGGGATAAACTCACCTAAATACACATTAATTTGTCCAGCTAAAAAAGCGACTGGAATCGTAATGCCGTCTTCCGTTGTAATCGGTACAATAAATAATAGTATTCCAATCAATGATGGAATCAGGAATTTCCATATGTCACTGGTGGTAAATGCTTTCGCTTCTATCTTTTCATTCGTTTGTGATACCCCATTCATAAATTCTCCACCCCTCTGTTCTATTCAATAAATAACCCCTGATTTGTATATAATTGCTCTAGCTTTCTTTGCCGAATGCTTATGTTGTCTTGATCTCGATGTTGAATGCCTATTAAAATGATTTCAACTAAACTGACGACAGATGCAATCGAATGATGTCCTGAATTCATCCCTTCTTCGGTTGTGAGTGTAAGGTCAGAAATCTGCCCGAGGGGAGATAATTGTCTATTGGTGATTGCAATGACATAAGAGCCTCGTTCTTTTGCCTTCTCCACAAGCTCAATGGATTCAGTGCGGAACCGGGGAAACGAAAACATAACCACAGTGGAACGTTGATCCAAATCACAAATATCTTCAGGGGAAAATCCTGTCGAACCAGAGAGGAATACGTTTGCCCTGTACTGTTTTAACGTATAATACATCCAATAAGCCGCTCCATAAGAACTTCCAAATCCACCGATATAAACTCGCTCTGATTTTATTAAGCGATCAATGGTTTTCCATATTTCTTTCACGTCTAGTTGATTCATTAGCTGTTCCAGTACGGATTTTTCTTTCTCAATGACCTTACTGAATACACTCTCCGCATCACCTTCTGTTGAGGATGAAGGAAATGATTCATTTTCATTAACCTGCTTCTTCTCTAACCAATCCCTTCTCACCACTTCCTGCATTTCAGAATATCCTTTAAAGCCTAATGCATATCCTAGTCGAATCACAGTTGTTTCACTTACACCAACTTTCCTCCCCATCTGAAAAGCCGTGAGGATCGCTGCTTCACCTTGATGTTGAAGAATCAACTCAGCCACTTTTTTTTGTCCGGCAGATAAGGAAGAATAGTTTTCTTTAATGATTCGTGCAATTGATTTTCGAACCATGATTTCTCCTTTCTATTCATTGAAGGAAATCCTTCTTTTTTTATAGTATATTGTATTATATACTTCATAATCAATGAGAAATTTTATAATTCTGATATTTAAGGGTGAAAAGAATGCAATCGATGCGAACTGTTTTCTTAAAAAGATTCACAACCTAAAAATGGAGTCCGATATAAAATATCAGACTCCATTTTATGGAATACCATTGAATGATTACTTGTTTGATTAATCCTAGTTACTTTCTTGTGATCCTTTATATTGTTTTGGTTCCTTCGCTGGTTCTTTTGATGGTTCTTTTACTGGTTCTTTTACTGGTTCTTTTACTGGTTCTTTCGCTGGTTCTTTTGCTGGTTCTTTACTTGGTTCTTCAAATTTTACAGGACCTTCTTTTTCAGGTTTTTGTTCTTCTCCCAGGTCTTCTTCTTTTTCTTGGCCATCACCTGTTCCTTGACCTTCACCTGCTCCTTGGCCATCACCCGTTCCTTGACCTTCACCTGCTCCTTGGCCTTCACCTGTTCCTTGACCTTCACCCGCTCCTTGGCCTTCACCTGTTCCCTGGCCTTCACCTGTTCCCTGGCCTTCACCTGCTCCTTGGCCTTCACCCGTTCCTTGACCTTCACCCGCTCCTTGGCCTTCACCTGTTCCTTGACCTTCTCCTGCTCCTTGGCCTTCGTTTTGACCACCTGATGGTGATGGAAACTTTAGTTTTGAGTAAGTATAAGTAATTGATTCGAACGTTTTATTATCCACTGCACCTGTAACTGGGAGACCATGTTTTTTCTGAAAATACTTCACTCCCTGAACAGTGGTCCCATCATACTTCCCATGAATTTTACCTGCGTAGCTCCCTATGGACTTAAGCATTCCCTGTATGACGTAAACATCGGGTCCTTTTGCATCTTTTCCAACAGCACTACTGACTGATGACATGGAAAGGAGCAATATAAGAGCTAACACAAAAGTACCAAGCCCCTTAATGATTTTATCCGCCAGGCTGCTTTTTTCTTTGTAAGATCTTTTGGTTAAATACTTTTTCATTTCAGTACACCATCCTTATGTTGAGAGTTATCGTTACAAATCTTACTATCTCCAAAACATCTCGTATCATGACGCGAATTACGAACATTTTTTCAGATAAATTTTACAGACCTTTATGTATTATTGAAAAGAATTCCAAACTAGCATATTTGAACATTAATGGGAATTCCCCATCTCCCACTTTAAAGAAAAGGATGTGAACAGAGCAAAAAAAAACAAAAAACACTTGAAAAATTCAAATGTTTTTTTGTCCGATATTTTAAATACAATATAAATGTATTCTTCCTACCCTTGCAAACCGGATTGAAAAACAGTTGGACAATCAGTACGGGTAGGCTGATAAAAGCAATGACTTTTAAACCGGCCTGAGTTTGCTTGATTATACCATTTACTTGGACAATTTCCAGATGGCTTGAAAAACCACATGCTAAAACTTGCAGGATGTATTCTTCGGCCATTTATTACTTTTCTGGCCATGTCGAGTTCATTACTTCTTGCCCTTTGATAAAAGTATCCTTTTTGCGTTGCTTCGAATCCCCCAGGGCTTTGGTAGACCATTTGCTTAATGCTTCGGATATTCTTAAAATCCAAACAATCACCTAATACCCGATTTACCCCTACATTCCCGACCATCATCATCCCTTGATTTCCTTCACCCTCAGCTTCTGCTCTCATTAACCTGGCAAGAAGTTTAACTTCCTCTTCGTTATGCTTTATTAACGGCACTCTATCACCCTCCCCCATATCCTCATATCAAATATATGGGTGATCGGACTGTCCTATACTCAGTGCCCAATCAACATCATCAGAAAATGGAAAGAAGGTCCCGTTAAAGGACCTTCATTTTATCGTGTATTTTCTTTCCGAACAATATTATCTCTAAGTAAAAACTTTTGAATCTTACCACTTGCATTACGAGGAAGTTCTTCTACGAATATATATTCACGGGGCCGCTTATAATCCGCCAACAAATCCCCAGTTTTCAAAAAGAGATCGAGATCTTGCGAAGACAATGAAGGATTTTTGGACACAACAACCGCAATCACCTGTTCTCCCCATTTTTCATTAGGCTGGCCGAGGACGGCAACATCTACAACATCTTCATGGGCATGCAGGGCATCTTCGACCTCACGGGGATACACATTTTCTCCACCCGATATCACCATATCATCCACCCGATCAGCGACGTATAGATACCCTTCTTCATCCATATAACCCAGATCACTGGAATGGTACCAGCCTTTATACAATGCTCTTTCCGTCGCTTCCCTGCGATTGAAATATTCAAGCATGGTACAGGAACCGCGAACAATGATTTCCCCGATTTCCCCAGGCTTGCAAAGATCATCCGGCTCAGAAGGACCATTTTCATTCGGTTTGACTACCCGTATTTCATGATTATAGGCAGCCCTTCCTGCCGAGCCTGTCTTGGTTAGCTGCTCATCCTGGAGGAGGAAGGTAACCGCCGGACCCATCTCAGTCTGACCATAGGCTTGTATCAGGTCAATCTTCATTTTCTCATGGAGAGCCCTCACGAGTACCGGGGCCATTGGGGCTGCCCCATAAAGACCGATCCGTAAAGAAGAAGTATCATAATCATCCACCCCATGTTGCAGAAGCATGTTCCACATCGTTGGAGCAGCGAAAAAGGAAGTGACCTTTTCCCGTTCAATCACTTCCAATACGGTTTGAGGTTGAAACTGATGAACGATAATATTCTTCGCTCCAGCTTGAACCCGCGGAAGGAAGCAGCAATGAAGCTCGGCACAATGAAACATAGGTGCTGTAACAAGTCCGATGTCATTTGGTGTCAACCCCATAACAGACGTACAAATCAAGCTTTGCTCAGCCATATCCCTATGTCTGTGCAGCACACCCTTTGGCCTCCCGGTAGTCCCGCTCGTGTACATAATCGCATATGCGTCTGTTTCTTCTACAGGGATGTCTATTAAGTCATTCGAACATGGATTCACAACGTCTTTATAGCTTTGAGAAAAGGCAGGTGCATCTTCTCCAACATACCAAAAGAGGGTCTGTGGAAAGTCTTGCGAAATCTGCTGGATCGGAAGGGTGAGGGCTTCTTCAAATATCATGACCTTTGGTTTGGCATCTTCTAAAATGTAGTGTATTTCTTGAGCCTTCAACCGGAAGTTAATTGGGTTAATCACCGCACCGATCTTTCCACACGCAAAGTACACAGTTGCTAACTCCAGCGTATTAAATAGATACGTCGAAACCCGATCTCCTTTTTTCACACCTGCCTTTAGCAACGCATTGGCAGCACGATGAACTTCATCCTGCCACTGTGCAAAAGTTAACCGGGTACCTGTTTTCTCCTCTACAATCGCCTCCTTGTTCCGAAATTTTTCTACCGATTGATCAAAAATGGATCCTGTTGTTGCGTACATACTTCTCCCCCTTTAATTTAAGGTATATCCCCATATTGAAACATTCCCTAATCAATTATGTTCGAGATGATTGTACGTATACCCTTCTTTGTAATCTGATAATTCTGAAATTTACTCATAAAGAAAAACGTCACCTTCCAATCGTGAAAAGGTGACGTTCTTTTCTATTTCGATGATTATGACGCTTTCTGTTCATTCAACACAACATTGAGCTTGCGTTTAGAAAAAACGTTAAAAAACATATTCAAACCAATGGCTGTTATACTTCCAGCAACAATCCCGTTATCCGTCAAGATTCGGATGCTGGATGGCATTTGGGCAAATAATTCCGGAACAGCAGTTACTCCTAATCCCATTCCAACTGAACAGGCAATGATCAATAGATTTTCCTGAGATGCAAAATTCACATGGCTAAGCATCTTGATCCCATAAGCTACGACCATCCCGAACATGGCCACCATCGCCCCGCCCAATACTGAAGCAGGAATCACTGTCGTTAATGCACCAATCTTAGGTACCAATCCAAGTATCACGAGAAATGCTCCTGTTGCATAAATCACACTGTTGCGTTTGACGCCTGAAAGCTGGACCAAGCCTACGTTTTGTGAATAAGCAGTGTAGGGGAATGCGTTGAACAATCCACCTAGTACGATTGCCAGCCCTTCTGCACGGTAACCCCTTGATAAATCCTCTTCTGAAACCTCTTTATCGCTGATATCAGCGAGAGCAAAATAAACTCCTGTAGATTCCACCAAACTCACCATTGCTACTAATATCATGGTTAGGATCGCCGTTATTTCAAACGTCGGCATTCCAAAGTAAAGGGGTTTTGCCATATGAAACCAGGAGGCATCCCCAACCGCACTAAAGTCTACTTTTCCCAAAACAAATGCGACGGCTGTTCCTGCCATCAATCCAAGTAAAATGGAGACAGAGCGAACAAAACCGGTAAAGAATTTATAAAGGATCAAAATAAAGAACAATGTTCCAAACGCAAGAGACAAATTTTCCAATGAACCGAAATCAGCACTCCCTTGTCCCCCTGCCATATTGTTCATGGCTACTGGTATCAAGGTAATCCCTATGATTGTTACTACAGAACCAGTGACTACAGGAGGGAAGAAACGAACCAGCTTCCCAAAGTACTTACTGATTACAACAACGAATAAACCTGAAACGAGTATCGAACCGTAGATCGCCGAAATTCCATACTGCCCACCAATCGCAATCATTGGCCCAACTGCCGTAAACGTACATCCGAGTACTACCGGAAGTCCTATCCCAAAGAAGCGATTCTTCCATACTTGCAATAAGGTGGCAATCCCGCACATAAAGATATCAATGGATACAAGATAAGTAAGCTGTTCTCCCGTTAATCCCAATGCTCCTCCTACGATCAGTGGGACGATGACCGCTCCCGCATACATAGCAAGAACGTGCTGAATACCGAGTGACGCGAGTTTAATAGGCTGATTTTTCATTATACCCTTGCCTCCTCTTCCTTGAATGTCACTTTTCCATTTACAAGGGATTGGATTTCCGCTAATGATTCAACTCTGTATCCTGTTTCACGAACGAGCTTGCCTCCGGTTTGGAAGGACTTTTCAATAACAATCCCGATTCCGGCAACTTGGGCACCAGCTTGCTTAACTAAATCGATTAATCCCAGGGCTGCTTGTCCATTTGCTAAGAAATCGTCCACCAATAGGACACGGTCATTTTCTCCAATGTATTTACTGGAGATTGAAATTGTGTTTTCTTCCTGTTTCGTGTAGGAGTAAACCGTTGATGTAAGAATCCCTTCTGAAAGGGTTAACGATTTACGCTTACGTGCAAATACAAGTGGAACATTCATTTGAAGAGCAGCCATCACGCCAGGAGCAATTCCGGACGACTCAATGGTTAACACCTTTGTAATCCCCAGATCTTTGAAACGACATGCAAATTCTTTTCCGATTTCCATCATCAATGCCGGGTCCACTTGATGATTCAGGAACGAATCTACCTTTAATACAGTATCTGAAAGGACGACACCTTCATCTTCAATTTTGTTCTTTAATAAATTCATAATCAAAACGCTCCTTTACTGTAATAGAACCTGGAAGTGAACAAAAAAACCCAAAGGCTATTGTCCTCTGGCTAGAGTGAGACAATGACCTTTGGGTTAGGCAAAGAGCGTCCATATTGACGGACAATCCATTGCTCACTCATAGTCGAATCATTTACGGTAATCCGGTAGAAACTCGCGAGCCATATCCCCGCTATTATATGAGTGAAAACGAATATTGATTTGATATTGGATAGTATAACGGGAACTCAGCAGTTTGTAAAGGTTCATTTCTTAACAATTTACACACTTTTTTTTATAATGTTCGTATAATGAGTAATCGGGCATAAAGTTTCATCCACTTTACACCCGTTCAGAAAGTTCCTTTAACAGCTTCCTTTTTTCCCCTTCAGATAATTCTGATGCCTTGATTTCTTTTCTTTTTGTGGCCATGAAAGCAAGCTTTTCTATATAGGAATCATCAATCGGTTGGAAGAATTGTTTGGTAAGCCTTTTAGCTA
Organism: Rossellomorea aquimaris; assembly: GCF_035590735.1. Taxonomy (NCBI): domain Bacteria; kingdom Bacillati; phylum Bacillota; class Bacilli; order Caryophanales; family Bacillaceae; genus Rossellomorea; species Rossellomorea aquimaris. The sequence goes on from NZ_CP141595.1 coordinate 2,421,720, forward strand.
ACAATGGACTTGCTCCGCCGGTTGAAACGGCAATCGTTAAATTTCCTTTTTGTCTAAAGGAGACCATTTGCATATTGCCGCAATCACCGTCATCCACCACGCATATAAGTTGATTTTCCTCAGAGTGCATTTTCACCCGTTCATTAACCCATCTTTCATTCGTGGCAGCGATGACGATAAAAGCATCTTGTAAATCTTCTCGTTCTACTTCTCTTTTGACCCATATGATTCTATTTTCTTCATGTAATGCTTGAATTCCATCAACAGCGTAAGGACTGATGACTGTTATCATCGCTCCTTGCTCTAGAAATACAGAGAGCTTCCGATATGCCACTTTCCCTCCGCCTACAATCGTTACTTGTTTTCCGTTCACATCAATCATGACAGGCAGCATGTAATTCTCCTTTCACGCAGAGGGTTTCATTCACACGGTCCAGGAATGCATCTTCCACAAGGGGGTCATACCCTAAATAATCACCCAGAATGATATGCGCATTTTCCGTTTGGCTGATCTCCCTTTCAATTCCTTTCATGAGTAAACCGGTAAACAGCAAGTAGGGAATGAAAATGACGTTTCCATCTGTATTCTTTACAGATGCCAATGTGTCCAAAAAGCTTGGTGAGGCTGCTGTTAAGTAACAGGTCCTTACATCTGCTAACTTGGTCTTGGCTTGCACAAGTTCAGCAAGGGCTCCTAAATCCTTTGTAACATCGGGGTCTGAACTTCCTCTCCCGATCAATACGGCAACGGTCGAAGAGTCAATTGAAGCAGCATCGCGTATTTTCTTTATAACACTTTCAGCCATTTTATCGTGAACCCCAATGGGCTTTCCATACGTTACCGTAATCCAGGGATAGGCTTCTTGACAGGTTTGAATTTCATCTGGAATGTCTTTTTTTGCATGAACCGCAGTCAAAAGGAGAAGGGGAACGACGGAAACGTGTGAAGCTCCTTTCTCCACGCATGCTTTAAACCCTTCTTCGATGGAAGGTGATGCAAGTTCAAGAAAGCTTATTTCCTGGATTTCCACTTCCACTTGGTTCTGGCACCTTTTAATAAAATCTATGGCTTCTTCACGGGCTTTCCTAATACGACTTCCATGGCACACGTATAAGATCGCGCGTTTCATTTAAAGCGCCTCGCTCATGATCGATTTCTTTTCAAAGGTTTCTTCAAACCATTGAATCTTCTCCCGGAAACGGACCACTTCCCCGACGATGATCATGCTTGGATTCTCAATCTTTTCTTCTTTCACAATTTCGCTTATCGTTTCCAGCGTACCTGTCACGGTTCTTTGCACTTCTGTTGTTCCCCAGTGGACAAGTGCTACAGGAGTATCCTTGCACTTCCCATATTGAATGAGCTTTTCCTTAATATAAGGGAGATTCCCTACTCCCATATATATAGCCAGGGTATCGATTCCTTTGGCCAGACTCTCCCATTTTTCATCTTCTTGTTGATTATTTTGTTTATGCCCGGTAACAAAGGCGACACTTGAGCTGGCTTCCCGGTGTGTAACGGGAATCCCTGCATAGGCAGCCGCTGCTATACCTGAAGTGATACCGGGGACGATTTCAAAGGGGATTCCTTTCTTGGCAAGTGCTTCTGCTTCTTCTCCTCCCCTTCCAAATACGAAGGGGTCCCCTCCTTTTAATCTCACCACTACCTTGCCGCTTGCAGCATAACGCACGAGAAAATGATTGATTGTTTCTTGTTTCATCGTATGATAGTTTGGCAGTTTCCCGCAGTATATCAAATCGGCTCCTTTTTTCGCATAGGTGAGAAGCTCTTTATTCACCAGACGGTCATATAATATAACGTCTGCTTTTTGTATTGATTTCAATGCTTTTAATGTGATTAATTCAGGATCTCCAGGACCCGCTCCCACCAGGTAAACTTTCCCCATCCATTATTCCTCCTTAAGATTTGATGATTGTTTCCTGTTCATGCAGAACAAACCCTGCACCATTTCCCCGGATTTTACGTTTCTCGTAAAGAGAGATGTCTACCACATCAGGTTTTTTTAAAAAATACTTCTCAAGTTCTATTTCTACTAGATCAAAGGCCAACTCATCTGATTGAGCCGCAACTACGACAATCGTGACAAAAACGCGAGTAGTGACTTCAAATCGATACAAATTCATCCCCTGTGCCTCCTTAAGCTTCCTGAAGTAATTGATCTAACGATTCTTGAAGGGGAGCGGTACCAACCCGGTTGATATAGTCAAAAAAGGCTTCTCCCGGTTCTTTTGTTTGTTTAAAATGAAGGAGCAATTGCTTGACCACCCCTGTTAGATTGCCGGCCTCCACTTTCCCTTTTAATTTTTCATTCAGTTTTCCACCGTCCTGAAGAGTTCCTCCGACGTATATTTCAAATGCTTCGATCATCTTCTTATCTTTCGTTCTCATTTTAATTCCTTGAAGCCCGATATCTGCGATTTGTCGTTGACCGCATGAATTCGGGCATCCCACCATGTGGATCCTTACCGGGACGTCCAATGAAAGTTCCTGATCCAATTGATTGGCGATTTGTCTCATCCGTTCCTTCGTTTCCACTAAAGCTAGATTACAATATTCGATCCCTGTGCATGAAACAGAATACCCGATGAAGGATAGGGGACTTGTTGAAATACGATCAAATATTTTCTCAGAGAGCAAAGCATCAACGTGTTCATCTGGTATATTTGGAATGATGAGATTTTGAGAGTTACAGTTTCTCAGTTCTCCATTACCGTATTTTTTGGAAATCTTCGCAAGCTCATATACTTCATCAGAATTTAAGCGCCCAACCGGTACATTCAGCCCCACATAATTGAGTCCCTTCTGTTTCTGTGGATGTACTCCGTAGAAATACCCCGCATTCCAACCTTCCACGGCATCCACTCCCGCAGGTAAAAGCTCAACATACTGTATTAGCGTTTCCTTGAATTTCTCTGGACCCCAATCTGCCATTAAAAATTTCAACCGGGCCAAATGTCTTTTTTCCCGATAACCGAAGTCACGAAAAATCGTGGTGACGGCTATCGCAACTTCCTTCACTTGGTGAGGAAGGATGAATACATCCAACTCCTGGGCGAGGAATGGTCTTGCGGCCAATCCTCCACCAATCTTCAGATGGAAGCCGACTTCTTCTTTACCATCTATCAGCTTTTTTGCCGGAACAAAGGAAACACAATTGATTTCAGCATTCGACGCGTTCTTGATATTTGCGGAGATTGCTACTTTATATTTTCGAGGTAAATTTGAAAAATCTTCGTTGTGCTGGAAGAAATCATATACGTCTTTCACAATGCCCCGTGTATCGAAAAGTTCATCAGGATCGATTCCTGCCAGGGGATTCCCCACGATATTACGTGTGATATCACCACATGCACCGGCAGAAGACAATCCGACCTTTTCCAGACGATTAAAGATGTCGGGAATCTGTTCAATCTTCAACCAGTGAAATTGGATCGCCTGGCGGGTGGTGATATCATAGACGTCTCTTCCATACTCTTTACAAACGGCAGCAAGTTCCCGTGCCTGTTCATAGGTCAGGATGCCCGACGGAACGTTCACTCTCATCATGAAATAGCCGTCTTCCTTTGGTCTTTGTAAATACAATCCTGCCCATTTAAACTTATCCCACTCTTCTTTCGGAATCGAAGAGAATCCGTTTTCCGCATAGTACGGAATATCATCAAATATAGACAACCCGTCTTTCTCCAGTTTCCATTGTTCCGTTTTATTCAATTTTTCATTTGACTCCCATGATTTTGAATATGCCATGCTTTTCTCCCCCTATATAAGCTGTTTTTGGTTCAATACAGTTAGTAAGTACTCCACGCATTCTTCAATTGAATGTTTTTCTGTATCCAGCACCACTTCCGGTTTTTCAGGTTCCTCATAAGGAGCACTGATTCCTGTGAAATGTGTGATTTCCTCTTTACGGGCTTTTTTGTACAATCCTTTTGGATCACGTTTTTCACATTCTTCTAACGAACAATGCACATATACTTCTATAAATTCATCAGTCTCCACTAAATTTCGTACGAGAGCACGGTCTTCCCTGTAAGGTGAAATAAAGGCCGTCAGTACAATTTGTCCGCTATCGATGAAAAGTTTGGACACCTCACCGATTCTCCGGATATTCTCCTTACGATCTTCTTCCTTGAATCCCAAATCATGATTTAATCCATGACGGACATTATCTCCGTCCAGAACATAGACTTGTTTTCCTTGTTGAAAAAGGGAGTGAGACAATGCATTGGCGACACTCGATTTCCCTGAAGCGGATAAACCTGTGAACCATAAAATAAAGCTTTGATGTCCATTTTTTTTTCGTCTCTCCTGTTTCGTTACTGCGGTTTCATGCCATACGATGTTTTCTGTTTTTTCATTCAACCCCGTACCCTCCTTAAGTCGTTTGTCCAGCTTCTTGTTTTAAACCTCTAATTAACACTTCGATCACTTCAGGGCGACTGAACGTTGAAGGGGGAACTTCCCCGTTGCGGAGCATCCCTCTCACTTTTGTCCCTGATAAAATGACGTGATCGGTCTTATCATGAGGACATGTTTTCGTAGTCGCCATCCCTTCGCATCTCTCACAGTAAAAACTATGCTCGAAGCGGAGAGGGGTAATCCCTATCTCACCTTCACTGAACTGATCAAATATTTTCTGCGCATCATAGGTACCATAATAATCGCCAACACCAGCATGATCTCTTCCGACGATAAAGTGCGTGCATCCATAATTTTTACGTACCAATGCATGGAAGATGGCTTCCCTTGGACCCGCGTACCTCATGGCAGCAGGGAATACTCCTAAAAACACACGATCTTTAGGGTAATAGTTCTGTAACAGAACTTCATAACTCTCCATTCTAATGCCGGCTGAGATATCATCCGCCTTTGTTTCGCCAACCAATGGATTTAAGAAGAGTGCATCAACGGTTTCCAATGCCGTTTTCTGAATATACTCGTGGGCCCTGTGAACAGGATTTCTCGTTTGAAATCCGACAATCGTTTTCCATCCCTTTTCCTTAAACAACTTTCTGGTTTCACTTGGGTCAAATGTATACTCGGTGAAGGGTTTCGAAAGACGTTTAATAAGACTGATCTTCCCACCTACGTACACATCTCCCCGTTGGAATAATTTCTTGACACCTGGATGATCCGCGTCGGTCGTTCCGTATACGAGAAGGGCTTCTTTCTGTTTATCCGGTTCATAAATATCCTCTACTTCAATGAGTCCATAGGTTTCTCCCTTATAAACAAGACGGCTCTTTATGCCTTTCTTTACGTCTCCTGCTTTTTCTTTTGCAATGGGGAGGGTAATCGGGATGCTCCACACATTGCCATTTCGCAATCGTAATGTTTCCACCACTTGTTGATAATCTACTTCGGTCATGAATCCACTTATTGGGCTGTAAGCACCTATTCCAATGAGTTCCAAATCACTTAACGCAGTTTCGTCTAAAGGAATCTCATGGAGAATATCCTCATAAAGTTCTTCTGGTAAATATGATTGAACAAGCTTTCCTCCGTGGGGCTGTAAACTCATCATTTATCCTCCTTAACATATTGTTTTAATCGGAATTAAGATTAAATCCCTCCTCCGTCTTCGTGAACGGATCGCCTTTCTTCATTGATCACTCGCATGAGGGACAATGCTCCCACAGTAGCGATAATGACGCTTATTGGGACCACGATCGAATACATATCGCTATCGATCACGAGCTTTACTAAAAAATAGGAAATACTGAGTGAAATCAAGGGAGAGACCACCCATATTTTGACGATTTTTTTGACAATTTTCTTTTGCAGCATATGTTTTCCGTTCTTCGCCATCCCGAGGCCTATGATAGAGGACGAAGTAACCTGAGTCAGCGGGATCGGTAATCCATACAGTGAGCTCACCATCACAAGGATCGCTCCTGTAGATGAAATGATAATTCCTTCGGCTTTTGAATATTGTGTAATTTTTTTACCGTTTGTTTCCACTACTTTTTTCCCGAGTAAGATAGCTCCGAGGGCAACGAATAAACCTCCCAGCCAAATCCCCCGCGAGGGAGATATTAAACCCGCACCCACTAATGGACCGACAGCGTTTGCTACATTATTCATCCCTGCCGAAAAGGCTTCAAAGAACCCCGCGATGATCAAAAGGTATGCAAGCCACCTTTTTTCCAAATGGAAACCACGCTTTTCAAGCTTTACTAAACATATTCCGAATACCCATGTCACTCCGAAGGCAATGACCGGGACAATCACCCAGAATGACATGATCGTTAAGAGTGACTTCACATAAAGAACCTGATATGCGACTCCGACTCCTACAACCGCTCCGACCGTTACTTCACTTGTAGACAGCGGGATTCCGATCACATTTGCCAGAAACAAGGAAATGGTGGCGGATAACAATATGATGACCACGATTTTGATGGAGAGTACATGTTGAGGGATAATCCCTGAACTTATGGTTTTCACTACTTCTCCACCACCTAATACCGCCCCGCTCAGGACACCGACTGCGCAGATCCATAATGCAACCCTGATGTTCTTTATGGCTCCTGCACCATACGCAACACCCATCGATGCTGCCGCTCCACTGGCACCAATGTTCATAGCGAAAAACAAACTTATGATCAGGGCGAATACTTCAATCAAAGAATGTCACCTCTTTTAATGAAGACCGCATTCGGTTTTCCCTTTTCCATTCCATCTTCCGGAGCGGAGATCATTGATGTCTATGGCTTTCGTTGTACAGTGAAAGCATCCGATACTTGGATACCCCTGATCATGAAGTGGATTATATGATAGGTTATGTTTATGGACATACCTCCAAATCTCTTTCCAGGTCCAGTGAATCAAAGGGCAAATCTTAACCGATTGAAATTTATCATCTTTATTGATGAATTCAACCTGACTTCTTGTCGGTGATTGCTCCCTTCTTAATCCTGAAATCCAGGCATTTCCTTTAGATAAAGTTTCTTTTAAAGGGTCGAGCTTTCGAATTTGACAGCATTGGTTCGGATTTCGCTCCCACAACTTATCACCATGTGTTTCTGCTTGCTCTTGGAGCGTCAACTCAGGCTTTTTCATATGAATGGTGATACCAGGATACTTCTCCTTCACCTTTTCAATCGTTTCGTAGGTTTCTTTGAAATGAACACCCGTATCAAGAAATACTATGGTTGCTTCAGGTTGAACTTTGGTTAGGAGGTCGATTAATACGATCCCTTCTATCCCAAAACTGCATGCATATACGACACTTTCACCATAATGATCATACGTCCACTCTAGTACGTTTACCGCTCCTTTATAGACCGGATCAATTTCAAATTGGACAGATGATTTTTTCCAAGTTTGATAGGTTAACATGATACACCCCTTTCCCGCTCATCCAAACAAAAAGAGGCGCTAACAAGATATAGGGATTTCCTTTATCTGTGTTATACGCCTCTAGTTTGTCTAGTCAGCTTATTTAATTCGCACTTTCTCATTTTTCTCCAATTGAATGACTTTACCGTCCTGCACCACGATGGTAATTGATCCGAAACTCATCGTCTTCAACATCGAAGTGATCTTCTCGACTACTACATCGTACTGTGCTTCTTGATTATTTTCTTTAGTCACATGATTCCCCCAATTTTCATCTTATCCAGAAAAATCATGAATGAAAAAAACAACCTCCCATTTTGGAAAGTTGTTCAGGTAAGGATACCTTATCTTCCAAAATGACTTCACATTTTGCTGGAATTAGCACCTTACATAACGTAGGTTGCTGGGCTTCGCGGGGCCAGATCCCTCCACCACTCTGGATAAGAGTTATTAATTTTAATATTCTAAATAATATCACATTCTGCATGGAAGTCAACCCGAGTTTTTCTATCGGATTTAAGTCTTTTGACTTATTTTTTTTGGAAATCCTTCATTCTCTTTATTTCTATTCGCTTTATGAAAGCTATAGGACACTATTTTTACATGAATGATCAAAATAATTGAAATATCAACTTACCGTCAATCACTTTTTTCTGGTCCTGATTGACGGCAAAAACTTTAAAATGCAAATGATCATCCTGTTTTTCTGATACTTCTGCAATCAATGTAATGACATCGTCCAAAAAAACCATCCCTTTAAAGCGGACGGTATACTCTTTGATAAATCCTTCTTCATAATGATCACTAAAAAGCTTGGAGACATTACCCATTGACCACATGCCATGGGCAATGATTCCTGGAAGACCCAGTTTTTGGGCTTCCTCATCGATCGTATGAATGGGGTTATAATCCCCCGATGCTCCTGCATATTTGATTAAGTCCATTCTCGAGACTGGAGATAATTCAACTAGGGGAAGGGTTTCACTTATATTAAGGGCCGATAGTTTAGTCATTTTCCCAACCTCTCTCTGACCGCTTCAGTGATAATGACGATCGCCTCGGAGGTGAAAATCCTATTTCCTCCTGAGTCTTCACCGATGTCTTCGATTACAAGAAAACCAAGTGGTCCACCCGATCCTTTCCGCTCATAGTAATCTTTTATCTTCGTATAACACTGAATACATTCCCCAACCTTCAGTGGTCTTTCATAATGAAAAGATTGTTCCCCATGAATTAATCCGACGTTAGGTAAATGAAAACCTTCAATCGTTCCATAGTCGAACACTCGTGGAAAAGTAGGGGGAGCAATATTCCCCCTGTATCTGGACCTTTTTCCTGCTTCTTCATCCACATATATGGGATGTGCATCACCGATGGCTTCGGCAAACTTATGAACCGCTCCTTTTTCCACACGATTTTCTATGGAAGTTGAGCGTTTACCGATATAAGATTGAAACATATCCTTCACCTCTTTCTCCCATCAGGCTTTAGGCCCTCCAGCTACGTAGAGGATTTGGCCATTAACGAATGACGATCTTTCATCCGCAAAAAATGCCACTGCATTCGCTATATCTTCCGGTTGCCCGCTTCTTCCTACCGGAATGCCTTGAAGACTCGCTTCTACCAGTTGTTCAAAGGTTATTCCGATCCGTTTTGCCGTTTCTCTAGTCATTTCCGTTTCGATAAATCCGGGGGCGACAGCATTGGTCGTAATACCCAGAGGACCAAGCTCTATAGCCAAAGTTTTCGTTAAACCTTGAAGACCTGCTTTAGCCGTAGCGTAATTTGCCTGTCCCCGGTTACCGAGTGCAGAGGTAGAAGAGATATTAATAATTCGGCCATACCCGTTCTTCACCATATATCCTTGCGCTGCTTTCGCTACGTTAAATGAGCCTTTCAAATGCACATCCATGACCGTTTGCCAATCTGTATCAGTCATTTTAAACAGCAGGTTATCTCTGATGACTCCTGCATTGTTGACGACAATATCAACGGATCCGAAAGTTTCAAAGACTTCGTTTATTGCCTCTTCTACTTCCAGGGATTCTACTACATTCGCAACTTTTGTATATAGTTCATATTCGCTTAATTCCTCACTGACTTCCAAAAGTGCTTTTTCATTCACGTCAAGGATGGCAACTCTTGCCCCTTCTAGAGCAAAAAGCTTGGTAATCGCTTTACCGATCCCCCTGCTCCCGCCTGTTACTAAAGCTACTTTCCCTCTGAATCTTTCACCCATTCACATTACCTCCCTATCGATTTAAACAAATTGCCCCACTTTCACATGCCCTTTTAATAGATTCCGAGAAATGATCATTTTTTGGATTTCATCGGTACCATCATAAATTCTCCACAATCGTGCTTCACGATACCAGCGTTCAATGGGAAGCTCTCTTGTGTAGCCCATCCCTCCGTGAATTTGAAGGACCCGATCCACAACCCGATTGCCCATGTTCGATCCGTACAGTTTGGCGATTGATGCAACATGGCGATTATCTTCACCTTGATCGAGCGTGAATGCTGCATTCAAGACAAGCCATCTGGCAGCTTCAATTTCCACGGCAGAATCAGCGATCTGCCATTGAATCGCTTGTCGATCCGCGATTGGCTTTCCAAATGTCTCCCTTTCCTTTGAATAATCAATGGCCATTTGCAGTAAGCGTTCTGCTGCTCCTACCGCTTGTGCACCCACAATCCAGCGAGCGAACCCGATCCACTCCAGCCCCAGGTTGTAACCACCATCGATTTCACCGAGAATATTTTCTTCAGGCACCCGCACGTCATCAAAAAACAGACTGGCCGGTCCCCATTCCCCCATGGTATGAATGTATTCAGATGTCCACCCCATGCTTCGATCGACAATAAAACAGGTTACTCCGTCCCGACCAGTTTGTCGATGCTTTTCCGTATCGGTCACCGCCATGACCATGACAAAGTCTGCTTCATTTCCTCCTGTAATAAAGGTTTTTTCACCATTCAACACCCACTCATTTCCATCCTTCACCGCGGTCATCCGAATGTTCTGAGTATCGGATCCGGCTCCCGGTTCCGTCATGGCAAAACAGGACTTTTTCTCTCCGTTTATCGTGGGGATCAAATAGTTCTTCTTCTGTTCTTCATTTGCGTAGTATAGGATGTTATCTGCGTAACCACCGAAACTGAAAGGGACAAAGGTTTTGGAGATTTCCATATAAACAATGGCCATCATCATTTGCCCGAGATCCGCTCCGCCGTATTCTTCTGGTGTATTGATCCCCCAGAACCCTGCTTCCTTTGCTTTTAATTGCAAATCTTTTCTTTTTTCCTGGGAAAGACTTGGTTTTCCTTCCCTTTCATTTCTTAATACTTCATTTTCTAAAGGTATCAGTTCTTTCTCAACAAATTTACGGATGGTTTTTTGGATCATCCGTTGTTCATCTGATAACCGTAAGTTCATCCCGTTCCCCCCTATAAAGTGGATTGTATTCAACTAGTAATACCTAAAATTTTGGTTGCAGGATTACCTTTCCTACCGTTTTTCTTGCCTGCATGAGTGAATGAACCGTAGCTGCTTCTTCTAAAGGAAACACATGACCAACCGTTACTTTCAATTCTCCGGACGCGACATAATGAAAGATTTCATGAAGGGTTTTCTGGGTCAGTTCAGCATCTCTCATGAGAGGAGGGAGGAAGAACCCGATAACAGACTGATTCTTTGCCATCAAAGAAGAAGGATAGAATCTGCTCTGTTCCCCGCTTGCTACTCCGTATATAACCATTCTCCCGAAATAGTCGAGACATTTTAACGTCTTATAGAAAACATCACCGCCTGCCATTTCCAATGCCAGGTTTACACCCTTTCCATTTGTGGCTTCCAGAACTTCTGCTTCCCAGCCCTCTTGAGTGTAGTTGACTAACACATTCGCTCCCATATCCTCAGCCAGACGTAACTTTTCTTCTGTACTGGCCGTAGCGATGATCTTACCTGCTCCAAAACGTTTTGCCAATTGGACGGCAAGCAGGCCGACGCCACCAGCCGCTGCATGAATGAGGACGGTTTCTCCCTGCTGCAGCCTTCCCAAGGTTTTTAATATATGATAGGCACTTAATCCTTGAACAGGGATGGCGGCCGCTTCTTTGAAATCCAATCCATATGGAAGGGGGATCACCGAACGCTCATCTGTAAGGGCAAATTCTGCATAACCGCCGGAATCCATCATGGCTACTACCCGGTCTCCCTTTTTCACTCTCGTCACACCTTCTCCCACTTCAGTGACGATTCCCGCCACTTCAGAACCCGGGATATATGGTAGTGTGGTTTTTACCACATATTGCCCTTCCCGTCTTGCTGTATCAGCATAATTGACTGCTGATGCATGAACTTCAATAAGGACTTCTCTTCCCCGAGGCACCGGAACATTTATATCCACATTTTCTAATACATTAGGGCTTCCAAACTCTCTGAACTGAATGGCTTTCATCCTAATCCCTCCTATTTTCCAGAAAAAGATGGTCTTTTTTTGTTTTTAAATGCTGAAACTCCCTCAGCATGATCTTCAGTTGAAATCATCAAGGTTTGTGTGATTCGTTCTTGTTCAAGTATTTCATCCAATGATGTGTTGAATGAACGATCAATCATTTTCTTCATCATTCCATAGGCTTTACTTGGCCCCAAGGCTAACTCTCCAGCCCAATCAGTTGTTTCCTCTTCAAGTCTTTCAGAGGGGACAATACGGTTTACCACACCTAAGTTATACATTCTTCCGGCAGCCACAGGTTCTCCTGAAAAGAAGAATTCTTTCGCTAAATGTGGACCGATGATGCGTGGAAGAAAACAGGAACCTCCTCCATCGGAAATAAGACCTACTTTAGAGAAACTTAAAGCAAATTGACTATCCTCTGAAGCGATAATTAAATCACAGGCCAGGGCTAAATTAAACCCGGCACCCGCTGCAAAGCCGTGTACCGATGCGATGACCGGTTTATCTATTTCTTTTATTGCTTTAATGCAATTATTTAATATCCCGATGTGTTCATAGACTTCGGTTGATGTGGCGCTCCCCATCGTTTTCACGTCGCCGCCTGCAGAAAAGGCCCTACCGGCACCGCGAATAACAATGGCTCTGATTTCCTGATTATGTTCTGCCTGCTCTAGTGCTTCAACGATTCCCGTAAGCATGTTCTCATCAAAGGAATTCAAGCTATCCGGTCTGTTTAATGTCAATGTCAGTACCCGGTCAGTGGTTTCTAATAGTAAAGAGGATTTCATCGTTTTCGTTCATCTCCTTGTCTTTATTCCTGGCGACCAAATGCAGCTTGATTTCCCAGGGTGATCAACGATTCCGCAAACCGGTCAAATTGAGAAAATCGTGAATCTCTCGTTTGCCCCATATTAAAGCGGTAATAGATTTGTTGCACAATCACTGCGAGCTTAAAATATGCAAAAGATAAATAATAATGGATATTGTTCACGTCCCTGCCGCTTTTCCTGGCATATTCTTCGATAAACTGTCTTCTGCTGTAAAAACCGTCCGTGATCGTTACTGGCGGCTTCCCAAGACCGAATTTTAATAACTCGGGATCATCATTCTGTATCCAATACCCCATAGCGACACCTAAATCTGCAAGGGGATCGCCAACGGTCGCCATCTCCCAATCAAATAACCCCACCATGGATTCCAGGTCAGAAGAAAACATGGCATTGTTTAATTTAAAATCATAATGAATGACTGTCGATTCAGCATTACCTGGAACATTCTTTATCAACCAGTTTGTCAGTTGATCTACTTCACGGATCTCACTTGTTTTGGCACGCTCGTAACGTTCGATCCACCCGTATACTTGTCTTTCCATAAAATGTTCGGGCTTGCTGATTTCATGAAGAGTTGTTTTTCCGTGATCAATGGAATGAAGTTCCACCAGTTTAGAAACCATTTCATCAGATATTTTCCTGCAGACATCTGGTGTCACATGGAGGTGAGAGGGAAGGGAAGTATCAATTACTTCACCCCTTTTTCGCTCCATGATAAAAAATGGGCTGCCTACGATTCTTTCATCATCAGAGAATACATACGGCTCCGGTGTAACCCCGAATAATGGTTGAATTTCCGAAAGAATCCTATATTCTCTTTTCATATCGTGGGCCTTCGGGGCGACGGGTCCTAATGGAGGACGTCTCAGTACACCTTCCCATTCGCCCATTTTTAGTAGATACGTAAGGTTTGAGTGTCCTGCAGAAAATTGTTTAATAGAGAGCTCTTCATGAAGGAGATGAGGGAAATGTTCATTCAAAAAGCTTTTTAGATTGGTGGTATTCAGTTCTTCTCCTTCTCGCACCGATACCGTTTCATACCCTGTTTTTTCAGACATCTTACCCCTCCTCATTAAGAATATTCAGTTTTTTTCGAGCGCAAATGAGTGTCTAACTTAGCCTTTAACAACTCAGGGATCATTTTGCTTTGCTGCTCAAGAAAATCAAAATAAACGATCACCGCATTCCCCTTCGCAATCAATTGATGGGTGTTCGCACATAAGATATCATGTTCTAACTGAAAGCTCTTTGATCCAATTTTTGATAGATAGGTGGTGATCTTTAGCTCTTGATTAAAATACCCTTGTGATACAAAGTCACATTTGGTTGAAGCCAGAATAAAACGCCAGTCTTTTACATCCATATCAAATCCGAGTGATTGAAAGAATTTAATTCTTGCTTCTTCTAAATAAACAAAATAAGTAGTATTGTTGATATGACCCAATGCATCCGTTTCACAAAACCTACTCGTCACCGTGATGGTTTCCATTTTCATGATCTCTCCTTCCACAAATACTAACCGGTCGGTATGTTAATGCAATGGGAAATCCTGTAGATGATCTCCCATCTACTCTGACTCAATCCCTTTTAATACCATATCGACAAAAGTCCGGGCAATTTCCCGATCGGATTTCGCACCATCAGGTTTATACCATTGATAGCTCCAATTCATCATACCGAGAATCCCAAAGGCTACAATCGACACGTCAAAGTCTTCATGAAAGTCCCCGTTCTTCCTACCTTCTTTCAGGAGAGTTTCTATATTATAGCGATACATATCCCGCTTGGGCTCAATTGCATCCAGACTTTCCTTGCTCAAGTGCCTCATTTCTCTAAAGAATACTTTGGCACTGGCCCCTTGCTCTTTAATGTCCAGAATGGAAAGATGGACAATCTCATAGAGTTTTTCCATGTAGCTCTTCCGATCATCCCCTAGTACTCTTTCCTGTTTAGATAATAAGCCATCAATATAGCGCATATGAATTTCCCTTAACAGCTCTTCCTTACTGGAAAAATAGTAATAGAATGTTCCTTTTGTTACACCAATGGATTCTACGATGTCCTGGATGGAAGTAACGGTAAATCCTTTTTCATCAAATAAGCGTACAGCATGTTGTGTAAGTTTTTCTTTCATCTGAAATCCTCTCAATCTGCAAATATCACCTGAATTATATCATATTACCTCACGTTTTCACGCAGTGCTCTTCGTAATATTTTCCCAACACTCGTCTTTGGAAGCTCCTTACGAAACTCAATGATTTTTGGAACTTTGAATGATGACATGTTCTCCTCACAGAAATGAACCAATTCTTTTTCAGTTGCCTGTTCCCCTGACTTTAAGACAATCACTGCCTTAACGGTTTCGCCTCTATATGAGTCCGGGACCCCGATTACGACAGCTTCCTGTACGCTTGGATGCTCGTAAATGATTTCCTCGACTTCCCGGGGATACACATTGTACCCTGATGCAATGATCAGATCTTTCTTTCGGTCCACAATCGATACATAACCTTCTTCATCCATTCGGGCGATGTCTCCCGTGTAAAGCCAACCATCTCGAAGGGCGTGTGCAGTCTCTTCAGGTAAATTCCAGTAGCCTTTCATGACTTGAGGGCCTTTAATGATGAGTTCCCCCACATCTCCTAAAGGGACCTCCATAGTGCCGGTTGCTAAATCTACTACCTTATATTCTGTGGATGGAAGTCCAATTCCAACGGTTCCGGGCTTTCTTTCTGCAAAAGCAGGGTTGCAATGAGTCGTTGGTGAAGCCTCTGATAAACCGTATCCCTCTAATATTTTCGCTCCTGTTTTCTTTTCAAATTGATTCAATAACTCTACCGGCATTGGGGCGCTTCCGCTATTACAAACCTTTATTGAATCAATGCCATACTCTTCTGCCTGCGGATGATTGGAGATCGCCACGTACATAGTCGGAACACCTGGAAACAGGGTGGGCTGCTCGTTCTTAATCGTGGTTAATACTTCGGTCAATTCGAACCTGGGGAGTAAGATCATTTCATTTGCGGAATAGACTGCAAAGTTCATACAGGAATTCATCCCAAATACATGAAAGAACGGAATCACACTCAGGCTTCTTTCTTTCCCAGTTTCGATGCTGCCTTTAAAGAAAAGTTGACTTTGAATGACATTTGAAAGAATGTTTTTATGAGTGAGCATGACTCCTTTGGATGCCCCGGTAGTTCCACCCGTATATTGAAGCACTGCCACATCTTCTTCAGGATTGATCGACACTTGGGTTACTTCACCATCCCCTGCCATCAAAAATTCATCAAAGTCATAGTCTGGTGGGACAAGTTTGTGTTCTCCCTGAAAGCTTACTGCAATAATCCTCTTGACTTTTGTCTCCTTTTGAATGGAATGGACCATAGGATAAAAACGGTCCAATACGACGATTGTCTCAGCTCCCGAATCATTAAGCAGATGGATTAATTCCCTTTCAACTGACATCGGATTCACCTGTGTGACAATCCCCCCCGAGGTAAGGATTCCATAATAAGAGATCACATATTGGGGACAATTCGGGAGCATGATCGCCACCCTGTCTCCTTTCTTCACTCCAATATGTTGAAAGGATGAAGCAAGCATGGTGACAGCACCTTGAAGTTCACCATACGTAATCCGTTTTTGATAAAAGCTGATACATGGATGCGTCGGATATGATGAAACGGTATGTCGAAGCATTTCTGGTATGGAAAAATCAACCGCAGGAATTTCAGTTTCAAATGTTTCAGGGTAATGACTGAGCCAAGATTTAGTTGTCACAAAATCATTCCTTCCATTTCAGATCACTAATGCACCAATTAGCCATGTACCTTAAAAGATTAATCCTCCACCATCAACAGATAATGTGGCACCGGTTATAAAGGACGCCTCATCGGAAGCTAAAAACAGAATCGCTGAGGCAACTTCTTCTGGATTTCCAATACGTCTTAGTGCATTTGATTGAGAGATCGCCGACCATTTCCTTTCATCCTTCTTCCAACCATTGATGATGTTCGTATCAATGACCCCTGGCGCTACTGCATTCACCCGAATATTATCCTTTCCATATTCCAGGGCTGCATTTTGTGTCAGCAGTATGACACCACCTTTTGCCGCATTGTAAGCTGACACGTATTTACGACCCCTTAAACCGAGAAGGCTCGATACATTCACAATTACACCGTCTTTTTTCATCAATTCAGGTACGGCATACTTCATTCCCAGAAAAATGCTCTTTAAGTTTGTATCCAATACGGCATCCCATTCGTTCTCTTCCAAATCAATGCTCCTGACTTCCGACTGTCCGATTCCTGCATTATTGATAAGGATCCCGAAACCTCCGAAATGTTCTACCGTTGTATGTACGAGGGATTGAATACTTTCACTTTCCCGCACATTCGTTTTGACAAATAATGCACTTCCTTTTTTTTCGTGAATGAGTCTAACCGTCTCTTCACCACTTGCATCATCCAGATCTGCTACGACCACAGCAGCACCTTCTTTTGAGAACCTTAGGGCTGTAGCGCGCCCAATTCCTCCGCCTCCTCCTGTAATAACAGAAACTTTTCCTTGTAATCTCTTCATCATCCAACTCTCTTCCTAGCTCTCTACAGGAGAAGCTTTTTCGTGTTTTCTCAATTCCAATTTTGCCAATTGCGCACGGTGTACTTCATCTGGTCCATCAGCAAGCCGCAGTGTACGGGCATTTGCCCATTGAGCTGCCAACGTGTAGTCATCCGATACACCTGCTGCCCCGAACGCTTGAATGGCCCGGTCAATCACACGTAAAGCCATGGAAGGAGCCACCACTTTAATCATGGCAATTTCCTGTTTAGCTGCTTTATTGCCGACGGTATCCATCATGTAGGCTGCTTTCATCGTAAGAAGACGGGCTTGCTCGATTTCAATTCTTGAGGTCGCAATCCATTCTCTTACGACGCCTTGGCCGGCCAGTGCCTTTCCAAACGCCACCCTGTTTTGAACGCGCTTACAGATTTCTTCGAGGGCTCTTTCCGCTGCACCAATTAAACGCATACAATGATGAATTCGACCTGGACCTAAACGTCCCTGTGCAATGGCGAATCCTTTACCTTCTGCCCAAATCATATTTTCCAAGGGTACTCTTACATTGGTAAAGCTGATTTCTCCGTGCCCATGGGGAGCATGGTCGTAGCCGAATACAGGAAGCATACGCTCTATTTTCACACCTGGAGTATTCATTGGGATGATAATCATTGATTGCTGTTCATGACGGTTCGCTTCTGGATCGGTTTTCCCCATCAAAATGGAAAAAGTGCATCGAGGATCCCCGGCGCCTGATGACCACCATTTCCTCGCGTTAATGACGTATTCATCTCCATCCCGAATGATACTCGCCTTAATATTCGTTGCATCGGAAGAAGCGACATCAGGCTCGGTCATAGAGAAACATGAACGGATATCACCATTTAGAAGTGGGATAAGATATTTTTGCTTTTGAGTGGGCGTCCCATAACGTTCCAACACTTCCATATTCCCTGTATCAGGAGCATTACAATTAAACACTTCCGGCCCTATCAGGGATCTCCCCATAATTTCACATAGTGGGGCGTACTCTACATTATTGAGACCGGCACCATATTCGCTTTGAGGAAGAAATAAGTTCCATAATCCCTGTTTCTTCGCTTCGGCTTTTAATTCTTCCATGATGGCGGGAACCCGACTCCAGCGGGTTTCTTGCTGATTGAGCTGATCTTCATAGAGAGATTCATTCGGGTACACGCATTCTTCCATAAAACGGGATATTCTATTTTGATATTCTTGTACTTTTGGAGAATAGGAGAAATCCATTACATCCATCCTTTCTTAACCAAAACATGTAATACTTCGCACTCGGTTACATCGCTGAAGATCCACCGTCCACGACGAGAACTGAACCAGTGACAAAATCAGATGCACTAGCCGCCAGGAAAAGTGCCGCTCCTTTAAGGTCATCCTCGGTACCGAATCGATTTAATGGTGTGCCGTTTAAAATGGCTTCCCCTGCATGTGACAGAATTCCTTTTGACATTTTTGTTGGAAAGAATCCAGGTGCGATTGCGTTTACATGAATCCCGCGGGATCCCCATTTCACGGCTAGATCCTTCGTGAAATTAATGACCGCTGCTTTACTGGTGCTATAGCCGATGGCATCCATATAGCGTGGATCTGTACCTTGAAGACCTGCTACGGAAGCAATATTAATGATTTTCCCCTGCTGTTGTTCGAGCATTAAATTCCCTACGGCCTGTGACATAATAAAAGTCCCATTTACATTCACATTGATAACTTTATTCCAAGCATCAAGAGGCATTTCTTCTGCAGGGGCCCCCCAGGAAGCACCACTGTTATTCACTAAAATATCAATGCGGCCAAACACCTTCTTCGTATCGTCTACAACACGCTGTACGTCTTCAGGATTAGTGACATCACACTTCAATGCCAGTGTTTGGACACCTATTTCTTCTAATTCCTTCTTCACACCTTCACATGCTTCAACGTTTCTCGAGCATACTACAACGTTTGCCCCCGCTTCAGCAAACCCTGTCGCGATTTGTTTTCCCAACCCTCTGCCTCCTCCAGTCACAAGGGCAACTTTACCTGATAAATCAAATAATTCATTCACATGCATGTTCGTCCCTCCTCATGTTTTTACAGCATTTCATTTACACACCATGTATACTAACCGGTCGGTATGTTCAATTCTATAGTAAAGAATATAGTCTGAATTTTCAATCATAATCACTCGAAATAACTAAATTTATTTTCATACAAAAGAAAAACTGGCTCATCCATGTATGAGCCAGCCCTCTTGTTTAAGCTTCTACTTCAATAATTTCTTTGTTATACGTTTCGCTATCCAAATCCCCTGTCACTTTACTTGTTATAACTCCGGATGTCATCGCACCACTCACGTTAACTGCTGTACGCCCCATGTCAATCAATGGTTCAACAGAAATCAATAGACCCGCTAACGCTACTGGAAGATCCATTGCGGATAGTACAAGAATAGCCGCAAATGTAGCACCGCCTCCAACGCCTGCAACACCGAAGGAGCTAATGGCCACCACTACGATGAGCGTAAGAATAAAGGAAGGCGTTAATGGATTGATCCCGACAGTCGGCGCAATCATCACTGCAAGCATGGCAGGATACACACCTGCACAACCGTTCTGACCGATGGATAATCCGAAGGAACCCGAGAAGTTGGCAACCCCTTCTGAAACACCCAATTTATTCTTTTGTGTTTGAATGTTAAGTGGCAGTGTTCCGGCACTGGATCTCGACGTAAAAGCAAATGCTAATACAGGAAATACTTTTTTCATGTAAGTGAGCGGATTTAAGCCAAGAAGAGTAAGCATGATTAAGTGAATGGCAAACATGATAATCAAGGCAACATAGGATGCTCCAACAAATTCTCCAAGCTTCATGATGGCATCAAAATTACTTAATGCCACTGTTTTAGCCATGATGGCCAACACACCGAATGGAGTGAGTCTTAACACCAAAGTCACAATTCTCATCACTACAGCATAGACGGAATCAACAATTTTCTTGAAGAATTCAGCAGCCTCAGGCTCTTTGCGCTGAGCCCCCAAGTAAGCGATACCGATGAAAGCTGCGAAAATCACGACAGCGATCGTCGAGGTTGCTCTTTGTCCGGTAAAGTCCAGGAACGGATTCGCAGGTAAAAGCTCGAGAATTTTTTGGGGATAACTCTGACCTTCTAAAGATGTTGCTCTCTCCTCTAATTGCACACCCCTTGCCGCTTCTGCATCTCCTTGATCAATCTGTATCGCTTCTAAGTCAAAAGCCACTGTCGTAGCAATTCCGACAGCTGCAGCAACGGCTGTTGTGCCTACCAGCAATCCAATGATCAGCACAGAGATCTTCCCTAAATTATGAGAACGTTTCAATTTAGTGAAGGCTGAAATAATCGACACGAATACTAAAGGCATGACAATCATTTGCAGTAGTTTAATATAGCCTGTTCCGACGATGTTAAACCACTCAATCGATTGTGTGACATTTTCATCCCCGGCCTCATATACCCACTGTAACCCAAGACCAAATAAAATCCCCAGCCCCAGAGCGGTAAACACCCGTTTTGAAAACGAAACATTTTTCCTTTGCATATAAAGTAATACACCAATGAGAACAAGAAACACCAAAATGTTCAACAAAACAAACCAGACATTCATTCTTACCCCTCCCTCTTATCTTGATGATGATACAAGTTAGACCGAGGTCTACTGTATAGTATGATGGGGGAGAGAGATATATGTTGCTGCAGCCATTTAATTTTTTTGTGGAACGACTACAATCGTAAAAGCTTTTGTTGGACAGCTTGGGCTAAGTTTTCCGTGCGAAAGGGATGTTTTGCAATCGCAGAAATGACTGCCACACCGTCCGCACCTGCTTCCATTACTTGAGAAGCATTACTGTAATGAATGCCTCCAATCCCGACAAGGGGGATATCGATCCCATTTGTTCTTATTGATTGGATGATTTTCGGGCCACGAACCTCTCTACAATCATTCTTAGTATTGGTAGGAAACATTGGACCAACTCCAAGATAGTCTGCCCCGGACTCTACAGCTAACCTGGCTTCATTCACGTCATGAGAGGAGACACCAAGTATTCTATTTCCAATTTTCCGACGGACTTTTTCGATAGATTCATCCTCCTGACCTATATGTACTCCATCTGCATTCATTAATAACGCCAGCTCCACATCATCATTCACGATAAAAGGAACACCATGTTTACGACATAAACGCTGCAGCTCTTGAGCCAGCTCAACTTTCGCATCACCTTCTAAACATTCGAAACCTTTTTCACGAAACTGAAACATGGTAACTCCGCCTAAAAGGGCTTCCTCTAATACATGTGCCGGATGCTTCTCACAATTATGGCTCCCCATTACAAAATATAACTGCAGGCTTTTCCTGAGATTCATACACTCATACCTGCATGGTACGCCCAATGATTCGTTGGGCCGTGTTCACTCCCAATGCCAAGTGAGTCACTGATCGCGGCAGTAATAAATTGTTTGGCAGTTTGGACAGAGTCATAGACCGTATGTCCTTTTGCTAATTGTGCTGTAATCACAGCTGAAAATGTACACCCTGTTCCGTGTGTATGGGGTGTGAAGACTCTCGGACTGCTAAACTCAAAAAATCTTTTTCCGTCAAAGAGGATGTCAGTCGCTTGAACAGATTGAGCATGAGATTGATGCCCACCTTTAATCACCACATGCTTTGCCCCCATTTGGAACAGAACCTCCGCCGCTTTCTTACGGTCAACATCATACAGAATGTCTATCCCTGTCAATGCCTCTGCTTCTGGAATGTTCGGTGTGATCACATAAGCAAGGGGAAGCAATTCATTGGTTAAAGCGTTAACGGATTTCCTCTCCAGTAAAGTTGCCCCTCCCTTTGCTATCATGACAGGATCCACAACGACCTTCTTCCAGGAGTGTATACGAACAAATTCTGCAACATGAGAAATAATGTCTCTGTTCACCAGCATGCCCGTTTTGATGGCTTGGGGAGGTAAATCTTCAGCAATCGAGGTTAATTGATTAATGACAGCCTCTGCTGATAATGGATACACGGCTTGTACACCTCTTGTATTTTGCGCCGTCACTGCTGTGACGGCAGACATCCCATAGACATTCAGCTCCTGAAAGGTCTTGAGGTCTGCCTGGATTCCAGCTCCTCCGCCACAATCCGAACCAGCAATCGTTAATGCCTTTTGAATCATATTGTTCCCCTCCCTTTATCCCAAGTATCGATGATAAACCGATTTTGCTTCCCTTATATCTTTTGTTCCGTGAATGAGAGTCCGCCCATCACGGAAGAGTACGATTCGATAAGATTCAACCTCAAATGAAATCAAATATGGATTTCTAACAACTTGTTTTCCCTGGAGTTCTAACGATTTTGATCGATTAATAAGATCGATGTCACGTTGTACAACCGGACGGATCTGAACTGAATCCCTCCCACAGAGGACTGCTGCTTTGGTTTGATTTTCGTATTTCAGACTGGGGAATGTTTGATGCTCTCCACATGAAGGGCATCCATCCCTTTTGAGTTTGCTCACATCCAGCGAAGTATGCTCATTTTTCCATAAATCAAAAGAGACTACTTTATGACCCAGTGCCTCTAAGTCTTCTACCAGTATCTTTAATGCTTCAGCAGTTTGATAAGCTACAACCGTGGACACGGCAGGGCTGATGATACCAGCATTATCACAGGTCATTCCACCGATTGGAACAGTGTCGATCAAACATTGGAGACAGGGAGTGATACCGGGAAGAATGGTGAATGATATTCCATAACTCCCAACACAAGCACCATAAATCCAAGGAATGGAGTATTTTTGAGAGATATCATTTATGATCATTCTTGTATCAAAATTATCCGTTGCATCGATGATGAGATCTACGCTCTTGGCAAGCCTCAATATCTCTTCTGGCATGGCATCCAATATATACTCTTCGATTTTTACAGTTGAATTAATCGCTTGGAGTCTTTTTTTTGCCGCTACAGCTTTGGGGGTTCGATTTCTTGCATCTTCCTCGTTATACAGCTGTTGACGTTGCAGATTGCTCCATTCTACATAATCACGATCCACGACCGTCAATTTACCGATACCTGCACGCACAAGGGCCTCTGCATTTCCTGTTCCCAGTGCTCCTGCGCCGATCAGCAACACATGTTTATCCCTTATTAACTTCTGTCCTTCTATTCCGATGGGGGGAAACAGCGTTTGTCTTGAATATCTATCATCTATCAAACACTCATCCCCTCCATTGGGCTGCTTGCTGTTGCATAACGTTTCTTCGGGATTCTTCCAGCCTCATATCCGAATCGTCCCCCTTCAATCGCAAGCCTCATAGCATTCGCCATCATAACAGGATCGTTAGCCGAAGAGACGGCTGTATTGAGCAACACAGCATCAGCCCCGAGTTCCATTGCAAGAGATGCATCTGAAGGAGAACCAATACCGGCATCCACAATGACCGGTACCTTTGTTTGCTCTATAATGAAACGGAGATTGACTGGATTGATGATTCCCTGTCCAGACCCTATAGGGGAAGCACCCGGCATGATGGCATGTGCCCCTAACTCTTCCAATCTCCTTGCAAGAACAACATCGTCAGACGTATAAGGAAGCACTGTAAAGCCTTCTTTTATTAACTCTTCTGTTGCTTTCAGTGTTTCGACGGGATCGGGCAGCAGCGTTTTATCACATCCGATCACTTCTACCTTAATCATGTCACAGAGCCCTGAAGCTTTCGCTAATTGTGCATGGCGAACCGCTTCTTGAGCACATTTAGCCCCTGCTGTATTCGGTAATAATGAATAGTTTTCAAGATTCAGTTTTTCTAAGAAATTAGGTTGACTAGGCTCAAAGATATTCATGCGCCTTACCGTGAAAGTAAGAATTTCGGCACCGGAAACCTCGACTGCTCTTTTCTGAATATCAAAATCAGGATATTTTCCCGTTCCCAGTAAAAGTCTTGAATGGAATGTGTACTTTCCGATTTTCAACATTTCAACCGCCTCCTACAAATTGGACTAACTCTAAGATATCCCCATTTTTCACTTTTGTGATCTCATGCTCCTTTTTTTCAAGGATGGTTTGGTTCTGTTCAACGATGATCATTCGATTTTCCAGGTTAAAATGATGAATCAATTCCAATACTGTTGAAATTGATTCCGGCACCGTGACCAGCTGTCCGTTTATTCGTAATTCCATCTTCTCAACTCCTCACGTATTCATCTATTGGATGAGTATCCTTACCTTCAATAATGTCTGCCATCATCACTCCTGTAATTGGGGCGAGGAGAATACCATTACGGTAATGCCCCGTTGCAATGGACAGGCCGCCCCATTCTCTACTTCTTCCCATAAATGGTAATCCTTGATAAGTCTGAGGACGAATGCCGGCCCAAGCCTTTTCCCACTTGGCGTAAGCTAAATCAGGCAATATGCTTGTCGCCAGCTGCATGAGGTTTAATAAACCATCTACTGAAATAGTTTCATCAAAGGTATGAGGCTTCTCTGTTGCCCCTATCAAAAGCCTTCCACCAATTTTCGGAACAATGTAGCAGTCATCCGTGAAAATTGTACGCTCTACTACTTTGCGGGATACTTTAACAGAAAAGCATTCTCCTTTGACTGGATATGTATTGAAAGTCATATTCAGCTGTTTCAGTAGAGATTGACTCCAAGCACCTCCCGCAACAATCGTTTCGTCTGCGTAAAAGGGACCAATAGATGTTTTAACCCCGGTAATCCTGCTCTTTTCTATAATAAAATCATATACGTCCGTAAATTCCTTCATCTCTGCACCTAATCTCGAAGATGCCAAACCTAATGCTTGTGTAAGCTTTAGGGCTGAGACATTTCCATCCTTTGGAATATACAAACCACCAGCCACATCTCTTGAGAGATGAGGTTCATAGATAGATAGTTTTCCAGGAGATAACCATTCAACCTGTTCCTCTTTTTCTGCACTAGGTGCAATTTTCAGTAAGTCATGGGCTTCTTCCTCTGTTATCGCTAATTTAATCATTCCATTTTCTACATACTCAATGTCAATTCCGCTAATTTCTTTTAGTTCATCAGCTAGAGTAGAATACATATTCCGACTGGCCATCGCCAAATCATACAGAGGACTTCGCCCATCTAATTCTGTTTGAACGCCAAGCATGCCTGCGGCGGCTTTTGACGCTTTTCCCGCCAATTGATTCTTTTCAATAAGGAGAACTTTCATTCCTCTTTTGGATAACTGATATGCAATGGAGCAGCCAATAACCCCTCCACCCACAATCATGACGTCATACTGCTTGACCAAGCTACCTCACCTCCATATGTAATTCTTTATAATACGATCGGGCTGAATCTAATGGATCCTTTGAAAGGAAAATGCCTGATAAAATCGCAACTCCTCTTGCCCCTGTTCGCATGATCTCTCCTACACGGTTAGGTGTGATTCCACCGATAGCGATAGTAGGAACAGGGATGGATTGAACCATTTTTTCTAGGCTAGCTACTCCCACACCATTCTTTCCTGGTTTCGAAGAGGTAGCATAGATATTTCCATAGAGTAAATAATCCGCTCCGTTATCCATTGCCTGTTGTGCTTCTTCCAGGGAATGTACAGAAGCACCTACTTGTAAGGAAGGAAAAGCACTTTTCACTAAGCTGGTATCCGCACTTTGATGGCCAAGCTGCACCCCTCTTACATGCTTCATAAAGGCAATATCTGCCCGGTCATTGACACATAATTTCGTTAATGGGACTCCTGCTTTTACTAATCGATCAATGGCAACAGCCATTTCATTCCCCGTCCACTGCTTTTCACGAAGGTGGAGCACGTCGAAGTATGGATAAATGGACTTCGAGATCCTCACTAATTCTTCGACTGATTGTTTTCCTGTTGAAATCACATGTAATTGTTTTCTAGTTTCAATTCCCATAGCGAACATCTTCCGCGGGAAAAATAGGTAGATGGGTAGAAAAATAATAACTGAGCACCACCATGAAGAGAATGCTCCCCAAGAAATATCCATCATATTTCGAGAAGGTTACTCTGTAGTAATAGGTTCGTTGCCCACTTCCTTTAAAACCCTTTGTTTCCATGGCTACGGCAATTCTGTGCGCTCTTCTGATGCTCTGGGCAAGCAGGGGGATGGAATAGGATTTCATTTTATGGAATAAGTGCTTTATTCCTCTCCGTTCTTCAACTCCCCTGACTTTCATGGCGTTTCGTATCGTGAAGAACTCTTCGATCATAATGGGTATTAATCTGAATCCGGCCATAAAACTATACGCATACTTAGGTTTTAATCTCAGCTGTTGCATGAGGGAGTAGAAAAGCTTCACCGGTCTCGTTGTAAGAGCAAATAATAATCCCAAAATAGCGAATACGATGGTACGCAATCCAACATGGATCCCCCGATAAAAACTCTCTTCGGTAATGTGGATCAAGCCAAATTTCATCCATGTTGTTTCACCTTTCCCAAATAAAATCATTGATGAAGCTGTAGAGATGAAAACAAGGAAAAAGGGTAGAATCATTAAACTGACCGTTCTATATGAATATCCTGAGAACACCCATAGCAGGAGAAAAAAGAGTAAGCCCAAATATAACAACCAGTTAAGATAATGAATAAAAAGCAGGAATACAAAAAGCCCGATCAAGGTCATTAGCTTGAAGCTGGGATTTATTTGATGAAGCCAGGTTTCTCTATGCTCGAGTTCTATATTCATATTGCTTTACTACCTGCAATCTCATTATAGAAGTCCTGGGTGAGAAGCCCATTTTCAATTACCCATACTCTGGATGCAAAGTGAGTAATGATATTTTCATCATGTGTCACCATCAAAATGGTAGATCCTTCTTTTTGATAGTCTAGAAGCATCTCAAGTAACGCAAACGTATTTTGGGAATCCTGGCCAAAGGTCGGTTCGTCCAATAATAGAATATCTTTATTCCTGACAATGGACGCTGCGACGCTTAATCTGCGCTTTTGCCCCATTGATAAATGATAGGGATGATGATGTTTGAATGAATCAAGCTTGAATCGCTTCAATAGTGCATGCACTTTTTCCTCCACTATCCCTTCATCCACTTTCCCCCGCCGAAAGGTATACGCAACTTCATCAAACACACTGTGTGTTACAAACTGAAACTCTGGATTTTGAAAAACAAACGTACATTCCTCTGGAACATTCTTTCCTTTTACCGGTCTCCCATATAATTCATACTTTCCGGTCGTTTGGATGAATTTCATGAGACTGTGGAGTAATGTTGATTTGCCGGCTCCGTTCTTTCCGGTGATTGCAATCCATTCACCTTTAAGGCTGACGGCATTTTCAAGGTGAATCTTCACTTCTTTTTGTACATACCCTTTGAAGTTCTCTAGCTTTAAAATCGCTTTTCCAAACGGGGCAGCCTTCTCCGGAAGGTGGGAAGAAAGGTAATCTTTCCACGCTTCCGGATACCATACCCCAACTGATTTCAATGTTTCCTTGAAATTGGATAAAATGTGGGCCACTGGTCCATCAGCCACTATCCTTCCACTAGCATCGAAAAGAATAATACGATCAATGATCTCCAGTACGTGACTCAGCTTATGCTCAACGATAAGTAACGTTTTATCTTTACACGTCGCTTTCACCGTTTCCCATACAGATTTTGTACTCTCTTCATCCAACATCGCTGTAGGCTCATCCAGAAATAGCGTATGGGGATGGAGCGCAAGGGCGGAAGCAATTGCCAATTTTTGCTTCATCCCCCCGGATAGAGAGGAGATTTTCGTATGGGAATCCCCGAGACTTAAATTCACCTTCTCTAACAGTTCTTTGATTTTCTCTGGCATTTCGTCCCTTGGAATTTGAGTATTCTCCAAAACAAAGGCAATTTCCTCATCAACATAAGGCATACAAAATTGAGCGTCCGGATCCTGAAAAACATACCCGAAAGATTCAGGACGTTCAATTGAGTCAGCTTTCATCGGCACATCTATGGAATGGGGTATGACACCGGATAAAACCTGGAGGAGTGTGGATTTGCCACATCCCGATGGTCCGAGTAGCAATACCTTTTCCCCGTCTTCTATTGAAAGGCTTACGTCTTTAAATATCAGTTCCTCTGAACCGGAGAATGTAAGGCGCAATTTTTCAACATGCATCGTCCTTCCCCCCTTTACTGATTCAACGCGTCATAATCTTTTTGGTCTGCATTTCTGACCAAACTGGTTACCCCCGTTTTCTCCAGAGTCTTAACGAGATAAAAGGCACCTATGCCTGCTATCACGATGGATCCTATCAATCTGGCACCAATAAAAAGTGATAAATTCCACAGAACCAGGTCTCCCATGTATCCCTTAAAGTAGTCCATCAGGATTGAGCCAATTGCTGAGCCCACGGCTGCTGTACAAATGATGATGACATCATAACGCTTATAGCGGGTAATAAGGAAAATCAACTCTGCAAACAATCCTTGAATAAGACCGAATAGGAGTACCTCGAGGCCCCATTCACTTCCCATGAGAAATTCCCCTGAAGATGCTGCAATCTCTGCCAGAAGTGCGACGCCAGGTTTCCGAATGATTAAAAAAGCAACGGTTGCCGCCATGAACCACATGCCATAGATCAGTTGATCCGCATGCAATCCAAATGGCTTTAACAGGTTGTAAACCGGTCCCCAAAGCTTATATATTATTCCAAAACCTATGGAGATGACGACCGTTACTAAAATGTCCGTCAGCTTTAATTTAGACATGTACTCTACCTTCTTTGAATAGAGATGACTGAAACGGCCATTTCTCGAGTGTGTATGCCATTTCCCAAAATTGGAATTCATAAATGCTGCTCAAAATGAAATTCTCTTTCATTCTTTCCTTGTCTGTTTGCGTCATCGTTTCTGCCAATCCATCCAGTCGCTGAATCTGTTCTTCCACTAACTCCCGAAACCATTCTCCCCCATAAGCTGCGATCCACTCCTGGTAAATGGCCTCCTCAGGTGTACATGATTTCAAGCGTTCACCGACCTCAAAATACAACCAGTAGCAGGGGAGTATTGCCGCCAGAATATCTGCGAGACCTCCATACTGAGCGGATCGATACATGTGTGACGTGTACGCATATGCCGTAGGAGCAGGTTTAAATTGCTGTTTTTCTTCTTCCGTAATCCCCAAACGGTTTGAGAAGTTTTCATGAAGTGAAAGCTCAGCTTCATTTGTCCCCACAGCGTGTGCTGCCATTCTCGATGTGGTATGTAAGTCTGTTGCTTTGGCTGCCCCAAGTGCCTGCACCTTCGAAAAGTGTGAGAGGTAATAGGCATCCTGGAGAATGTAGTATCTGAAATTATCAAGAGGGAGGGTTCCATCACCGATTCCTTTAACGAAAGGATGATTGAAACTCGCTTCCCAAATTTCCTTCACTTCATTTCTTAAGTACGTTGTAAATGACATAGTATCTTTCTCCTTTTCCAGACGACCCGAAATGGGTAACAAAAAAGCCACTTTCATTATGCATACCGCATACAGAAAGTGGCTTGAGATCAGTTTGATAGAATTCGATTCTATGTGACCGTCAAACACCACTTCCCTACGCTGGTCTCAACCAGATCAGGTTCAAAGGGTCTTAAAGTCACACTTTAATCTCAGCCTTTTAGAAGGCACCCCTAGTGGATCGTCCTATGAAATTTTGTATTCGATGCTATCGTACCACGATTCTTTTACTTGTCAACACCAAAAAGAAAATATTTCATCATTTCACATTTGTCCTTTCCATACAAAACCAATCATAGCAAAGGATACCCCCTTTATAAATTTAAATGAAATTCTTTTTAGAATAAGACTCTTGTAAAGCAAAATTAAATGTCTGCTACAAGCGTATGAATATACAATCAATAGATTAATTTTTTACAAACACTACAATAAAAGTAGGGACGGACCTCCATGTTGGAGGTCCGTCCCTACCCATCATTTAAACCATCCTTTTTCTTTTGATTGAGTGATGGCTTCGATTCGATTTTTAACTTCAAGCTTGTCGAGTATGGTTGAGATGTAGTTTCGGACGGTACCCGTTTTGAGGCTGAGTTCATCGGCAATCTCCTTTGTGTTCTTCCCGTCAGCAACCAGCTCCAACACTTCTTTTTCACGGTCTGTAAGGGGGTTCTCTTCACTATACACATCGTCCATGAGCTCAGGTGCATAAATACGTTTACCCTCCATCACAAGTCGAATTGAGTACGCCAGTTCTTCACTTGGGCTGTCCTTTAACAAATAACCCTTCACTCCACCTTTTAATGCACGCTGGAAATAACCGGACCTGGCAAAGGTTGTCAGGATAATCACTTTGCAATTTTCTCCTTTTAATTCCTCTGCTGCTTCAAGACCGGTCTTTTTAGGCATTTCAATATCCATGATACAAATATCCGGCTGCAGCTCGTGGACGAGGACAATGGCTTCTTCTCCATTGCCCGCCTTTCCAACCACTTCCATATCATCCTCTAAACTAAGTAACGAGCCTAAGGCACCTAATAGCATTCGTTGGTCTTCTGCAATAACAATTCGAATCATTCCATTCCCTCCCTGTCTGTTTGCTTGATTACTTTCGGCACTCTCATAATCAAAGTGGTCCCATTCCCGGAAATAACGTCCAAACTCCCATTTACAAATTCTAACCGTTCTCTCATCCCGATTAACCCGCTGCCTTTAGACAGTGTGTAATCTTCCTCGATTCCCATACCATCATCCTTCACTATGATGGTCATCTCTTTATCAGACTCTTCAATTGTTAGCTCACAGTGCGACGCCTTACTGTGTTTAACAACATTCGTCACGGCTTCCTTCAGGCACATGCTCAAGATATTTTCCAGAAAGAGTGATGCTTGGGGAAGCATGACCTCATCATCCATCACGAAATCAATTTCCGCTGCCTTTAATAGCTGTTTGATCCGGACGATTTCGTCTTTTAGTCGAATGCCCCTCATCTGGGATACCATTGTCCTTACTTCACTTAAAGCCGTTCGTGCCGTTTGCTGTACATCCTTTAATTCGCTTCTGGCCTGCTCTGGATCTTTGTACACCAATTTTCTGGCAAGGTCACTTTTCAGGCCGATAAGAGAAAGCTTTTGACCCAATGTATCATGTAGATCCCGGGCAATCCTCTGGCGTTCTTCCTGCTTGACCAAGTCTGAAATACGTTTATTCGCATCTTCCAACTGATCTTCGAGCTGCACCTGTTTATTTCGATTATAAATATTAAACGGCAACAGAATGACGCTTATCCAAATGATCAGAATAAAAGGAAATTGAGATAAAAATAATTCATCCTGTATAACAAAATTATAATTGATTGATGCCGTCGTTAATACCAGGTGGATAATATATAGGGTTAAAAACGCCACCCGGTTTTTTATATTCCCATTATAGTAGGCAATGTAAAAAGCAAAATAGATAAAATTAAATTGAATGGTCATGGTAATGGATATTGCGATTAAAATCGATGTCCATAAATAAACCGGCCAATCCTTTGAAATAAAAGCAAATCGTAAAGATATAAAGAACATGATGGTCAAGGAAATCCCTACAACAATTTCAATTGTAGAGGAGGACTGAAAGATAAAATAAAATGGCAGGATGCTGATGATGCTCCATATGTAAGGGGAAATTCCTGATCCTTTTTGAATATTGATTAACTTTTTCGGCATTTGCACAATAAAATTACCTCATTTACTTTCAGTTTTTTAACTATGTAACCTATAGTATGACATAAATTATACCAATTTTCATACAAACGGTTTAAGAACGTATAGACAAGAAAATCGTATAAAATACTCCATAAAAAATACTAATATTTCCGATTTTGAATCGCTTTTTGCTTCTGCATGATCTCATAGGATTTATGGATGATATCTGTTAACACATCACCTTTGTAAACTCTTCCAATTTTCGTGTTTTGCTGATAGTATTCAACGATTTCATCCAATTTCTTTGATGTTTCCTTATCAACCCTTACATTAAGTTGCATTCTTCCTTGATCTGACAAGATTCGCCCTCCTTCTATATCACTTTGTTAGTAACTGCTAGCACTTTGTTATCACTAGTATAACAAACGCTAGCAATTATATATACAGGAAAATGACCTTAAGAAACTTGATTCACTTTGAAAAAGCCCGAGCGTAAATCCGCCCAGGCTTTCCGTTCAATTCTATTTGTTTACAATCGATATCTTCACCGGTACGATATCCATATTCACATTGAGATATGAATAATCATCTTTGTTTCCATCTTTATAACCCCAAAAGCCTTCCGTTTGATCTTCTTTTTTGAAAGTCAGTTCGAATCCTTCATCTTCAGAAAAACTATAACTCTTTACTTCATCCTCTCCAAAGTTATCAAGAAGGCTATAGCTTAAATAGTTTGCAAGCGAAGGATGCGGCGTTAAGACTCCTGAATGGGGTACAGTTTTATATTCGTAGTATTCATAGTCTTTTGTTGAAACCTTATGATCACTGATCGTATATTCCTTTGTATTTAAATTTAATTGATCACCTGAGGTAATCCATGATAAATGTACATTTTTATAAGTATGAGATGATTGTGAGAGATCTGACTGACTCAAATCTACTACTGAAACACCGCCTCTACCTTTTACTTCAATGGTTTTCGCTTCGTTATCCACTATCATCGCCGTATCTTCATCGATCCCATAGGAGAATTCATTTTCATCTCCATGTTCAGCAGTGGTTGCAATTAAACGTCCCAATCGTGCTTTTTTATCAAAGTGCTGATCTACGATACCGTACGGGAAGAATCCTAATCCCTTTTCAAGATATCCAGGACCGCCTTCTTGTTGAGACATGCCGTCATACGTATCAGTGAAGCCTTTTGATAAAGTGTCATAGCTTCCACCACCTGCGATCATCACATCGCTCATGATTGCTGCACCTGCACTAGTACCGCCAAGAACGGCTCCAGTACGATAGATCTCCCAAATATTTTCAAGAGCCAGTGATTGAGATCCATCTTCGTTTATCAATGTTTGGGTGATATCTGTTTGATCTCCACCTACAAACCAAATGGCATCATACTTCAATATACTTTCTGCTATATCTGGATTATTTTTATTATTCATCCATTTAGACTCATCTTCATCTGTCCCTTTAAAGTCATGATTTGATAGAGGAAGAATATCAATATTTTCTTGAGGTACACCGAATGATGACAAATCCTCTTT
Organism: Rossellomorea aquimaris; assembly: GCF_035590735.1. Taxonomy (NCBI): domain Bacteria; kingdom Bacillati; phylum Bacillota; class Bacilli; order Caryophanales; family Bacillaceae; genus Rossellomorea; species Rossellomorea aquimaris. Next base: position 2,455,166 of record NZ_CP141595.1, read on the forward strand.
AAATGCATGTGAAGACTTTAAACTGGAACTTGCAGCAGGGATAATCCCTATCCTTCCATTTTCCCCGGCCAGATTGATAAATTCGCTATACACTTCTTCATTACTACTGCCTAAAGCTCCTCCAACGATCACAAGGCTGCCTTTTATTTCAGGATCAAAAGAACTTTCAGGTACTTCTAATGATGATGTATTAAAATCATGTGAAAGCTGATCTTTCTTATTAAAATGGACAGATACAGGTGTAACATTCATTTTCACGTGCAATAGGGAGTAAGAGTCTTTTTGACCATCCTGGTAACCCCAATACCCTTTTGTTTCATCTGTTTGCTTGAACTCCAGCTCAAAACCATTTCCATCACCATCGTAAATATAACTGGAAATCTCACTTACAGCCTCATTGTCCACCATTGAATACGACAGGTAATGTGGTAAGGTTCCATAGGATGATAGAACTCCGGTAGCCGGTAGAGGTCTAAAGTTATAATATTCATAGTCTTTTGTTTCAACCTTATCCTCGCTTATGTTAAATTCATTCGTTTTCAACTCGAGCACATCTCCAGGTGAAATATAACTAAGATCAATATTCTTTATTTCTTTTCCTGTTAAAGTGGTTTGAGATACATCCACCACCGTAATTTTACTTCTGCCTAATACTGAAATCGTCTGTTTTTCATTGTTTACCACCATCGCTGTATCTTCATCAATTCCATAGGCAAAATGGTTTTTATTCGTTTCGTAGCGTATGGCTGCAGCCGCTAGTCTACCTAGACGTGATCTCTCATTAAAATGTTGATCCACAATTCCCCATTGAAAGAATCCAAGCCCTTTTTGAATATAGACAGGTGCATATTCTTTATCCGGATTCGATACATCTTCAGTTATAAACTCTTGACGAAGCCCTCCTAAACTATCACCGCCTGTAATCATCACATCACTCATGATGGCCGCTCCGGCACTTGTCCCACCAAGAACAGCTCCTTTGCGGTAAACCTTCCAAATCTCATCTAAAGCTTTCGTGTTTTTTCCATTGTCCTTAACTAATGTGTCTGTAATCTTAAGTTGATCTCCACCGACAAACCAAATGCCTGTCAGCCTCTTGATTTTTTTTGTCATTTCTTTCTTTTGAGCGTTATCTTTCCATTCGCTTTCGTCTTCTTCTGTCCCTGAGAAATCATGAGCTGATAGAGGAAGAATTTCAATAGCTGATTCTGCTACACCATAGGAAATCAAATCTTCTTTAAATTGATTTGATGACTTCAAAGAACCTGAAGCAGATGGAATGATACCTATTTTCGCTTTCTTTTTACCACCTGATAGTTTAATGAATTCTTCGTAAACAGCCGAGTTGCTGCTGCCTAAAGCTCCTCCGACAATCAATAGATTCCCTTTGATGCTGTTTTCGTTTTTCTTGGCAAATGTACTGGAAGTTGCCAAGCTGCTTATAACTGCCAATACAGTTATAAAAATGAGTAGTTTCTTCGCTTTACCCCAATAACCATTCATCAACATTTCTCCCTTCTATTAATCTATTTTCAATTAATTATTATGCAATTTCCATGCCAACTCCGAAGTCTCTGAATTATCAGTCATTTAAGATGGAAAGGGTTAAAATTGGATGTTTATGGTGAGGTTATAAAAGAACCAATAACAAAAAAACTCTACATTCGTTTGGTTTCGAATGTAGAGGTGCAGCTTATATCGATTACCCGATATTTTCCTCGCAATATGAATGAAGGAGACTTTCTTCCTCTTCTTCTAATTCAAAGTCAAGATACGTCTCAGTGTTTCTTTCTACAATGGTCGACTGTACGATCCTGGAACCGTTCTCGTCTCGAACAAAAATGACTTTTATGTAAATACCCTGTTCTCTGTAAAGCTCATCATCCTCGGGTACTTCAATATCAAGAATAACTTCATATCGATCTCCATTTAGTATACCGGTAGGATCTTTCAATTCCTCGGCACTATGACTGGTAATGTTCATTTATCTAACTTCCTTTCAATGTGAAACAAGTTTCTTTCATCATCTTATTATACACCTAAACCGGCGGATTTTAAAAACGTATTACTCTTATCGGCCTGATAAGTAAATGAATGGGCTTGCTTCCCAAACTTCGATATAATAGAAACAGAGACGAAGTTTAAGGAGAGAATGCAATGAATTCTAAAGAGATGCAAGAAAAAATCATTGAAAATTATCAAAAGGACGAGCATATGATGATTCTTGTGTTTGCGCAATGGTGTGTGAATCACGACCTTGACCCTGCAACCCTTTATCAGAAAGCCTACCCCAATCAAGGGGAAAATCCCGCATTATTGCAAGGAATTGACTTAACGGTCCCCAAAGAGGAGTCTGAAGAAATTCCCGACACTACTTTACTGGGTGTCCTCTCCCTATTTGGAAATGGCGACTTGGCTCATGTCGTCACAGAAGAAATCAGCAAGCGCCCTGGTAATAAGGGATAATGGTAAGAGGGACGGACCTTTACAAGGTCCGTCCCTCTTACCATTTTCACATGAAATCAAAGTAGTAACGAATGATGTGAAAGAATATGGGGGATGTGTAGGCTAAACTGTCGACACGATTGAGGTAACTTTCTTTTAATGAAGCAAATTTTTCTTGATCACCGATCAGGAGATCACGTTTCAACACAGAAATCGTCAAGCTTCCTACGAAACCAGTGACGCTGATAATCAAGCCAGATAGGATTCCGAATTTCATATCGAGGGGAGTTAAATAAGGATAAATAAAATAAGATACGCACGTCGTCACCAACACAGCCGCCAAAAAGCCTTCCCATGTAATGGCTGGATTAGAGGTTGGTACTACCCTACGCTTTCCGATGTATATCGATACAACAAACTGAACAATATCACTCACCTGGGTCAGCACAACTAAAAAAAGCACTAGATTCGCACCACTTATTGGATTAGCAACCTGATAATAAGCAAGGTGACTTAACCCGAAAACCATCAGCATCAGACCCCATTGTGTCGAGCTGACAGAGCGAAGGAACCCCAAAGTCCCTTTGCCCAATAATCGAGGCAGAGGTAATAACAAAAACACATAAACTGGAATAAACACAATGAACATCCCATACCATCCAATATAAATCCAATAAAACTGAATGGGGATTGATAAGTAAGCCCACAAGAAAATCCTTCGATCCGCTTTTCTCGTTTGCATCATAGAAAAGTACTCTTTAAGAGAAAAAAAGCAGAGGATCATCAAGGAGAACATGGATACGATCGGATTAAACAAGGTAGCCAAACAAAAGACAACAAACATCCCCCACCAGGTTTTAACCCGTAACGAAATTCGAGAGAAATCTTTACCTCTTTGCTTACTCTTAATCTGTAAAAATAGGACGGTCACTACGACCAAACCGATAAAAATAACAAATAAAGTCCATATGGTCGATTCCATCATCATCCCCCTTAAAATGACTATATTTCAAACGATAAAAATACTGTATAATTAAGCATATGGGAAAATCTACTACTTTAAAAGAGGGAATGAGAAATGCAAAGTAATTATATTTATATTTTACTGACAGACACGGGAACTCTTTTTACCAAATCCATCAAGAAATATACAAAAGCACCTTACAACCATGCCTCAATCTCCTTTGACCGGGACTTAAACGAACTATACAGCTTCGGGCGTAAACATCCAAACAACCCCATTAGTGGAGGATTTGTTAAAGAGGATATATTTCATGGAACCTACAGCAAATATCCCAATACCACATGTGTAATTTATCAATTAGAAGTAACGGAACGAGATATTGTAAAAATGAGGCGGCTTTTAAATGTGTTTAAGAGGAGTCGCACGAAATTTCTCTATAATTTATTAGGGGTTTTCGGGGTATCATTGAATGAACCTGTAGAATTCAGTAACTCGTACTTTTGTTCTCAATTTGTGGCAGAGATACTTCAACGCTCAGGAATCAAATTGTGGAATAAACTCCCTGCTTTAATTACGCCAGAAGATTTCAGAAATCACCAACATTTGAAGCTGGTGTATGAAGGTATATTAATTAACTACGAACCAATCAAACGAAAAAAAGCAAAATAATCCCCCTCGATTTCGAGGAGGATACTTCTTTAAGCCTCATCCACCTTTTGAAGGAGATGAAAAAGGAAATCATATATGAGCTCGTAGGAAGCAAGCATCGTCAGTCCTTCATGAAAATCAGGTAGATTGTTTAAAGTAATGTTTAAATCCCATAAACCATCCTCACCATTAAACAATAAGTCATATGATGATTCGCCTTTAAGAGTATTTTCCAAGTAATGCTGAATTTGACTGCGATATTTTTTTTGAAGCTTCAACCCCAGCATCGCATCATACGTTCCAAACACGTCATCCATTTCTATTGAAACAGCCTCCACTCCAATAACATCCAACCATTCCAATTCCAGGAATACAAACTCGTTTTTATGTTTTTTTAAGTAGGTGATCTGCTGATCGAGAAATACGAGTGATTCTTGAGCGATTAGTTCTTCCGTTTCCTTCTCGCAACGCTCGATATAAGCTCCTTTAAATCGCGAACCGGATTTCTGTGTCACTTTTTTGTCAGCATCCAATAATCCATGCTTTTCTGCATATTCTTTTTCCTGTGGAAATAGAGCAACGCTACCATTCGATTCTTCAATATACTGCAGCAATCTCTTTCTTAACATCCTTTACCCTCCGTAAATGTAATTTCTCTATTTCTTTTATGCACTACTCTAACTCTAAGTATACAGGACAGTGATCGCTTCCGAGTATTTCAGCGTGGATTTCTGCGGTCTTTATAGCAGGTGTTAAACGGTTTGACACAATAAAGTAGTCAATTCTCCACCCAATATTCCGTTCACGGACATTACTCATATAGGACCACCAACTAAAGGCATCTTCCTTTGTGGGATGGATATACCGAAAGCTATCGACAAACCCTTCCTGCAGGAGCATCGTCATTTTCCCGCGTTCTTCATCTGTAAAGCCTGAATTCCCCCGATTTGATTTATCATTTTTCAAATCTATTTCGGTATGTGCGACATTCAGGTCCCCACAAAGAACAACAGGTTTATGTTGTTCCAAATCGGTAAGATACTTCCGTAAAGTATCCTCCCACTCCAGACGTTCACTGAGCCTTGACAGATCCCTTTTTGAATTAGGTGTATATACATTCACCAAATAAAAAGAATCATACTCACATGTAATGATCCTTCCCTCAGGCTCTATATCTTCATTAATGCCATAAGAGACAGACAGTGGCTTCTCTTTAGTGAAAACAGACGTTCCTGAATAGCCCTTTCGCTTCGCATAATTCCAATATTGATGGTATCCATCTAATTCTAATGAGATTTGCCCATCTTGAAGCTTTGTTTCTTGAAGGCAAAAAATATCTGCGTCCATTTGTTGAAAGTAATCCAAAAATCCTTTTTTTACACACGCTCTAATTCCATTTACATTCCACGATACTAGTTTCATATTAATCTATATAACTCCTTTACTCATTGCAATACCCTTTATTATCCTACCATAAAACCAACAGAAGACATTCATTATACTGATATAATATTTTTGGATATGCGATATTATTCTGATATAATTTCAGCTCACCCTTAAAATTTTGGCACAATAAAAACCATGCGTACGCATGGTTTTATCGTTTATTTTTTCGATTATAAGATCTAGAAGAAGGTTTTTTTCCTGTTCTTCTCCCTGAAATGTCAGGCTTCGTTTCAGTTGCTGTCCTCTCCGAATGTGTTGAAGGTTTTTGTTTTAATGAGTTAGAGGATTTTTTGCTCGTTATTTGTTTATCTTTGAACTCGTCTTTTTTCCTTGTCAGGGATTGCCGTTCCTTGCTATTCCTATTTCCTTGTCGTTTAACTCCCTTTTTCTTAGCGGTTGTTTTTGATTTTAAAGAAATGGTATTCCCAAGGTTTTGCTTTTGGATTCGACTATTTAACTCTGCTTCAATTCCATCAAGAAGGCTTCTTTCTTCAGATGAATAAAGTGTATAAGCTAAGCCTGTTTCACCTGCTCTCCCGGTTCTTCCAATTCGGTGAATATAGGTCTCGGCATTTTCAGGCATATCATAATTAAATACGTGAGTGACTCCCTCAATATCCAATCCCCTGGAAGCCACGTCAGTCGCAACTAACATTGGTACGTAGCCGTTTCTAAATTGCTCCATTACAATTTCACGCTTCTCCTGTGGGATATCCCCATGAAGTTCAGCCACTTTAAACCCTTTTGTTTTCAGGACTTCATATAATTTCGTGACCCGTCTTTTTGTTCTGCAAAAAACGATGGATTTACTTGGTTGAAATGCCTCTATTAATTGAATGACTGTGTCTTGCTTGGCACGATCCACTGTATAAATGGCAAATTGATTAATGGAAGTGGATTTTTCAGCTTCCGCCACCTCGATAAATTGGGGCGTTTTCATATATTTGCGACCCAATTTTTTAATTTCAGCAGGAATCGTCGCAGAAAATAACATCGTTTGACGATGAGCTGGCGTTTTCCTTAAAATTTCTTCAACTTTATTTAGAAAACCTATTTGCAGAAGTTGATCTGCTTCATCAATGACCAAAAACATAAGATGAGATAGATCGAGATTCCCTTTTTTCAGATGATCCAATAGCCGCCCTGGAGTTCCAACCAGAATATTTACATTCTGTTCCAGTTCCTGGATTTCCTCCTCGTGGCTTTTACCACCATAAACGGAGAGAACCCTAAAACCTTTGTTTTTCGTTATGAGCTTTCTTATTTCACTTGTTATCTGGATAGCCAGTTCGCGAGTCGGGGTAATAATCAAACTCTGAATATGATGTGTGTTGGAATTACTTTTCTCCAGAATGGGTAAAACGTAAGCAAAGGTTTTTCCCGTCCCGGTTTGAGCCTTGGCCATGACATCTTTTCCCTCCAAAAGGGTCGGTATCACATTTTCTTGTATGAGTGTCGGTTCACTTATTCCATTAGTAGATAAGGTTTTCTGAAGACTTTTTGATAGTCCCAGTGATGCAAACGAGTTCAATGATCATTCCTACTTTCTTAATAACAGATTAGACTTGTCTACTAATAGTGAAGGTTTCGTTGTGAAAAAGCAAGAACAAAAAGGATCCCAAATTGGAATCCTTTATGCTAATCGTTATTAACCAACACGGGTATTTATCAACCAAATAAAAACGCGATCACCTAATGATCATCGCGTTTTTATGTTCACTCAATATACTACTTCTTTATAACCTCATTTATTTCCTGAAAGATTTCTTCTCTAATCGTATTCACCTTCGAAAAGTCCATGGCTCTTATATAGATGGACTCGAGTTGTTCACGAAGGCATTTAGCTTCTTTAAGATATGAGATTGCTTCATTCATTTTATCCTTATAGGCTTTTGTCGTACGTTCTATATCGGCAGCATATTTTTCATCTGTCCCTTGAGTAATGCATCTTTCATACATATCGATGATTTCATCAGATTCCAGTTCCGGGAAATATTCATGTGGTGTAGTACTATCGAAAATAGCGATTCCTTTTTCTCTGATGATCAACATATCAAGACTATTCGGGTCAAATCCACAATGATAAACCTCTATATCATAGCCTAATTCCTCGCCGGCAGAAGCAATTTTCTTTAACATCGTCGACTTTCCAGACCCTGCGCGCCCTTTGATAAAGTAGCGCTTATCGACATCTTCTGTTAAATTCTGAATGTAGTCAACTGCTCCATCAGGAGTCGCGGCACCTAAGAACCGATGTTTAACTGTAGAGGATTTAGAAAGGCTCTCTTCTTCAAAGAAGAGTGAAATTAACTCATTTGTTAATTCATTCGCTTTTGTGAAATCCATGTTGGAAATGTATATCTCTTCAATGTCATCATGGGCACTAAGTGATGCAGCAAAGGTATCGTATGCTTTCTGAAAGAATGAGGCAATTTTATCATTTAAGACAAGGATTTCCTCTTTGTGCGGCAAAAGTTTCTTTGAGTCCCATGCCGCTCCTAAATTCACATATTCTTCAATAACACCGGGTGCTTTCGGTTCTATAATATGAGGAGCCGTCCCATCAACAATGCCGACCCCAAATTCAGGGAGGAGAACACCATCGATCGAGTGATTATCGGAAGCGCAATGTAAATATTCAACTTCTAGCCCCTTTCCCTCAAACCGTTCTCCAACCGACTTCATCAATGAGGATTTACCTGTACCGGGACCACCCTTCAGGATATATATTCGCTCTAAACCATCTAAAACCGAATCATATAGACTGTAAAAACCTTTAGCCGTATTTCCCCCAGCATAATAATGACGAACCTTTCCTTTCATGAAATCACCCTTTCACATCATATATTTAAACATATGATGTGGGGTCTAAATAGGTGAATACCCCAGTAAAGCGTAAAAAAAGCACTTCCACGAATGGAAATGCTTTTTATGTATAGCCTTGAATCAATCGTCTCCGTTTAGAAAGTCTCCGATTCCACCAAGTAAACTACCCTCACCAGTCGAACGGCCTCCACCCTGTGGAGCACTTGCATAAATTCTTTCAGCTAAGCGACTGAATGGAAGTGACTGAATCCAGACAGTTCCTGGTCCACGGACAGTGGCAAAAAACAAACCTTCTCCGCCAAGGAAGGCAGATTTGATTTTCCCTACATACTCGATATTGTAGTCCACATCTTTCGTCATGGCCACTAAGCAGCCGGTATCTACCCGTAACATTTCGCCAGGTTGAAGTTCTTTTCTATATATCGTCCCTCCAGCATGAAGAAAGGCTAATCCGTCGCCCTCAAGCTTCTGCATAATAAATCCTTCACCGCCGAAGAAGCCTGTTCCTAATTTCTTTTGAAAATCGATCCCAACAGAAACTCCCTTTGCTGCACATAGAAAGGCATCCTTTTGACATACAACTTTACCGCCTAATTCACTTAGATCAACCGGGATGATTTTTCCTGGATAAGGAGCAGCGAATGATACATGCTTTTTCCCCCTCCCCTCATTGGTGAATACGGTCATGAACAAGCTTTCACCCGTTAATACACGCTTCCCTGCACCAACAAGCTTTCCTAAAAACCCACCGGTCCCGCTACCCTTGGAACCATCTCCAAAGATCGTTTCCATCTCTATGCCGTCTTCCATCATCATCATTCCGCCAGCTTCGGCTACGGCACTTTCTCCTGGATCCAATTCTATTTCAACAAACTGCATATCATCCCCATGCAATTTATACTCGATTTCATGTGAATTCATTCATTATTCCTCCTTTTAAATTCAAGCATAATTACCTATTCTCCAAGACAGATACATTTCCCTTCTCCCATTGATTTTTCACAATAATGAGAATTCAATCAAAAAACACCACGGTACGAAAAGATTCGTACGTGGTGTCTTTCAGTTAAGTTTACGGTTTAGATATGTTCTTTCCATAGAAGATTTCATCCATTTCCATTTTCACTTTATCTGTAATTTCATCCATTTCACTTTCATCCAGTTTATCTTTTGTATAACCGAATAAATAGTTATTTAAATCAAATTCTTTCAACTTACATTTTGTATGAAATATATTCTGAGGATATACATTTACATCAATCATGTCATACTCATCTTTGATTTCCTCTGGTATGTAATTCTGAATTGAATTAATATCATGATCGATAAATAATTTTCGTCCGTTGATATCACGTGTAAACCCTCTCACCCGATAATCCATCGTCATGATGTCTGTGTCGAATGAATGAATAAGATAATTCAATGCCTTAAGTGGAGAAATTTCCCCGCAAGTAGAGACATCGATATCTGCCCGGAAAGTAGAAATCCCTTCGTGAGGATGATACTCAGGATACGTATGAACCGTGATATGGCTCTTATCAAGGTGCATTGTAACTGTGGATGGTAATGGTCCGGGTGATTCATCAAAATGTTCCGTAGGCACTTCAACTATCGGTCCTTCAGAAACCAGGATTGTCACACTCGCTCCCTGTGGGACATAATCCTGCTTAGAAACGTTCAAGACGTGTGCGCCAATAATATCCGATACATGTGTCAGGATCTTTGTTAACCGATCAGCATTGTATTGTTCATCGATGTATTCAATATACGCTTCACGTTCTTCACGGGTCTTAGTATAGCAAATATCGTACATATTAAAACTCAATGACTTCGTTAAGTTATTAAATTCATGTAGTTGAATTCGTTCTTCATGAGATAATTTCATTGTGAATTTCCCCTTATATGTAAGTTTGTCGTGCCTGTCTATGCTTTTATCTTACCCAGAGCCAACCATACTAAAACAGGTTCTTTTGATTGAAATGGGTTGAGAATGGGTACTAAACATAGTGAATAAGCATTTCCCTTTTTACTTATTTATAAATTTGGATACAATGGAAGATAGAATGGAGTGTTAGCAATTGAGACGATTGTTTTTTCTTATTATGATAGTTGCTTTTGCCTATATATCAAGACCCGCATGGGAAGACAAAGTGGAAGCAACAGAATTTAATTCTGTACTCACAAAAATTGAAGAAATAAAGAACAGTCCTAAAGTGAAGGACACCTTCAATCAACTTTACAACGAAGTAAACCTTCTGCTCATAAAATTGGACGAATCATTTAGAGAGCTGGAAGATCCGTCTGATACAAAGGAAGAGAATCCTGTAGAAAAACCTGCTTTAACTGTACCAAGTGATCAAACCTTCTCTATCTATAATATTGTAATGGGAGATTCAAAAGATAAACTTGAACAGGAGTTGGGAGAGGCAAAGAGACAATCCACTAATGAATACGGAGTTTCCTGGAATGCATATCACGAAAACTACCGTAATTTCTTAATGATTTCTTATGATGAAAATAACCAGGTTAATGGCCTTTACACCAATCAAGACCTCCTTTCCTCCTCCTCGGGTATTGAAATGGGGATATCCAAAGAGGTGGTTCAGAATGAACTCGGTGAACCACTCTCAAATATCCGAAAAGGCTTGACTCTATACCAGCTCCAAAACAATGGTGAACAGGAAGTCTATCAAGTGGATGGAAGCTACGTAACTGTGTTCTATGACAAGCATGAAAATGACACCGTCACTGCCATACAAATAATTGATGAAAGCCTGGAAGCAAATAAGAAGAATTTCTATTCAGAAGCGAGCCCCGAGTTGAAAGAAGGCTTTGAATTCCAGCTTTTTGACCTCACAAATGCTACACGTGTTGAAAAAGGATTAAATGCTCTCTCCTGGGACGATCAAGTCAGGGACACTGCAAGAAAACATAGTCTAGACATGGCGGAACAGAACTATTTCAGTCATACCAATCTAGAAGGTGAATCTCCATTCGACCGAATGGAAGAAGATCAGGTAGCCTTTCGTACCGCAGGAGAAAACTTAGCCTATGGACAATTAAGTTCCATCTTCGCCCATGAGGGACTGATGAACTCAAAAGGGCACAGGGAAAACATCCTTCAACCCCATTATGAGCATTTAGGTGTCGGAGTCGCATTCAACGGAAAAGCACAGCCGTATTTCACAGAGAACTTCTTCAGTAATTAACACAAAAATTCATAGCCACTAAAAGAAGCAAGTGAGGATCTCTCACTTGCTTCTTTGCTGAGCATTTTTTAGGGGTTATGATTTAGATGGAGGAACATCGCATCCATTTTCGTCACAAGCCATTCCGTCTGTTCCCAGTGGCTGAAGTGAAGCAGGTTGATTCTCCTCTTCCCATACTTTCTGGATGGAGCTTAATACTACGTCACTTGGCTGTGCACCTGAAATAGCGTATTTACGGTTGATCACAAAGAATGGGACACCCTGTACACCAATTTGTCTTGCTTCTTCTTCATCGGTACGTACATCCCGTGCGAATTCTTGACCATTCAATACAGCTAGTGACTCTTCTGCATCCAATCCCGCTTGTTCCGCTAATCCTACCAACGTTCCCTTGTCACCGATATGCTTTGAAAGAGTAAAGTGAGCGTTTAACAGTATTTCAGTAAGCTCTGTTTCTTTTCCTTTCGTTTTTGCATATTTTGTCAGGCGATGTGCATCGAATGTATTCGTTGGAATACTGGTATCAAAGCGGAAGTCCAGACCTACCGTTGCTGCTTGTTTCGTCATGCTGTCAGTCATGTTTTTTGCTTGTTCAAGAGAAGTTCCATACTTTTTCGAAAGGATTTCCTGAATATTCATGTCTGTATCTACAGGTGCATCGGGATCTAACTCAAAGCTCTTGAAAGCAATCTCAACTTGATCTCTTTCAGGGAATTGTTGGAGAGCTTCCTCTAAATGACGTTTCCCTATATAACAAAATGGACATACATAATCTGACCAAATTTCAATTTTCATACTATACACCTCTATTTTCATTTTCAATTCGTATCTGATCGTACCATAAATCGCATATTTCCACTTTAAAATTGCTCACGGCTTACGAATATGGAGGCTATCTTCCCTTTCTTCTTTTCACCCTGGCTGCATGACACCTATCACAAATTGGAAACCCGAAGTTTGGAGGTAATTTCTTTCCGCATTGTTTACACGTCTGACTCATACTGGTGACCTCTGTTCTGAGACTTTCGTGTACTCCATCGGCGATTTCACTTCTAACCCGCTCCCAGTAATAGGCCTCTGTTTGTCTTCCCAATCGATATAAGAATAAAAGATGCAGACCGACAGCCTTGTAGGATACTTCTTTTTGTTCAAGGTTTTTGTTATTTATAGGTGGTTCGGGTAACTCTTCTCCGTGTACAATGGCGTACATGCACTCCAACCATTGCTCGGTTAACTGAGCCTCTTTTTTCGAAAAAGGAAGATGTAAAAATCCGTACAGGTCATTCAATGTAAGTTTCGCCTCGATATCGGTTCCACGAATTAGTTCATATAACTCCCTTTCTTCAAATAGGGATGCTTTTTCCGTGCCATAAGGACTTTTGAATTTCTCCCAAAAATAGAAAAACGTATCAAGATCATGGTAATAGCGTTGAAAACGTTCAAACACATCACTTGTCGGTGCGATAGCAAATGTTTCGAGAGATCGATCGGGCTGATCTAACAAAAGTTTCATTACTTTAATATCCTTTGTAAAAGCTACTTTGCCTTCATTGTACAGTCCTTTTCTGCCAGCACGACCGGCAATCTGCTTTACTTCCTGGGATGTCAACCTTCTCCTTCTCGTACCGTCAAATTTATCGGTTTCCAGGAATACGATTCTCCGTATCGGTAAATTCAAGCCCATCCCGATTGCATCGGTCGCCACAATCATGTTTGTATTCCCTTTAATGAATTGCATCATTTGTTTCTTTCTTGTTTCAGGAGGCATACTTCCGTAAATCATGCTGACCTTATGTCCATTATTTTGCAACCTCGATGCCGTATCCAATACTTTTTTGCGGGAAAAGCAAACGAGAGCATCTCCTTTTTTGGCATGCCGCAATTGGAATTCTTTCGACTCGACTTGCAAAGGAATTTCTCTTTTGTAATCATGGACTTCAATGTTTCCTTCACCCACTAATTCCATTAGCAGCTCCCGGACATTTTCACTTCCGATGATATGTACCTCTTTTGCCCTTGCTTTCGTAATCGCACGATACCAGGAAAAACCTCTATCTTGATCGGCCAGCATCTGAGCCTCATCAATTACAATCACTTCATATTCGTCCTTTTCACGGAACATCTCTACAGTAGACGATACGTGCTTTGCTAAAGGGACTTCTTTTTCCTCTTCTCCTGTTTTCAGATTACAAGGTACTCCATCGGCGTTCAATGTATCAAATACCTCCAGGGCGAGGAGGCGGAGTGGAGCTAAATACATGCCACTTTTCGCTTCTTTCATACGGCTTATGGCATGATGGGTTTTCCCTGTATTCGTTTCACCGATATGGAGGGTATACTTGATATCACCCCGGAATGAAGGACTATACTCCCTTCCAAAAATATCTTCCATCATTCGCTGTTCTTCCTCTTGCTTCCTTTTCAACTCTGCTAACTCAGCAGCCTTTCTTTTCTCCCGCTCTTTTACATCTCTTTCATAAATGGAAAAGTGAATATCCTCATCAAAAGGAACTTCGACAACCTGATATAAGTCCACAACATACTCCTCTTGAATCATAGTAAAAAAGTTCGACTTCAACGTTAGGAGAAAATGGTGACTAAGCCTGCTCAATCGTTCTTCCGATAAGGGCTGACCGAATACATTCTCGTATTCCGACAATAATTCTTCAGGCATATGACAGAGGAGCGAGCGGTATACAATTTGCTCTGAATAATAAAAGATGAAACGCTCGTACGGATAGAAATATGTTTCGTATTCCCATACATGTCCATCCCAGTTTTCGCTCTTCTTGTGAATGGAGCCTGTAAATTCCTTAAGAAAGTCAGATACCGTTGTAAAAGAATCACTAGTGAAGTTACCCTCCTCTTCCAGCTTTTCTTCCAGCATATATGGTTCAGTATGGCGATATTTTGATTTTGTTCCCAGATCTTGTACAAATTTTTTAGCAAATAAATGGCGTAACTCCACATACCAATACAGTTCAAACTCATCCATTTGCTTGTTTATGAAGGAAAGGATATCTTTTTGAATATCTTTTCGAAGGGCTGCTTGCTTTTTTTCTTCGTGTTTTTTTATATAGTTTTCTCTAACATGTTGATGGCGAACCTTCCAATCGTTTGCTGAAGGTGGATATTCCATTAACCAGTTTAAAATATGAAATGGCTGAAAATCTCTTATCTCATTGCGAAATAACTTGTTTATCAGTTTCTTATCTGTCTCTTCGATATCATAACCTTTTTTTCTTAAGAAGGCTTTTTTATGGCTTCGAAGAACATCATTGGTTACCTTGTTAAGCCAGATATTCGTCCAGATATTGTGAAAAAAAGCACTTCTGTCTTTCACATAATCCTGAAATGAGGGACATTTCTCATGTTTCTCTAAGTAAAGTGTGATATCATCTTCTATTTTTCGTTTTGTTTCTTCTATGGCTTCTTCACGAAGTATTTGAAGGTTTTGCATGGTAAGACCCCTTTATTTGTTTTACACGTTATCCCAATATGTACTTTATAGTGTATGTATTTCTTCTATATCTAACAAATCTCTTGCTTACAAATAGTTCATTATAGCATACAAGCTATACATAAATGATGATAAATTAAATCAGAACCACGCAAGCCCCATAGCTCAGGGCATGCATGTCATTGCTTGCCTCTCTCAATCGCTTTCCCAACCGCTTCAGTTAGTTCCTTGTTGAGCTCGTGCACCATTTTATCAAATGTGGATTCAAGGAGTTTAGCCAGTGAACTTGTGGATTCAATAGTTATACACCCCGTCACAGCCGTGATGGAAGAGTTTACTTCATCAGCCTTAAAAAAACCTTCACCCGTAAACTTTTTATTGATCCCCCTTAATATGAACTTAACTTCGGATGGTTCCTTCCATTCTATAACCAGTACCCTCACATGCACCTTTTTGCTCACCACTCCAAAATGCAGGGTGAACTTCCAAGTCGATTGAACATCAGAAACAATGGTATGCTCTTTGTACCCAGGAACAAGTGGAGCCCAAGCATTCATATCACGAATGAATTCCCATACTTGTAAGCGTGATGCATGAACGTTAACATGATGAATTCCTATTCCCATGAGAGTACCCCTTTCCTTATTAAACGAGATGTCCGTGAATAGTATGTAGGGTAAGAGGCTATTATGACTGGTGGGAGTGATCAAAAAAGAAGCTTCACAAGGAAGCCTCCTATTTCATGTTATTTACGATCTCGAGAACTTCAAGGAGCTCTTTGATTTCATAATCAGGGATAATATCTTGAGGTTTTTGCTGACGGCGATTAATCCAAACCGTTGTGATTCCGAGATTTGAAGCCCCGCGAATGTCTGTATTTAAATTATCTCCCACCATGATCACTTCGTCCTTTTGAAGCTTGAGCCTCTCTAATGCATGAAGAAACATCGCTGAATCCGGTTTCCCTTTACCGATATTTCCTGAGATGATAATTTCTTCAAAATAAGGTACGAGTTCAGGTGTCCTATCAAGTTTTGTATTCTGTAAATGGGGTGAACCATTCGTTAATAACAACAATTGAAATGAATCCTTCAATTCATTTAGTACACGAAAAGTATCTTCATACACAAAAGGTCTCTCTTTTCTCTCTATGCGAAATCTTTCTGATAATTCCTCTCCAAGGTTTTCGTCATTAATGCCTAAAGACTGTAATCCTGTCGTCCAGGCCTTTTTGCGGTAAGTCGGGACGATTTCTCTCATCTTATGGAAGCCTTCATCATGTTCATCCAGGAAGTCTCCCCATAGTCCTTCAAAGGGGTTAATACCAATATTTTGTGTGAATTCATATGTATCATAGGTGGAATACAACTTTGTCGCAGCTTCTCTGACACTAAGCTCTAAATCTTGGGGATCCACCCCCACTCTAGTCTGTGCATATCGGCAAGTTGCTTTAAACGCTTCTTCAATACTTTTGGAGTCCCATAATAATGTGTCATCCAAATCAAACATGATGGCTTTAATCATCTTCTTCTCTCCCTTTTTCGTTTACGTTGACCTTATATTTTAGATTACTAGCTATATGGGAATTAGTAAACCTGGAAGAGAAATAAATTATCTTTACGTTATTTTCAACGTTTTTAGGGAATACAACTAAAAACAAGGTTTATTGAGGTGAACTTTACATGTGGATTGTATATGCAAGTATTGCGTTAATTGTGGTTGCTATAGTCTTGTTGGGAGTCGCACTAATGAAAACAGTGAAGACGACCCGACCCGTTATTAATGAAATGAATCAAACGGTGGCAAACATTCAAACCAGAATGGACAAAATTTCTTCTGAAACGAACCAGCTACAAGAAACGCAAGGAGAGATTCAGGGAGATATTGAATACAAAAAGATGACCATCACCAACACCGTTCAAGAAGTTAAACGCACACCAGAAGTATTGAAAGGATTTTTAACCAGCTTGAAGAAATAATACACGATCACCTTACTCTTTAGTGAGGTGATCTTTTTTATATACTTTATCAGTTTACATAATATAATTAAAGTTTACCTCCCCCCTTCGCTTCCATCCCCCGCTTTAAACATGATACAATCGACTGAACTAGTAATAAGGAGGAGATGGTTTGAAAAAGTGGGCGTTTGTTTCTGACTTTGATGGTACGATCTCTAAAAAGGATTTTTATCATCTTGTACTGGAGAAATACTACGAAGAGGGGCAATCTTTATACAAACAATGGAAGTCTGGAGAAATAAAGGACATCGAATTCTTGCGTCAGGTTTTCATGTCCATACATCAAGAAGAAAGTCAGATCATTGAAGATATACATTCTCTGGAGATTGATGAACACGTTCCTTTGTTTATCCGTAAAGTGCAGGCACAAGGAGGGGACTTCTATATATTAAGCGCAGGTACGGATTACTATATTCATCATATACTTGGGCAGTACGGAATTACTGGCGTTGAGGTATACTCAAATGAAGGATACTATAAAGAGAAGAACGTACATATGAATATTGATCCTGAACATCCACATCACTCCGAAAGATATGGAATCGACAAATCAAAAGTTCTTACTGAACTCAAAAAAGAGTATGAGACCATTTATTTTGCAGGTGATAGTGAACCAGATAGTCATCCTGCCAAAGTGGCAGACATCACTTTTGCCATGAAAGCATTACAGGATATCCTGAAAGAAAACAATACTCCTCATATTGAAGTGAATGATTTCATTGACATTGAGCAACATCTAATACGTCTTGGATTGCTGCGCTAGATCTTTTTTGATTATCTTGCCTTTGCGTGATACAATTATCTTGCCTCTCCCGAACATTCGCTTGTTGCGGGACACTTAACCATGTACGGACGGGAGGGGCCTCGCTCCAAAAACCTACAGACCGAATTCCCTTTAGGAATTCGGTCTTTTTTATTGAATGATTATTTTTATGGAGGAAAAAAGCCAGCCCCCGATTGGGAACTGGCTTGAGATACTAATGTAAGGAGCCACATTTGCCGTAATTTGATATAAGAAAGTTTTAAACCACCACTCCTCAAAGTGGGTGTTTGCAGAAGGTTTCCTGTCGTCCTCAGATCGTGGAGGCTTGACATTCCAACTTCGATGTAAAACTCCCTATTACAGTTTAAAGGTTAAAACTTCGTTATGATTACGTACAACGCAGCCTGTATTAGTATAATACATCATCATGAATGGCATTTCAACTATTGTTTTTCTTTACCATCAATAGGTAGTCGTTAACAAAAGAGTCGGAACAAGGCCCGTCCCTTATTCATTACGCGTCGTATACTTCCATTTTCTCCATAACGTCGCCGTTTTTCATTGATTTAGCGATGTCGATTCCTGAAGTCACTTTTCCGAAGACGGTATGAACGCCATTTAGGTGGGGCTGTGGCTCATGAACGATGAAGAACTGACTTCCTCCTGTATCTTTACCAGCATGGGCCATGGATAATGAACCTTCTTCATGCTTATGTGGATTTCCTTCTGTTTCACATTTGATTGTGTAACCAGGGCCACCCATACCATTACCATTAGGGCATCCACCTTGGCTTACGAAACCAGGGATGACACGGTGGAAGCTTAAACCATTGTAGAAACCTTCGTTTGCTAACTTTTCGAAATTTGCCACTGTCCCAGGTGCTTCATTTGGAAATAGATCAAATTCGATTTTTTCACCTGTCTGAAATTGTATGTATCCTTTTTTCGCCATCATTAACAGCTCCTTTTTTATAATAGGTCAATCAATATAATATCATTGAACAATTCCAATGTCACTTTAAAGGTCCGTTTTCAAAAGGAAAACAATTCGTTGAACGTACCACTTCAATAATTTTCACCGTTTGTGCCAGCTGTTTTCACTTTCCCTTAAATCTTCGGGTACAGGTTGTCATGAAACACCATCCTGTTCGAATAAGCTTTAATAGAAGTCATTTTTCTTTTAGGGAGTGAAACATAATGATCGAAAATTTATTGAGTGGCATTTCAATCGATCCCCAAGTCACTGTACTCGTTCCAGTGCTATGGGTTTTAGGGTATGCATTGAAGCGAACTCCTCACATTCCGGATTGGTTGATTATTTGGATCTTGTTACTCGCAGGGGTTGCTGCCAGCGGCTGGACTTTGGGGTTTGATTTCAATGGTATTGCCAATGGATTCATCGCAACGGGAGCAGCGATTACGACCCATCAATCTGTTAAACAGACGTTTTTCGCACGGGTGAATGATCGAAATAAGAGAGAAAAAAAGAAATAGGGGCGAAAAAGAACTGGTCCAAGTGAAACTAAAATTACAGTTTCTCTTGGCGCCAGTCCTTCTATTGTGCATTTATTTTGCTAATACTTCAATGAATTCTCTCATATAGTCTGGTAAATCAGGTGGTCTGCGGCTTGAAACAATATGACCATCTGTGACGACAGATTCATTTACCCAGGTTGCCCCTGCATTTTCCATGTCATCTTTTATTCCCGGTGTGCTGGTGACTTTTACACCTTGAAGAATTTTGGCCGAAATCAAAACCCAACCTGCATGACAGATTTGACCGATCGGCTTCTTACTCTTATCCATGGTTTGAACCATAGAAAGCACATCTTCATAACGACGCAACTTATCAGGTGACCATCCACCCGGTACGAGGATGGCATCATAGTCTTCCGGATTGATATCTTTAAACGCGTATTCTGAAACAATCGGAACCCCGTATTTCCCGATGTATTCTTGATTTGCATTTTCGCCGACAATATGTACAACTGCTCCTTCTTCACGCAATCGTAATACAGGATACCACAGTTCAAGATCTTCAAAATCTGCACTTACTAATTGAATGACTTTTTTACCCGTTAGCTTCAACAGGATCCCTCCTCACTTATCTTCACTATCATTGTCTAAGTTATGTATAGATATTGCAAACAATAAATCTTAGTTATACGGACTATACTTCTTAATTGCCTGAATGATTGTTTTCGTTTGGAAATAGGATACAAGGAAGGCAACTACGGTCATGATAGAACCAAACGTGTATATAAGTTTCGAAAATTGCTTAAACGAATTTTTTTTCAAAAGAATCACCTTACCTTCAAATTTGTAACAACACTCTCCTATTATTCCCATTTATAAAAGAAGTATGTTATAGAAAGGAACCTTCTATCCAATCATATAAAGTCAAGATAAGGCATATGTTGATAGTACTTTTTCTGAAAGGGGTGAGCCGATGAATAACAGCCACTATTCATTTAATCCTAAAATGAGAAGTGAAGAATGTTCCTTACCTTTTTGTGCCCAAACCAATGATCCAGCCCCTCCCTTTGTTGCTGAGGCATATGATAACGCACAAAAGAAAATAATTACCGTTAACTTAGAAGCAAACAGGGGTAAATGGATTGTTTTGTTTTTTTATTCCAGTGATTTCACCTTTGTTTGACCAACTGAACTGGCAGCGGTCGCTGCTATTCATCCTAAATTTCAAGCATTACAAAC
Source organism: Rossellomorea aquimaris (assembly GCF_035590735.1). NCBI lineage: Bacteria > Bacillati > Bacillota > Bacilli > Caryophanales > Bacillaceae > Rossellomorea > Rossellomorea aquimaris. The sequence goes on from NZ_CP141595.1 coordinate 2,475,660, forward strand.
TGAAGTTTTTGGAATAAGTACTGACAGTGTTTACTCTCACAAAGTGTTCACTGAAGTTTCACCATCTGCCTCTAAAGTGCAATTTCCGTTAGTGAGTGATCGAAATCATCAAATAAGTAAATCTTATCGGGTATTAAATGAGCGTGCAGGGGCTACGTTCAGAGCTACGATTATCATCGACCCTGAAGGAATGATAACGTCAAAAATGATTTACCCGCCTGAAGTTGGTCGCAATACCTATGAAATATTGAGAGTGCTGGAAGGCATTAAATATGGAAGAAAAACGGGAGCAGGCATTCCTGCAAATTGGCTGCCGAACCAATCGGGGATTCAGAAAGATCCTGACTTCATTGGGAAAATATAAAAACGGCTCCATTGATTCTTCAATGGAGCCGTTTTTATATTTTAATTCTCCAACAGTTTAATAAGAGCTTGAGTACCGCTGTTTTCTTCACCATTAAGTGCCAATTCTTCATATAACGAAAGGGCTAGCTCTAACCCCGGTGTCTTGATTTCCATCTGCCTGGATGATTCCAGGGCAATCTTCAGATCTTTGATAAAGTGCTTTACATAAAAGCCGGGTGCATAGTCCTCATCAATCATTCGTGGAACCAGATTACTAAGGGACCAGCTGCCTGCCGCGCCCGAGGTGATACTCTTGAGCACATTATCTGGATTCAAGCCTGATTTCTTCGCATAAAGAAGGGCTTCACTTACTCCCATCATGTTAGAAGCAATCGTGATTTGGTTACACATCTTCGTGTGCTGTCCTGCTCCTGCCATTCCTTGATACACAACACTTGAACCCAGAAGGTCTAAAAGGGGCTTTGCCGTTTCGAATGATTCCTCCTCTCCTCCTACCATGATCGAAAGCCTTGCTTCTTTGGCTCCGATATCTCCACCTGAAACGGGGGCATCCAATGTGGATATTCCTTTACCCTTGCCTACTTCAAAGATTTTCTCTGCTAATTTTGGAGATGAAGTGGTCATATCAATGGCAAGTGAGTCACGTTTTAAATGATGGAGAATTCCATTTTCACCGAGGTATATTTCTTCTACATCTGTTGGATATCCTACGATCGTAATCACTGCATCGGAAATTTCAGCCACTTTCTTTGGTGTGTCTGCCCATTTTGCACCTCTATGTATAAGATTTGATGCTTTCTCTTTCGTACGGTTGTATACGACCACCTGGTAACCGGCCTCGAGCAGATGACCTGCCATGCTTTGTCCCATGACACCTGTTCCAATAAATCCAATGACTCTTTGTTTGGTAATATCCTTCATTGATTTCTTCCTCCCTTTGCTTTACATCTATTATGTATATTTTTAACTAGAACTCAATAATTGTCCACTCCTGTAATTATTTGAATCTATCCCTAATGTTTAAATTCATGTATGCCGGGAAAATAAAGAACATACTATACAAACTATATTTTCCCTGAAGGAGGAAGAATAAAATGAGAGTAAATAAAACCTTACTTGTTGGTGCGACGGTTACGGCTGGTTCATTAGGATGGATCTTATCATCGAAGGAGAAGCGTAATCAGCTGCACAATCTTAAAGAAGGATTGGTAACGAAATTCAAAAAGAGAAGAAAAGAAGATCTACCCGTTGAAAAAGGCGGAAATCCAGACCCTGCAAATATTGAAGACAATTCCATGGTGAGTGAAGGAGCCATGACTTCGGTTCAATATTACAATGAAAAAAAACAAGATTAATAAAGCTGAACGAGTGGGTTACCCCCCCTCGTTCAGCTTTTTCAATTCAGTATAAAAAAATATACGGTTACAAAAAAAAGGACTACAGTTGCTACAAACGCCATCATCTTGATGAAGGCATCTGCAGATACAAATGTTTGTGTGTTTATATGTCTCCTCGTTCGGTAGTAGTTAACGGTCGATCCAATAATGATCACTAACCCGATAATGATCGATACAGCACTGATGGAGACAGCGATTCGGTCTTGTACGGCATCTCCTTGAAGCGAGTTATAATGTAAGCTTGTTGTGAGGAAACCAATCCCGATGATAGCGATCGCTGTACGAATCCAAGCCAGGAATGTTCGTTCGTTTGCCAGGTGCTGCTGAATATATTTTGATTCATTTGTTCCGTTCATACATGTCCACTTCCCTGGTTCTTCCATATACATGCAATCATCCTCATTGAAGATGATTGCATTATTTAACTATGCTCTTTAGAAACCGCCTTAGCTTTCTATTTTACCGCACTGCACATCGGTTTGGACCTGTTTCCATTTCCCGTTGTTCATCTTCTTCCGGATGCATTTTACCCATGTTGGTTTCACGGATTTTTTCATAGCTATTTGGTTGAGGAGGAAGATTTTCCGTAACTGTTTTCCGGAATTCCTGCTCATCTTCTATATTTAATCCATGATTTTCTCTATATAGAGCTTTTAGAGGATGAGACACCGATCCATCTTCATTCATCTCATCGGTTGTCATAAAGTGGGCAGGTAAGACAATCAATTCATCCGCAAGACCTTTATACCTCGTATACAAAGTGTTCCTTAAGTCCCCTACCCAGTCTTCTGCTTTACCAGCTAAATCAGGTCTGCCAATTGAATCAATAAACAGAATATCGCCTGTTAACAAGTAGTGATCGTCCACAATAAAGGAAGTGCTCCCAATCGTATGTCCAGGAGAGTATACAGCTTTAATGGTCGTATCACCAACATTAATGACCGTGTCATCATTTAATTCTCTATATTCGTATTGAACGTCCTTTGCATCTTTAGGAGGCAAATAATAAGGAGAATTGTATTCATTACTTAAAGACCGCCCGCCCGAGATATGATCTGCATGCAGATGTGTATCAAGTACTGCTTTCACCGATACTTTATGGGCTTGAATAAATTTCTTATAAGATTCCAAAATTCGGCTGGAGTCAACGAAAGCTACTTCTCCATTTGAAACGATAGCATAAGATAGACAACCTTTCCCTATACGAACAAATTGATAGAGTGAACCGCCTGAAACATCACCAATTTCAACAGGCTCTTGATATTCACTCCAAGCCTGCATGCCTCCATTTACGGAATAAATGTTATCCATTCCTGCTTCTACCAGCATTTCGGCCGTTTTCGTTGAAGAATTTCCTTTTGCACATATTACGTAAATGGCTTCATCACGTGGAAAAATAGATTGAACGGATCCGAGATTGTCCTTCAGTTCGGAAAAAGGCTTGTTTATTATTTTTACGTACTTCCCTTCTACCTTCCAATCATCGAAGGCATCCTTTGGACGAACGTCCAGAATAAACATGCTGTCTCCATTGAGTATCTTTTTCGTTAGTTCCTTTGCCGTCAATTCTTTTACTTTTGCCATATGATGAATTCCTCCCTCTTACTATTTTCATCCCATCGTATATAAATTATCCTATTTTCCACCCTTTAAACCTACAGGGGTATTTAATGTGATTATTTTTCCAATAATGAAAATCGAAGAAAGAATGACTTAATCTACTTTACCTTCCCATGCGAGCATTCCGCCGTCCATATTTGTTACATGGAACCCTTGATAGTCGAGAAACTTTACAGCTTGACTGCTTCTGCCGCCGGATTGACAAACCACGATGTACTCTTTCTTCTTGTCTAATTCATTCATTCGAAATTCCAGAAGACCCAATGGAAGGTGGATACTTGTTGGAATTCTCCCACTTCTTACCTCAGCTGTTTCGCGAACATCAATAATATTTAATGTTTCTCCAGCTGTTAATCGTTCATTTAGCCTACTTGCTGAAATTATTTTCATTAATATTCCCTCTCCTTCAAAGGTTATAGCCACTCTATTAATTGGACCAGGAATTCATTCCACCCTTAACATTAGTAACCGTTGTGAACCCTTGCTTTTTAAGTACTTTACAGGCACTGGCACTTCTCATTCCACTTTGACAAATCACAATGATTTCTTTATCCTTCGATAATTTGTGAACGTGTTGTTGTAAAGACTGTAATGGCACATTCTTAAAGTGTCTGATGTGATTTTGTCTGAATTCTCCCGGCGTACGAACATCAATGAATTGCTTGTCAGTGTTACCAAACAATGATTTTAATTCATTCGTTGAAATTTGTTTGATATTTTTCCCTGGTTTCTTCATCATCACATAAAGATAAATGAGTATCGCTAGAACAATCACTCCAATAAATTCCAAAATATCACCTCATCTGTTTGAATTAATCTGATTCCAAAGCATTTACTTTATAGCTTTATAATATACCCTACTAGGTATATAGTCAAGTGCTGTGTATATCCATAGAAAAACCGACTCTGTCCTTAGAGTCGGTTTGATATATTATAGGTAATAATAGTAGCGTTTATGTGGGCCCTTAAATGGGCTATTTACAATCTGTCCTCCAAGAAACCCTAATCCAAGACCAATTAAACCTGCACCGATTGGATTAATACCATACCCGTAGCCTCCTGCCGGACCAAATGGTGGTGGACCGTAACCGGGCTGTGGAAATCCTGGCGGCGGAAAACCTTGGGGTCCCGCTGTACTACCATAGGGTCCTTGATTATAATAACCTGGGCCTCCACCGAATCCCCCTCCTGGACCCTGGTTACCTTCCCATGGTACATAGCCTTGATACACGCCAGGAGGATTGCCGCCATATCCAGTTCCAAGGTTTGGAAATCCGGATCCGGAATTAAATAGGCTCATCAAATTCTTTCTGTATATGGTTCTCCTCTCATACATCTTCGTCACTCCTCTTTATTAGCCTATTAAGAAATGGGAAAAAGGGAAGGGCAAATGTCCCTGTTTGGGAAAAGTAGTGAGCCATGAACGGATTTCCGCTTCCGAGCCCTGCCGTAATTCATGCTAAAATGGATAAAGCTACTACGGTAAATGTTTCTTATATCATAAAAAATTCACTAATTTCGTCTATAATAAAACTCATGCCATTGCATGTGTAGTATGGATAGGAGTGGTTTACGTTGAAAAAATGGAATGTCCTGATTGTGGATGATGAGCCGGAAATGAGGCAGCTGATCAAACTGTATTTAAATAGAGATCAATATTTCTGCTTAGATGCAGAGAATGGACTCGCTGCCCTTGATCAGCTGAAGAAAACACATGTGGATATCATGGTTGTGGATATCATGATGCCATTCATGGATGGTTATCAATTACTAAAAGAGGTTCGGGAAACAAGCCAGGTTCCCTTCATCTTCCTTTCGGCAAAGGGAGATGATTTAGACAAGGTGAAAGGACTTAGGCTTGGAAGTGACGACTATATGGTTAAACCATTTAATGCTGAGGAACTTGTTGCACGAATTGAAACGATCCTGAGAAGATCCTACGGAACTCAATCGTCCCAACATTCAATGATCGAACGATATGGACCGGTGTCATTTAATTTGGCATCAAGGACGATTTCAGTTGGTGAACTTTCACCTCGCTTAACCTTAAAAGAATATGAACTATTCTTGTTCCTGGCCCGTAATCAAGGAAGAGTGTATAAGCGAGATCAGCTTCTCGATCAAGTATGGGGAAGTGATTATGAAGGAAGCGATCGTACAGTGGATACCCATATTAAAACATTACGTCTGAAATTGAAGAACCATGGACCTTTGATCGAAACTGTGTGGGGCCTTGGCTATAAGTTCGAGGGATCCGTTTGAAAAATTCCAATCTGACTCTCAATAAAAAAGTCTCTCTTCTATTATTAAGCAGCTTATTTTTAACCATTGTCTTTTCATTTCTTTTTATTCATTTTCTCTATAAGGATCTATATATTGGGACCGTTAAGGAGTCACTGCTTTATCAAGGACAGAGAACAGCTGATCACTATCACTATGGTGACGTAAGCGGGAGTGTAAGAGATAAAATCCTTTGGTATAATGTGATCTCCCCTTACGAAGTGTCTGTTGTGGAGAAACTTGAAGACTTAACCAAAAGCTTCCCATATCGTATTGACCAAAATCCTCTCATCAATAACGATGACAAAAGAGAATTGGCTAAAGGTAACCCGGTAATGAAAGAAGGATATGTAGCAGAATTTAACCGGAATGTGATTGGAGCTATCTTTCCTCTGATGAACGAAGAAAGATTAATGGGGTACTTACTCATATACATCCCCTTGGCTGAAATGACGGAAGTGTTTAGTAAAGGGATCCCTATATTGGTGCTCACAGGTGTCATGTTTTATTTTGTATTGTTCTTGATCATTCAATCTTCTTTAGGATCATTATTTAAACCTGTTAGGGAAATGCAACAATTTTCGAATAAAGTGGCTAAAGGTGATTTTTCAGACAGGCTCAATGTCAACTCGAGAGATGAAATGGCAGAACTTGCTCTGACATTTAATAGTATGGTCGATTCTCTTCAACATCAAGAGGAACGGAAGCGTCAGTTTCTTTCGAATGTTGCCCATGAATTAAGGACTCCCCTTACCTATATCGGTGGATATGCAAAGGCACTGACCGACAAGGTTCAAACGAACCCTGAAGAAATGGAAGAAAGCCTGCGCCTAATTCAAAAAGAATCGATTCGGATGCAGAAATTAATTACAGAGCTACTTGAATTGAATAAATTGGAGGATAGCTCTTTTTCTTTAGATATTGAACCGATTGTACTCTCTCAGTTAATTATGGATTCATTAACACTTATCCGCCCTCATGCAAAAAACAAAAAAATGGATGTCCAACATGATTTAAATGAAGAATCCATTATTCATGGGGATCCCAACCGGGTCATGCAGGTATTCTATAATATTTTGGATAATGCCTTGAAATATTCTCCTGAAGAGAGTCGCATTCTCATTCAATCGTACGAAGAAGGTGAAATGGCTGTTGTAAAAATAAGGGATACCGGTATTGGCATTCCTGCAGGTTCCTTATCCCGTATCGGAGAAAGATTTTACCGCTCCGATTTGTCTAGAACAAGAAATACAGGAGGATACGGCCTCGGTTTATCCATCGCCAAAGAAATCATGAATAAACACGATGGTTCTTTGTCTATAGATAGTGAAGAAAGCAAGGGAACAACGGTCCAACTAAGGTTTCCTTTACTTGAAATAAAAGACTGAGTCAATTGCAGACTCAGTCTTTTTGCTATTTTAAATACAAAATAGTCCATTACCCAAATAGATTTTTAATGGATTTAAAGAAATCAGCGATGGCATTTAATAAGCCAGTAAAGAAGTCAGACACTTTTTGCCCGAACCCTTCATCTTTGACAATTTCCTTAATCGTGGTTTGGATGTCATTCGTCAGGTCATCTAATTGTTGTTGAACATTATCGAAGTTAATATCCAGTGACCTCATTTTTTCAAACAAATCGATTAATAACTGGCGATCCTCCGGGCTTAGCTCGATGTTCAGAGTTTGAAGCTTCTCTTCAACGATTTGTTCAACTTCTTCTTTCGTAGCGGGATCCTGTTCGGCTATTTCCTTCTTTATTTCGGTTAACAGGTTACTGACTTCTTCCTTATCAATCCCAGCTTCTTTGGCAAGTTCTGTTGCCACGGTTAATTCCTCGTTGGCAACCTCCATCCGAACCGTATCAAGCTTCTCCCCACTAACATCATACGCTTTATAAATTCCGACTAATGCAGAATGACCACTTACCTTCACAGGAGAGGCCACATCTACTACTGCGTTCTCGACGCCTGCAGTTAATAAAGCATTTGAATACATAGAATTCGTCACTTCCGTAATATTTTCCGGTGTCACAATATTTACCTTCAGACCCTCGCCTTTCTCTTTGCGAGTAATCATGGCGGAGGAAAACATACGGGCATTACGGTTTTCACCTTCAATATACTTCACAAGGTCTTCGCCCGTTGCCGTAAACTCTTCCACTTCGGTTCCGTCTTCCATTCCTAATTGATCTTGAACCTCTTTCTTTTGTTCGCCGGTAAGGGTTTCCCCATATACAACGATAGGCAGGCCGAATTTTTCATTGATGCTTTTTTTATCATTATCTGCAGCAAATGCTGGCTGGGTGAGGCCCACCATTAGTGATAATAGTAAGGCAATGGTAATCAATTTCTTCATTAATCATTCTCCCTTTTTCATGATGGATAGGTAATAGAGCTATTCCACTCTTCCATTGTACTAGTCTCATTAAGTATGTTCATCCATCTAGAGTCTTATTTCTTTCTGTTGATTAGACGAACAATACCAGAGGAAAGTTACAATGACTTTTTTGTGCACTACTATAACAGGCACGAAGCTACAACACAAAAAAGCTTAGTTCTGTTCACTAGAAATCCTCTATAGGGTAGAAGATACCAGGTGAATCAGAACTAAGCTTTAAATGGTTTAAAGTATATCGAGCCAGATTTTAATCGCTGTAGCCAGGATTAAAACGGCTAGTATCATTTGAAGAACCTTTGTATTCATTTTCTTTCCTGCCATAGCGCCCAGTGGAGATGCAATTAAACTAGCTACGACCATAATCATAGCTGGTAGATATTCCACTTGACCTGTCGATATCTTTCCGATTGTTGATCCGATTGAAGAAATCAACGTGATGGCAAGGGATGAAGCGATCGTCATTCTTGTAGGAATCTTAAGGACCACCAGCATAATCGGAACTAATAGGAAAGCTCCTGCCGCTCCAACGATACCTGCTCCAATCCCGACGATCAAAGCAAGTATCGCCGCTAACCACTTGTTAAATGTTACGTCCTCAAGGTTTATATCATCAATGCCTTTTTTGGGAATGAACATCATGATAGCCGCAATTAATGCAAGAATTCCATATACTATATTAATTCCAGCCTCACTCATGAATTTTGAACCATACCCTCCAATGAAGCTACCAATTAAAATACTTACACCCATGTATGTGATAAGAGTTCTATTAAGATAGCCTCCTTTACGGTAAGCCCAGACCCCACCCAGTGTGGCAAAGAATACCTGAACTGCGCTAATACCTGAAACTTCGTGAGCAGTGAATGTTGCTACTCCAAGCAATGGCGGAATATAAAGGAGCAGGGGGTATTTAATGATACTACCGCCGATCCCTACCATTCCTGATATATACGAGCCGACAAATCCGATTAGAAAGATTGTAATAATAAATGCCAAATCCATTGTGTTGTTCCTCCTCTTCTAATAAAACGGGAACCTCTCTGGCAGGTTCCCATTTTTATTATTTGTTTAGATTAGTACGATTGATTAACGAACTGCACAACGGTTTGGTCCAATTTCCATCTCACGCTGCTTCTCTTCATCTGGAGTTACTTTACCCATGTTCGTCTCACGAATTTCTTGATAAGCGTTTGGCTGAGGAGGAAGGTTTTCAGATACTAGCTTTCTGAATTCTTCTTCACTGTCGATATTTAAACCATGGTTTTTAGCAAATAATGTTCCCAACTTTTCACCTACGGATCCATCTTCATTTAATTCATCAATAATCATAAAGTGTGCCGGTAAAACGGTAAGCTCCATAGAAAGGTCTTTATACCGCTTGTAAAGACTTTCTCTAAGATCAGCTACCCAATCTTCTGCTTTTCCGGCAAGGTCAGGACGTCCGATACTGTCCACAAATAGAATATCACCTGATAATAAATACTTTCCGTCAATTACAAATGATGTTGACCCGATTGTATGCCCCGGTGAGTACAGAGCTGTAATATCAATGGTTGTATTTCCAATCACGACTTTATTCCCGTCTTCGAGTGAAGCAAATTCAAAGGTAACTTCTTCAGCATCTTTAGGAGGTAACCAATAGGTTGCATTTGTAGTTTCTGCAATGTTACGCCCACCAGAAATATGATCGGCATGCAAGTGAGTATCAAACACATTTGTAATCGTTGCGCCTTTTTCTTTTGCAAAGTCGATAAAGATATCAGTCATACGAGTAGCATCGACGATCGCTGCTTCACCATTGGACACGACCATGTAAGATAGACAACCTTTGCCTAAACGTACAAACTGATAAAGTTCTCCACCATTTGTTAATTCACCCACTTTAACGGGTTCTAAATGTTCGCTCCAAGCTTTCATTCCGCCTTCAAGGTAAGAAACGTCCATCCCTTCATCCGAAATCATTTCCGCTACCATAATAGAAGAACCTTCTTTCGCACATACGACTATAATATCTTTGTCCTTAGGAAGTTGATTCATTATTTCTTCTACTCCATCTAAAAGATCGAAGTATGGGATGTTCAGGTATTCAAATTTTTCACCTTCAATTTTCCAATCTTCAAAGGCATCTGCATTTCGAACATCTAAAATGAATAAATCTTCTCTGTTCATGACTTTTTGAGCAACTTCTTTTGAATTCATTGGTTTGACTGACATAAATTTAACCTCCCAGTATTAGTGTTAATAATTTCACTTCACGTTCGATTCAACGTTTCCAGTCCAATCGCTCATGCCTGGAACTACATTGATTACATTATTGAATCCTTTTTCAGCTAATAGTTGCGCCGCCATGTCACTTCTGTTTCCTGTTCGGCAAACCACATAAATGTCCTTGTCTTTATTCAATTCGCATGCACGTGTTTCAAGCTCTCCAAGAGGCATCGAGATTGAGCCAGGAATATGTTTGAATGCATATTCGGCTTTTTCACGGACATCCAGAACAACAACATTTTCATCGCCCAATTTACCTGCCAATGTATCATTATCTGTTACTGAGTCATGTTTACGCTCTACAGCCTCTTCACCACTTGATTTGCGGACAAAATGCTTCAGAACATCTCCTTCTTCAATAGTTCCGAGATAATCATGTCCGGAACTTTTTGCCCAAGCTTGAAGATCCGCCTTAGAACCCTTGTCTGTTGCTTGGATTTCAATCACTTGACCTGCTTCCAGGTTATTCATGGCCTTTTTTGTTTTTACGATCGGCATTGGACAAGCTAATCCCTTTGCATCTAATACGAAATTTGATTGAATCGTGTTCATTAATAAAACCTCCAATTACCTCACAGGGTATATTTCATTGCAAAAAAAATTAGATGAATAAGTTCACGTTACCATTTTCAGCATCCGCTAAATACGCAGCTACTCCAGCATACTCAATTTCTTCTAATAATTCGTCTTTGTGTAAACCTAATAAATCCATTGTCATGGTACATGCAACCAGTTTGATATCCTGTTCCCTTGCCATGTCAATTAAATCAGGTAAAGGCATAGCATTATGCTTCTTCATGACACCTTTGATCATTTTAGGACCCATGCCCATGAAATTCATGTTGGATAACCCTAGCTTATCTGCACCACGAGGCATCATACCCCCAAACATTTTCTCCATAAATCCTTTTTTCACAGGTACCATTTCTTCTTTTCTTAAAGCATTCAATCCCCAGAACGTATGGAAAATGGTTACGTCATGATCATAAGCTGCCGCACCGTTCGCAATGATATATGCAGCCATCGCTTTATCATAATCTCCACTAAAGAGAATAATATTGGTTGTTTTTCTTTCTGACATTGTATCTCCTCCTATTTACTATAAGGGGTATTGATCCCCTTAAAAAAATTTATCCTTTTTTAATCCAGAATGTAAATACATCCTTTTCTTCATTTGAATCGAGCAATTCATGTCCTGTAGATTTAGCCCACGCTGTTAAGTCACTTTTAGCACCTTTATCCGTTGTTTGAACCTCTAAAATTTGACCAGCTTCAATTTCTTTTATTGCCTTTCGAGTTTTCACAATAGGCATCGGGCAGGCTAATCCTTTTGCATCTAGTACTTTATCTGCTTTCATTTATAATTCCTCCTAAGAATGATTGTTTCTCAAAATACCTATAAGGGTATATTAATTGATAAAAAAATAGATGTCAACTTCTTTTTTTATCAACTCTTCACTAATAAATTCACTGCTTCTTTTACAAGGTCTTCTGTATTTTCACCCGTCTCTTGTGAATCCCTTACGCATTCTACAAGATTCATACTGACAATTAAGCCTACGGAACGGTCCAGAGCTGTTTTTGCTGCGGAAAGTTGTGTAATAACGTCTTTACAATCTTCCCCTTGCTCCATCATTCTAACGATTCCACGGAGCTGCCCTTCAACACGTTTAATTCGATTCTTAACTTGTGAATTGTATTCCATAAAGACACCTCCTGTTGGCTTGTTGATTTCTTGCTACATTCATAATGATATACCCCATTAGGTATAATGTCAAGGAGATAATCCACAATTTTTATGAAAACAGCTAAATAAAAAATGAGTACAATTTCTCTAATTGTACTCATTCACTCATTAAATAAGATAGAAGGCCATTTGCCTTTTCGCCATATATTCCAATCGATTCTGAATGAAGGCAACGGGCTCTTCCAGATAAATCGGGACAATCTGATCCCATTCAGGAACGTATTGTTTGATGTTGAACTCCATGGCATAGCAGGTATTTGCTGTTAATGGCAGGTCGCCTTTTATAGGGATATCTCTTTGTTGATCATATAACCCCATTAAGGCCCCTGCTTCATGACAGTGGTTTCCTAAGGGGTGAGAATAAAGCATCGCCTCTATCCCCTCATCGCTTGCCTTTCTCATTACCCGCTGAAATACTTCGTTTCCTGTTCTTCCCACCTTCATTTCTTCTGTAATGATATCTTCAAATCTTAAGGCTGTTTGTAATGCGGATTGCAGTCCTTCAGGAGCTTCTTCTTCGCCTGGATAGAGAACGTAAGCAAGCTGCTGAGTGTCTGTCGTTAAACCAAGATAACGAATACCAAAATCCAAATGTACAATGTCTCCACATCGAATGATTTCCCCTTCTAATCGATCCATATCAGCACCTTTTCTTTGTAAATCGACCGTAGGGTAAAATGACGTTTCTATTCCTAAATCCAAGACTCGTTGCCTAATCCAATCGACTACATCTTCAGTCGTTGTGATACCTGGATGAATCACCGCTCCGGATAAAGCTTCTGCTGTTATTTGCCGCGCCAGTTCCGCTATTGAGGGATAGGCTATGAGTTCCTTCGATGTCCTCATTGACAGCCAATCAACAATGATGTGTTGGGCAGATACAAATTTATTAGAGTACTCATCTAGTAACATCCCCAAATGTTGGTAAAACGAATAACTTAAACCATCTCCTGCTGCAAAGGTAGTGGAATAGTTTAACGCAATTGTATCAAGGTCATGATCTTCTACTAGACGTTTGAGGCACTCCCATTGATCACAATTTTCGGGATTCCATACCCGTTCATAAAACGGCTCAAAGTTCGGATTGGGGTGCAGTACCCATCTTTTCACCTGTTGATTTTCGTCGAGGAAGAACACCAGAATCGTCAATCTTCTTGAACCGTCTATTGATGCTGGATAAAGCGTCTTCAGCACAGGATCTTCATTATACTCCCTGCCCGCAATAATCCACATATCTAGATTATGTTTTTTCATTAACGAAGGTAAAAGGGTATTAAGTCGGTGAAATAGCCAACGATTCTGTGTTTCTTCTCTTTTCTTCAACGGGAGAATTCCCGGTAAATGCTTATTGTCCCTACTCCTCATGGATATCACTCCCTCATTCCATTGTTTTCATTACACTCTTTCGACAAAAAATGATGTATCCCTTCTGAAAAATAAAAATGACCATTAGAGAAAATAGCCTAACGGTCATTGGTTGAAAAGTTCATATGTATGCTAAATGCATCGTTCACCTCAAAAAACTTCTTTTTGTAGATGGTCTACAAATTTTTCAAGATGACGGATTGAACAGATATCTTCTTCTAGTAGTGGAATCCGATATAACGTTTGGTTTGTAAACTTCTCCATCATCATCTTTAAATATAGCTTTTCCTGCTCTCTCCTTTTTTCCAAGAACTCTCCATCCGCCTGAATGGGTAGGATCTTATTTATAATCAGTCCCCCTATATTCAATCCGTGATTGGACATCATTCCAATAGCCTTTTCAGTTTCAAGTATCGGAAGCCTTTCGGGAATGAGTACGAAAATGAATCCTGTTCTTTTTTGATCGAGAAGAATCCCCCGTACTTTTGAGAATTTTTCACGACGCATTTGCAGCACCTCATAAATGGGATCTTCGACAGGCTCCCCATCATTTAATAGTTGTGAATAATTCTTGTTTGTTTTCTTTCGCCTTTCAAGCATCCCGTCCATCCATACTCCCATCAGTTCAGGAAGGGATAATAGTCGAATTGTGTGGCCTGTAGGGGCTGTGTCAAAGATGATTTTATCGAATTCATTTCCTTCTTCGAGAATGATAGAAACCATTCGATCAAATAATGCAGCTTCTTCTGCCCCGGGTGCCGAGGCAGCCATATCAATTTGACGGTGCACCTCATTCACCATTTTTGATTTAACCATTCCCTTTAAATTTCGTTTCACTCCATTGATGTATCGCTGTGTTTCGATGTGTGGGTTTATTTCTATTCCCCATAGATTTTCAAGTAATAGCGTTTTAAATTCCTTGATTTCTTGATGGAAGATGTCACCTAAATTATGAGCAGGATCCGTTGAAATGATCAACGTCTTCTTCCCCATATTTGCAAACATTACCGCTAAAGCAGAGGCAGATGTTGATTTTCCTACACCTCCTTTACCTCCTACAAAAAGAATTGACTGTTGTTGTAATTCATTCATGTACATATCCCCCTCCCCATACTTCAACAACATCTGATTCCATCCAATGGTGAATGCTCCATTCCCATTCTTAAATGCCAATCGTGAAATTTCTCTATTATATATGGATAAAGTTCCAATGTGTAATAAAAAACGGGATTCGGCAGGCCAAGCATATCTGAATAGAGCAGTAATAAGAATAAATCATCCTCATCTCTTAATTCCCTGGCGATTTCAGTTTTGTGAGGGAGGCTAATCATTTCATCGTATAGCTGGATTATTCTTTTGAACTTTTCTTTCATAGACGAATCCATTCGTGTTCCCCTCCTTATTGTTCCTGCAATGTGGCGTGTTAATTTCGATAATCCTGTTCCTCCTTCAAAGATAATAAGAAAAAGGGGACTCAAGTGCGAGTCACCCTTATCTATCTCCTGACTAAGCAGAGAACTGTGAAGGATCATCTCCCTTCTTAGATAGGGAAGATGCGGCAGTTATTAAAATCCATAAGGTGAAAATGAGAATGATACTTCCAAAGATAAAGAGCAGCATATTTCCTTCTGATTCACCGACGCCTGACCATTCAAACACGACTTGGTTAATCATCGCCCATAAGGTCATGAACATAAGGAATACCATTGGAAGTAAGGTAGCAATATAATTCCTTCCTTGACGCTTAAGCCAGATGGTAATCAGAAGTAAACTGATTCCCGCAAGCAATTGATTCGATGTACCAAAAAGCGGCCATAGAAGGTATCCACCCGACCCGAATCCTTTAGGACCTTGAGGTAATAAAGTTAGGGCTGCACTTGAAACAACGGCAATCGTCGTTGCAACATGAGCATTTGTTAAAGGATTTACGTTGTACTCTTCTCCCAACTCGGCAATGATATATCGCATCAGTCGAACAGAAGAATCCAATGTTGTTGCAGCAAAGCTCACAATGATCACTGAAACAATCGTAGCTGCGATATCAGCAGGAATTCCTACACCTGTTGCAAGTTGTCCCGCTCCTTGGATGAAGACACCCAGCCCAGCTCCACTTGCTGCAGCAAAACCACTGTAAGTCGCTTGGAATTCTTCCACATTCGGAAAAAATGTAATACATGCAATGATTGCTATTAATGCAAGTGCTCCTTCACCTACAGCACCTAAATATCCTACAAAGCGTGCATCCGTTTCTTTATCCAACTGTTTTGACGATGTGCCCGATGAAACCAACCCGTGGAAACCGGAAATGGCACCGCAGGCAATCGTAATAAATAATAACGGAAACCAGGAAACATCTGCAGCTCCGTTTGTCATTGGTGCCGTAATTTCAGGATTTGTAAACAGGAGACCAAGATAAAGCAATCCTAAACCAACAATTAATTGATGGGAGTTAATATAATCCCGTGGCTGCAATAGCTTCCAAACAGGTAGAGTTGAAGCTATGTACACATAAATCATTAGAATGGCGATCCACACCAAGAAAGCCATGCTTGTTGAACTCAAGCCAAACAATGATGTTGCCTCTTGTCCACCAAAATAACGAACTAGATCAATTTGCAAAAACTCAACCCGACTGGCAATGACAGCTGATGCATACATGACTCCCAATGCAACGATTGAAGGTATTAACATGCTTCCATTACGTTTGTAGACTGAATATCCAATCCATATCGCTAGCGGGATCTGAATGAAAACCGATACGACACTTGCAGGGAATGTAATAAAAAGGTTTGCGATAACCCATGCAAATACTGCATTAACCATTAATACAAGAATTAATATGATAAACAGAAATAGTACTTTTGCTCTTTTTCCAATTAACTTATTGGCTAATGAACCGACGGATTGTCCCTTATTCCGAACTGAAAGAACCAAAGTTCCAAAATCATGCACACCTGCTGCAAATACTGTCCCTAAAATGACCCACAGAAATGCAGGTAGCCATCCCCAGTAAACGGCGATTGCCGGTCCTACAATCGGAGCTGCCCCTGCTACAGAAGTAAAATGGTGACCCCATAGAACAAATTTATTCGTTGGGACGAAATCGACACCATCTTTGTATTGGTGTGCCGGCGTCACATAATTCGGATCCAGACGGTACACCCGCTCAGCAATAAGCTTAGAATAATATTTATACCCAAATAAAAAGACAAGCCCTCCTATTACCGCTAACCATATTCCACCCATCAAATTCCTCCTTTGTCTTTTAATGTGTATACATTTAAATATCAGAATTTTTAGAATGTATACGCTTACTACATTTTACATTTGGTTTTTATGGATTTCAATGAGAACATTTACTCTTATTGGTCTTGTAAGTCAAATAAAAAGACAGATTCTATAATAGAATCTGCCCTATAGTTAAACGATGTATATGCTATCCTCATCTGTCGGATCTACCGCTTGGGGTATGTCTACTGTGGTTCTTAGAATGGTTTTGTTAGCATCCGTTGTTTTTGGATGATCTGAAGATGTAGGAAACGTGAAAGAGATCCTCTTTTCTTCACCCGCACCGATTGTACCGATCTTATCAAGCACAATCGTATCTAAATCTTTTTCATGATAGGAAAAGTCACTATCTTTTTTATCCTCCTCATATTTCTCAAGAAGCAATAAATGAATTTCATTAATAGGCTGATCGGCCATACCACCGATCAAAACGACTTCACCTTCAATTGAATCTCCAGGAGAAATTTTGGTTTTGTGCACGATTGTATCTACTTTAACATGTCCTATCCCGATACTAGACAAAAACTGTTTAAACATATTTCAGCCACCTTTCCTATACCTAATTGTCTTTACCCTAACATGTACCCCTCTTATTCATTTATTCCTACATATTCTGCGAGTTTTCCGCAAAGAATATGAGAGAAACATTGGAAAGGAGTCTATAAAATGAAAAAAATGATTATATCTATCTTAGCTGTATTCTTGATTAGCCTGAGTGTCGGTACATTGGCAGCAGCAGAAGGTGAACCACAAACACCTAAGGTAAACCTTACTGAAGAACAAAAAACGGAGCTTGCCAAATTGCATGAACAAATGTATTCAACAAAAAAAGAACTTGTGAAGAAATATGTAGAATATGGCGTCTTCTCAAAAGAACAGGGAGACAACGTACTTAAAATGATGGAAGCTAAGTATCAAAAACTTAAAGAAAATGATTACATGATGAGATGGCACCCCCATCCACACCATGGAAAAAAACTAGATCAAAAAGAGTAAGCGGAAGGGCTATTTTGGCCCTTCCCTACTTAAATGATCAGAAAATCCCCTCCAGTAATTAAGAAAGTCTCCTTAAAATCCCAGAAACCTTGTTTATATCTTCCATTGAAACATCATAATGAGTGGTAAAACGTACAAGAGTAGGACCAAAGGTCACTGCCAGTATCCCCTTTTCTTTTAAATCATCAATAAATTGCTCAGATGTGATCTCTCTTCCCTTTACATCTGCAACGACAATATTGGTATCAACATGATTGATTACTTCAATACCCTTACAGGCTTGAAGGGTTTCCTTTAGTAATATCGCTTTCTCATGATCCTCCACTAATCGCTCTCTCATAGTCTTTAATGCAACCAGTCCAGGAGCTGCAATCATTCCTACCTGTCTTAAGCCACCCCCTAACCGTTTTCTCCATTTTCGGGCACGATCAATAAACCTGTGATCACCTGCGATAATAGACCCTATAGGGGCACCCAACCCTTTGGATAAGCATATTTGGACAGTATCACTATGATCAGTGAACTCCCTAATATCTCTTCCACTGGCATATACTGCATTAAAGAGCCGTGCTCCGTCGATATGCACGGGAATTGAATGTTTTTTCGCTAGTGTATAAATCGCCTTCATATTCTCTGGAGACACAATTGCCCCACCTGCACGATTATGTGTATTCTCCAAACAAATGAGCCCTGTTTCTGGAAAATGCTGATCTTCAGTACGTATAGCCGATTCTACTTCAATCGGATCCATCTCTCCATTTATCCCACGGATCGTACGTGTTTGAACACCTGCCAATGCGGCAACCGCTCCTGATTCATAATAGAAAATATGAGAATTCGCTTCTAATAGAATTTCATTCCCAGGACGTGTGTGTGTTAAAACAGCAATTTGGTTACCTTGAGTACCACTTGTTACAAATAGGGCCGCTTCTTTACCAAGTAAGGTGGCGGCTTCTCTCTCAAGCTTTATGACTGTAGGATCTTCTCCATACACATCATCCCCTACTTCAGCCTCGAACGCAGCTCTACGCATTTCTTCCGTTGGTTTTGTTACAGTATCACTTCTTAAATCAATCAAAATGGAAGACCTCCTCTTTAAACTTTAACTAGAATCATTATATCAAACGAAGGCGTTTGACGAATCAACCTTCAGATGAATAAAAGACCATACAAAATACCCAGAAAAAATATAATTATAGGAATATTCAAAACATTTACCTTTTTTATATGTTACTATTTTAATAATCAATTACCTAAAATAAATGAGCAATTAAAGCCAGTTAGAGGAGAAGGATCATATGACAATCGGTTCTAAAATCCGCTTTCACAGACTTAAACGAAATTTAACACAAGAAGATTTATCAAAAGGGATTATTTCCGTATCATATCTTTCCAAACTGGAAAACAATCAAGTTACTCCGTCAAATGACATAATTAATTTACTCTGTGACCGGTTAGGTGTAAATAGTCTGCTTGATACGACTGCCCATTTGAACAAACTACTTCAGAATTGGAACCATGCCCTACTTTGGAATAAAACAGAGGAAGCTAAGTCGATCAATGCGGACGTGAAGAAGGACCTGGAACAGACGGATGATCTCATTCCACATTTATTCTATAAAATCCTTTGCTTCCGTGTTGAATTAATAAAAGGGAACATTCAGAATGCGTTAGACCACATGAAACAAATCCAATCCAATTATAAAGAACTGACCGATACGCTGAAATTCTATTATCACAAATATAAAGGGAACTATTATTATTTGATTGAAGAGTACGATAAAGCCAAAGGAGAACTGAAAGAAGCTGAAACCTGCTATGTAATTGGAAATGTGATTAATGAGGAAGAAAGAGCGGATTTATATTATTTATTCAGCCTGGTCTTGACCCGTTTAAGTAGGTACCGATTAGCAATTTTCTACGGAGAGAAGTCACTCTCCATTTTCCAGGGGGTCTACTACCAGAAAAGATGCGCCGAGGTGCATTTGATACTAGGAATTTGCTATCGGCGTATACGTTATAGCGAAGAAGCGATAAAGCATTATGAGTGGGCCAATTTCATTTCTCAAACCATAGACTATACGTCGTTAAATTCAAAGGTAGAGCAAAACTTAGGATATTTAAAATCATTTATGAACAAGAGCGATGAAGCCATTCAGCATTATTTGCGAAGTATTGAATTGAAAGGCTCAGACGAAGAAGGAAAGCTGTACTCTATTCTTTCTTTGGTTAAGGAATATTATAAAAAGAACCAATTTTCCGAGGTGCGTTTCTGGTTACCTAAAGGATTACAACTTTGCTCTAAAGAAAAATTCCCGGATAAATTTTATCAATTATCTTATTATCAGTTTGCTTTAAATGATTTCCCACAAGGTTTTGAAGCTTTTATGAAGGAGTATGCACTGCCCTTCTTTAAAAAGAGCGGATCCCATCTATTATATGCTGAGTATTCTAAATTCCTTGGCCAATATTACCAGGGGGTTAGAAAATATAAATATGCAGCATTTCATCTAAATGAAGCCAATCTCATTTATGAAGAAATGTTAACTTTATAGGAGGTGAAATGATGAAAAAGGTGAAAAAATTATTAATAATCACCAGCCTTACTGCTATGGCACTCTCTGGTGTTATGGTAATCAACTCCCCGGAAGAAGAATTCCCACCATTCTCGAGTAAATTATAAAAACAAAACAATCAGGACTGGCCTTTTTAGGACCAGTCCTTTTCAATCGTTCTGCTCATCTGTCGATCCACCATATGTGAAACAGTACAAATCACCTTTAAAGAAGGTTCACATCCTTTTCGTATACTTAATTAATTGATTGGAAAATGTAATTATTCAATGAAATTTTCTGAATAAAGAGATATAGTTAGTATTGAATACATATCAAGGGGGATTTTAGATGAATACTGCATTTCAAAGAAAATTAGAAAGATACGCAGATTTAATCGTACAGGTAGGATTAAACCTGCAAAAGGATCAAGAACTTCTGATTTCTGCACCTATTACAGCGTATAAATTTGTTCGACTTGTTACTAAGAAGGCCTATGAAGCGGGTGTTTTAAATGTACTAACCGACTTCTATGATGAAGAGTTAAAAAAAATCCGCTTAGACAATTCTTCTGAGGAAGGTCTGAAAGCGTTTCCTGATTGGAAGGCAAAAGGATTTATTGAAATGGCAGAAAATAATGTAGCGCTATTAAATTTAGCGGCACCAAACCCTTCACTATTAAGAGATGCAGATCCAAAAAGGGTTGCAATTTTGAACAGAGCTTCCGCTGAAGCAATGAAAGATTTCTCTGCTTATATCGGCGGCGGAAAAATTAGCTGGCTAATAGCGGCATTCCCTACAATCGAATGGGCTCAAACTGTTTTCCCTGAACTCTCTCAGGACGAGGCAATCGATAAACTATGGGAAAACATCTTTTATACAACCCGGACGGATCAGGAGAACACGGTCGCACTATGGGAATCTCATATTAGTAAGCTGAATAAGAACGCTGACCGTTTAAATGAAAGCAAATACAAAAAGCTTCATTATAAAGGACCAGGAACAGATCTTACCATTGAATTCCACCCACAAACGAAATGGATCAGTGCCCAGTTCACAAATGATCAAGGAATTCCTTTTGTTCCGAACCTCCCAACGGAAGAAGTGTTTACAATCCCAGTCAAACAAGGTGTGAATGGAACTGTCTCAAGCACGAAACCACTTAACTATAGCGGGACGTTGGTCAGAGACTTTTCCCTCACATTTAAAGAGGGTAAAGTGGTAGAATTTACAGCTGAGGAAGGATATGAAACCCTGAAAAATCTGCTGGAAACAGATGAAGGGGCCTCCTATTTAGGAGAAGTGGCATTGGTTCCCCACAACTCCCCTATCTCTAATACAAACATAATCTTCAACAACACTCTTTTTGATGAAAATGCTTCCTGTCATATAGCGCTGGGTAGAGCTTTATCAGTGTGTGTGGAGGAAGGTAAAAATATGACGGCGGAACAATTACGGAAAGTAGGTTTTAACGAAAGCATGATTCATGTAGATTTCATGATTGGATCGGCTCAGTTAGACATTGACGGCGAAAAGGAAGACGGAACGATTGAACCTATCTTCAAAGCCGGTGATTGGGTTTAATATTTGATTTCGAAGGAAGAATAATGGTGCAGGCTTAAATAATTTATTTAAGCCTTTTTTTATTGAGGTTTTCATTAACAATGGTGTTTTTCTCCATATCATACTTTTGGAGAAAAGAGCTTTTAATACAAACTAACGAACAGTTATTGGAAAAAGTTACATGTAATATGACAAACAAATTTCATTTTTAACATATTCAATACTTCACGAATCCTTTACAATAGAAGTATACCTTTTTTAAAGGAGCGATTTCCTTGTCAATCAATCACAAACATTCGTTTTTATGGAGTGGCATCATTCTCTCTTTCTTCACTTTATATATAATATTTCGCACTACAAATGTACAATCCAGTGAAAAACCCTTAACCGTAGAAGAAAAATATCCCACTGTCTTTGTACACGGGTACAAAGGTACATATAATTCTTTCAGAACGATGCTGGAACGTTTTGAAAACCAGCATGGCTGGGGTCAAAAAACGTTGGAGATTTATGTGTCTGAGAATGGCAGTGTAGTGTATAAAGGATCTCTTTCCACAAATCCCACTTCACCTCCACTTGTTCAAGTCATTTTTGAAGATAATCGGGCATCATTGGAGAAACAGGCGATTTGGTTAGAAAATGCCATGAAGCTTTTACATCATCAGTTTGACGTTTCAAATATAAATATTGTCGGACACTCCATGGGCGGACTTGCGTCAACAAAATATATTCTGAATACCAGGGATAGCTCGTTTGTCCCTAAGACCCATAAATTTATCACGATTGCTACCCCTTTCCTTGGTGTTACGAAGGAATCCTATGATGAAATCAATACAGGTGCAGCTGTTATAGACTTAAAACCTGAATCACGTGCATTGAAGAAATTGTTCTTGAATCGCCATTTAATCCCTTCCGATATAAACGTATTATCCATAGCAGGATCGGGTGATGATGTGGTGAATGTTCAAAGTGCTATAGGCAGTCAATCACTATTTGAAAAAAACCAATATCAATCCAGGATCGTGTATGATCCATCCATTTCTCATAGCGGCCTGCATGAAACGATAAAAGTAGACCGGCTTGTAGGAGATCACTTATGGGGTAAATGACCCGCTTCCCTATTCAGATAGTTTTAGATCTGAATAGGGAAGTTTTTTATTGTGCAGTTGCGTAAACTTCCTTAACGTTCTATACTACACAAGACTAAACCTAAAGGTTAGGATGAGTAGAATGACAAAAGAAAGAATCATTAAAGCAAACCCAAAATACATACAACATTTCCAAAAAGGATTCCCCCTTCTTAATAAAGAAAATGTGACATCATCGATTGAGAATATTCAAGAAGGAGAAATTCTTAAACTTGTAGACAATAACAATGGCTTTATCGCCAAAGGCTATTCGGGAATACAGAACAAAGGAATCGGATGGCTTCTGAGTTGGAAGGAACAAGAAGCAATTGATCAAGACTTTATCTTTAAAAAGCTTCAAGCTGCCATCAATCAACGTCTTCACTTCTATTATAGTGAAGATACGACAGCGTTTCGAGTGTTTAATGGTGAAGGAGACGGATTTGGAGGCATCACCATTGACTACTTTGATGGCTACTACCTCGTTCAATGGTATTCAAAAGGAGCCTATGCGTTTAAGGAAGAAGTTATGCAAGGGTTAAGAGAATTAACGGATTACAAAGGCATTTATCAGAAAAAGCGATTTGCACAGGAAGGAAAATATGTGGAAGAAGATGATTTCGTCGAAGGAACCCGCCCCTCATTCCCCCTTCTCGTCAAAGAAAATGGCGTTCAATTTGCCATCTATTTAAATGACGGTGCAATGGTAGGGGTTTTCCTTGACCAACGTGAAGTGCGTAAACGAATTCGTGATTCGTACTCTGAAGGAAAACGGGTATTGAATACGTTTTCTTACACAGGAGCATTTTCTGTTTTCGCTGCACTCGGTGGTGCCCTGGAAACAACCAGCGTTGATCTCGCTAATCGCAGTTTAAGTAAAACGATTGAACAATTCAGTATTAACGGGATCGATTACGAAGCTCAAAACATCATTGTGGAAGATGTCTTTAAATACTTTAAATATGCCGTAAAAAAAGAACTCTCCTTTGATCTTGTGATTCTCGATCCACCAAGCTTTGCCCGCTCAAAGAAACATACATTCA
This sequence comes from Rossellomorea aquimaris, assembly GCF_035590735.1. Lineage (NCBI taxonomy): Bacteria > Bacillati > Bacillota > Bacilli > Caryophanales > Bacillaceae > Rossellomorea > Rossellomorea aquimaris. The sequence continues at coordinate 2,499,672 of NZ_CP141595.1, forward strand.
GTGCAGCTAAGGATTATAAAGATTTGTTAAAAGAGGCGATTGCCATAACTGAAAAAGAGGGTACCATTGTGGCATCGACTAATTGCAGCTCCTTCAATATGAAGAAATTCAAAAGCTTCATTGAAACAGCCTTTAAAGAAACCAATGGAAAATATAAAATACTCGAAGAATACACACTGCCGGAAGACTTTAAAACCCTCAGTCAATACAAACAAAGTGATTACCTTAAAGTCGCCTTTATTCAAAAACTATAATGGATAGGGACTGGGACAACACTAAAAAACCATGATATAAAGACGAAAATAAGTAGTGTTGGTTCTTAATACCGCTAATGATTTCCGTGCAAGACTACGCTTTCCGCAGGTAGCTCGTGAGCCTCCTCGGCAAGCCTGCGGGGTCTCACAAAAGCTACTTTTCCCGCAGGAGTCTTCGTCTTGCACTCCAATCAACCGCTTGAGAGAGCTAGAATCTAAATGTACATTGAACAATTAAAAAACTAAACTAAATTGCCTCTTGAATGCAATTTAGTTTAGTTTAACTTATACAAAACACTTTTGTCCCAGCCTCCTCCTATATGTATATATTAGTTTGGAAATAAACGCTCATCAAATCTAGAATAGGAGCTTTTTTGTTTGTCTACCTTTTTAGGCAGTAAAATGAAGTAGCACAGAGTGGATTGGAGCGGAAGGCACTTTACTCCTGCGGGAAATAGAGGAAAGGTCGAGCGAGACCCCACAGGGCAAAGCCCGAGGAGGCTCGACTTCCTCCCCTCGGAAAGAAAGTGGCTGGAGCGGAAAGGAACGGTCACTGCCTCTGTTTTCACACTTTCATTCAAACGATTAATATACTCTTTGGAATCTGTGTTAAGGTTTATTCTTTCCGTAGATGACAGAATAATCTGTCATTATTTCCTCGGAAACCGCATAAAGCGACATGTAGTAAGGGTTTATTGGAGAAAAAGATCGAATAAGGAGGTTTACTGATGAAAAAAGCTGTTTTTCTAGATCGTGATGGAGTAATCAATGAGGTGAAAACAGAGAGAGTGACATTTGTTAATCGACCCGATCAATTTTATTTCCTGGAGGGAGTCCTTGAAGCCATTAAATTATTGACTGATTCCGATTTCCTAATTTTCGTCGTTACCAACCAGGGTGGAGTTGGGTTAGGATATCTATCTCATGAACAACTTCAATCCATTCACGATCATATGTTAAGAGAAATTGAAAAGGCCGGGGGGTTCATTCAAGAGGTATCCTGTTGCACTCACAAGCCGCACGAGGGTTGTGAGTGCAGGAAGCCTGAAGCAGGGATGCTTTTGGACCTTGCAAAAAAGCATGATATAGATATTGCTCGATCGTATATGGTTGGTGATCGCGAGGTAGATATCGAAGCTGGTCGCAAAGCGGGTTGCACTACTCTCTTACTTGCAGACGGCCCCTCTCCCCTATATAACGCCGATCACATGTTTACTAACTTAATGGATGCTGCTGAATTTATCCTCACTAACAAATAAGTCTCAAAGGTGCCCCAATAACGGGACGCCTTTTTTTATCCCTTTTTTGATTATTAAGTGCTATCATGAAGCATTCAATACTTCCATTCAAACCTGCATAGGGACATCCGGAAGATCCCGTTTTATCGTTTTCAAAATAGGGAATTCTATGGTAAAGTACTATGGGACTAATGAGAACGGGAGGTATTTGATGAACCAGCAGGAATTATTACAAATTATACGAGATCACTATCCCTTTGATGTTCTAACCACTGAACAGTTAGATTACATTATTTCCGGTTCTAAATACACCACCTTCAAGAAGGGTGAATTCCTTTTTCATGAAGATGAAACGGTAGAGGAACTTGATATATACTTCCTTGTCTCGGGACTTGCGAAGAATGTTCTCCATCGCACAAGCGGCAAACAGTATTCACTCCGATTCTACTATCCTGGAGACTTAATCGGGATTATGATTATGCTTACAAGCGGTGAAATGACATTTTCCGTACAGGCAATTGAGGATTGTACCGTCTTCCGCATTCAAAAGGATAGACTATTGGAGATTATGACCAAGAACAATGACTTTTCAAAGATCATCTTCGAAAGCATCGGAAATCGTATGAAAACATTGTATGATGAAATAAAAGTGAAATCTGCCACTGAATCCGACGACGAAAATATCAATCTGTTTCGTACTAAAGTGCATACGTTAATGGATCGCCCCACCTTCATTGACGAAAATGCCACTGTTCTTGACGCAGCCAGAAAGATGAAAGAAGAAGATACATATGGTCTAGTGGTTGTCGATCAAGAGAAAAAAATGCATGGCATTCTTACCCAACGTGAAATCCTGTCTTATATTACAAACCCGATCATCAGTGAATCAGTAAAAGACTGGATGAAGAAAAAACCGTTTTGGATTCGTGATGAATCCTTTGCATATGAAGCCCTTTCTTATTTCAAGCATGAAGAAGTGGATTTTGTACCCATTATTCGCAACGATGAAGTTGTGGGAGTTCTGACCAGTACTTCGTTTCTCAATATACAGGATTCCAATTATTTGGATCTCTCGTATAAAATCCAAAAAGCCGTTTCGAACGACGAACTGGTAGAACTGGCAACTGTGAAAAGTAATACTTTTCAACAGTTCATTCAAGATCTACTCCTTCAAGATAGTTTTGGCTACGATATTTGCGAAGTGATTTCAAACTATAATGATCGCCTGCACCGAAAGATCATTCAACTAACCGAAAAAGAAATGCGTCAGGAAGGATTCGGATCTGCGCCTATCAATTATTGTTTTATTGTCATGGGCAGTCAAGGCAGAAGTGAGCAAGGCTTTCATACGGATCAGGATAATGGAATCATTCTCGATGATTATAACCACTTGTCCGATCTTAACAAGGTTGATTTGTATTTCCAGGCATTCACCGAAAAACTCAATTTAAAGCTTGCTGCATGCGGTTTTCCTGAATGTACTGGCGGAATCATGGCTAAGGAACAGAAATGGAAACGATCCTATACTGATTGGAAAAAGGCGATTGATGAATGGCTATATGAAATAGATGCACAGGAAGTTCAAAACATTACGATGTTCTATGATTTCCGTCCCATTTATGGTGATTACTCCATCGCAGAGGAAATTCGAAATTATTTAGCGGAAAAATCGAAACGGTCTCTTAATATGCAACAACTTTTAAGAAAAGATGCCCTTCGTTTCAAACTTCCTGTAGGACCTTTGGGACGGGTGAACCTGAAGCCCAGGAATCATTTGTTTAACATCAAAAAATCTGGGCTTTTGCAAATCGTCAATATGATTCGCATTCATTCTGTAAAATACGGAATAAAAGAAGTTAATACGATAAAGAGAGTTCAAGCATTGAAGAAGATGCAGGCATTCCATCCAAGGGATGCTGAAAATGTAAAAACAGCTATGCATATTCTTCTCACTCTCCGTACAAAGCAAAACCTCCTTGAACTTATAGAAGGAAAACCATTAAGTAATGATATTGATGTACGTACTCTTTCAAAAGAGGATCGGCAGAAATTAAAAGAATCCATCCAGATTGCTAATCGACTTCAACAAGTGATGGAAATTAGTTTTAATAGGAACCGGGTGGTTTAATGAATGATATTGGAATTAATGTGGGCTACCGCATTCTGAAATATTATTTATGGCAGCAATTTTTCTTTCGCTTTCAAGTGAAACGGGAAAAAGAAAAGCTATCCTACCATAAATTATCTCGTGCCCTAAAAGAGTTTGAAGAAGAAAAACCCACGCTTCAACAAAAACATTTGTTCGATTGTGACTTCACCATATTTGACCTGGAGACAACGGGCTTTTTTCCGGAGGTCGGGGATGAAATCATCTCGATCGGAGCGGTTAAGGTTAAGGAAGGTAGAGTTCAACGGAAAGACACGTTCTATCAGGTTATCAATCCCCTACAAACGGTGTCGAGGGATACGAAGCGATTTACAGGTCTGAGACGAAAAGACTTTCTGAATGGTGTTACCTTACCTATCGGATTGGAGCGATTTATTGAGTTCAGTAAAGGAACAATCCTTGTCGCTCACCCAGCAAGTTTCGACATAAATTTTCTTCAAAAAAGGATATATAAGTGGCAGCTCCCTTCATTTGATCCTGAATATGTCGATTCCTTTTCGCTTGCCAATGGATTACTGGAACGGGACGATTGCTACCTGGACTCCCTTGTAAAACGGTTTGAAATCGACTACAGGACACGGCATCATGCTCTGAATGACGCGATCATGACCGCCGAAATCTTTGAAGAGCTATTAAAAATCTGTTATCAACAAGAAGTTCACACGATAAAGGGATTGAATGAGTTTATACTGGAGGAGACAAGCTCGGGGTTCTGATCTGAACTCTTCCCTCCTGATAGCTGATAAACGAGAAAAAACGCTTGAGGAAATTTCCTCAAGCGTTTTTCCATGTTGATTATCGGATTTGTCCGGTTCCATGCATCATATACTTAACGGTTGTTAAAGCTGGGAGCCCCATTGGTCCTCTAGCATGAAGTTTCTGTGTAGAGATTCCAATTTCAGCACCAAATCCTAACGCTCCTCCATCAGTGAAACGAGTGGAAGCATTATGATAGAGAGCTGCAGCATCAACAAGCATCATGAATTTCTTCGCTGCTTCTCTGTTTTCCGTGACAATGGCTTCTGAATGCTTTGTACCATATTGTTCGATGTGATCGACTGCTTCATCCAAAGAAGATACAATCTTCACGGCAATATCCAGACTTAAATATTCATTTGCCCAATCTTCTTCACCAGCAAGCATCGCATCTTCAATCGCTTCGACGACTTTTTCATCTCCGTGAATGGAAACATTGTGCTCTTTAAGCTTTTCTACAAATGCACCCTTATTTTCATTAAACCAGTCTTCATGCAGGATGACGGTTTCAGCTGCATTACATACCGCTGGACGGTCTGTTTTTGCATTGATGATAATGTTTAATGCTTTTTCCACTTGAGCTTCTTTGTCGATATAGATATGACAGTTTCCTACACCTGTCTCAAGGACAGGCACAGTTGCATTATTAACGACAGCATTGATTAATGCACCTCCACCACGCGGAATCAACACATCGATATGCTCTTTCATCGTGAATAACTTACTTGTTGCTTCTCGATCGGTTGTATTGATGAATTGTACTGCATCTTTAGGGATATCCGTTTTCTCAAGTGCTTCATGCATTACGTCCACAATTGCTTTGTTCGAGGTAATGGCATTTGAACCACCCTTTAGGACAATGGCATTTCCGGATTTTAGTGCTAATCCGGTTGCATCAACCGTTACATTAGGACGTGCTTCATAAATCATTCCAATGACACCAAGTGGAACCGTTACTTTTTGAACTTGCAGTTGATTTTCAAGGGTCCAATCGGATACTACTTTTCCAGTGGGATCTTCTAGGTCAGCAACTTGACGGAGACCACTTGCGAAATCTTCAACACGCTCTTTAGAAAGTGATAAACGATCCATAAATGCAGCTTCGAAGCCCTTTTCTTTCCCTCTTTTAAGGTCTTTTTCATTTTGCTTTAATATTGATTCGTAATTCGCCTCTAAATGATCGGCAAGGATGTGAAGGGCTTTATTTTTTTGGTCGGTAGTCAGCATACTTAGTGTTTTAGAAGCTTTCTTTGCAAGCATCGCTTGTTTTTTTACATCAGTTTTTTCTATAATTAACGTCATCAAATACCTCCTGATTTTTTGAAAAGAATTCGACCGGATTGTGCAGGGGAAGAAGGAGACACACTCCTTCTTTTATACTCCTACTGGAATGGGTAAATCCACATGACATACTAGTTGGTCAATTTCGACTGCGATTTGATCCGCTTTGATGTCTGTAGGATTTTTCAGTTGCCCTGAACGGAAATTGACCATTCCCAAACCAATTTCTTCATTTCGATTATCAAGTATTCGCACGACTGCACCTTTATTAAATCGGCCTTTAACAGTATAAATATCATCTATTGTTAAGCTTTCTTTTTGTTCCAGAATACGTTCTTTCGCATCTGAATCGATGGTGATTTCACCTTCGGGACCTGAGTTGAACGCAATCCATTGCTTTTTGGAATCAAGGTTTACGGAATCTTCTGCAGTTTCAAAGTACGTCCCTTTTGCTGTATGTTGGACAGCATCGTAAATAACATCTGAGTTTCCTGATTTACCCAGAAACGCGGGGATTCCAGAAGCCATTGTGATCTTAAATGCATCAATTTTGGATCTCATTCCACCAGTTCCTACAGAACTTCCAGGCTCTCCTGCCATGTCTTCGATATCTTCAGTAATTTCCGTTACGCTTTCTAACAGTTCAGCATCTGGATTTTTACGGGGATCAGAATCATATAGTCCGTCAATATCAGATAGAATGATGAGTTGATCTGCATCCACTAATGCGGCAACTTTGGCAGACAGGGTATCATTGTCTCCGAATTTCAGTCGATCAACCGTTACTGTATCATTTTCATTGACAATTGGGATGATCCCTCTTTCAAGCAGGACATTGATTGTATTTCTTGCATTGTTATATCGGTCTTCATCAGAAAAATCACTACGAGTGATCAGAATTTGAGAAGCCACGTATCCGTTGGAAATTAACAGATCAGAATACGCTTCAATCAATAGACCTTGGCCAATAGCTGCTGCTGCCTGCTTCTCCGGAAGAGAGCTTGGACGTGTTAAACATCCTAATTTACGATAACCGGCAGCGACGGCACCTGATGAAACAAGCAATACTTCATGGCCATCATCCTTTAAACGGACGACTTCATCAACAAGACGTTCCAGTTTTCTACGACTCATTTCTCCATGCAGGCTTGTTAATGAACTACTTCCAATCTTGATTACGATACGTTTCTTCTGATTATTTTGGGACATTCAATCACTCCTAGTAAAAAGGTCCGTCCCTCGCCCCTCTTTATGTGTGTAGGGACGGACTTGTATTTCTTGTTTGTTTGTTTGGTATTAGTAATTTGGGGTGTTTACGATTCGATGTTTGGTTAGCTGGTTACTAATTGTTTGGACTGTAAGGATGAGCTTATTTCTTTCGATCGTTTTTCTGCTCCCTTGACAGCTTCTGAGATAGCCTTACCTCCGCCGAACTCTGCTAGTTTATCAAGTCCTGCAGCTGTAGTACCATTTGGGGATGTTACATTCTCTCTTAGTTGAGTTGGTGATTCTTCACGCTCAAGCATCATTTTGGCTGCACCGAAAATGGTTTGAGCTCCGATTTTACGTGCTAATTCAGGATCTAATCCGGCTTCGGCACCTGTCTTTTCAATGTGTTCCATTAAATAGTAAAAGTAGGCTGGGCCACTTCCGGCAATACCAGTGAAAATGTCCATCTGACTTTCTTCAATCACGAACACTTCACCTATGCTTGATAATAACTCTTTTGCATTTTCTATGTCTTCTCTTGAAGTAAAGCGACCTGCACTAATGGCTGTTGCAGATTCTTTCAACATACTTGACGTATTTGGCATTACCCGGATAACAGGCTGACCTGCAGGTAATTGCTCTTCCATATGAGAAGTAGTGATTCCTGCAAGCACCGACATAATCACTGTATCGTTTCTTACTAAGTGATTAATGGAATCTAATGCTTTGTCAATATCCTTTGGTTTCATAGCGAGAATAAGAATATCTATCTCACTAAAGGGTAGATCATCTTTTGTTAAAGCCGTTATATCATACTTCGCTTTCATTTCCTGAAGTCTTCCTTGATTGCTTCGATTAGAAACAATAATTTGTTCTGATGGGATCTTTCCGCTTTGTACAGTACCTGAAATCATTGCTTCCGCCATGTTTCCTGCACCAAGAAAAGCAATCGTTTTATGTTTTAACAATCATATCCACTCCTCTTCCTACATTATTTGTCGGGTTTTTAATCGTACATTCAATGTTTAAGTTTAATATTAAATATGAAAGAATTTTTTGTTGTTAAATTTTCTGGTAAATGTGTCTAAAAACCTTTGTTGTCGTGTGTTTGTTCACAACGTTTATAATCGTAACATGCTGGTATATGATATCAAGGGCAATAAAGGAAGTAGTTAGGAATTAGCCGAAATACGAAGTGGAAGCGTTATCATTACCATTTATGTTAGTCAGATTCCTTCTAAAGGCTTTATATTGGCTCAGAGAGCGTATAATCAGAATTTTTACTTTTGCTTTACTGTTTGAATGAGAGTCGATTTTCCCAACATATACTGTCAGATCAGTTCTTATCGCCGTATTCATTCCTACTTCCCAATCGTCAAAAAAGCCCGTTAAGCATTTTTCAGCTTAACGGGCTTTATAAATTCATTCAGTTGTAGCTTCGTCTGAACTCTTACCATCAAGAAAATCTTTCAGAGCTTGTATATTTTCTTCAAAATTAATATCAAGTACAGATCCCACACCGCTATAGCTGCCAAAACCATACGACCCTTCAACTGGAATGGTGAGCTTATCCATATCACTGCTGTTACTCAACAGGATATCTTTAGCGATGGAAATTTGATCTAGCTTACTCATATTTGTCTGTATATAGGGTTGAATGGATCCCGCCATTTTAGGAAGCTTTGTAACTCCACCTATTGAGAGTACCTCATCTTTAAGAGCATTTATGACTTTTTGTTGTCTTTCAACCCTGCCAAAGTCTCCCTCTGCATCAGCACGGAACCTTGCATACCCTAATAATTCTTTCCCGTTTAAGTTTTGAACACCAGGCTGAAGTGAAACGCCAATGTTTTCCGACATCGCCTTTTCCACATCCATTTCAATTCCATCCGGTGCCAGTACATCAACGGATTGTTCAAATCCTTTGAAGTCGACTACCATGAAATACTGAATATCAATATCAAAGTTGTGTTTGATGGTCTTTCTGAGCAATTCTGGTCCACCTAAATAAAATGCTGTATTCAGCTTATAGTTTTGGTATCCCGGTATTTCAACATAAATATCCCTCATAAAGGAAACGAGTCTGGTTTCATTTGTTTTCGGATCGATCTGTGCGAGCATCATCGTATCGGTCCTGGATTTCTCCTCGCCTCTGCTGTCGACTCCCAATAGCAGTACGTTGACCTTGCCGTCCTTATCTTTCACACCATTGAATTTATAATCTTCTTGAAGCTTATCGTCTCCAGCCATTTTGTATCCACTATAAAATTGAAACGCTGCATAACCTAGTAAACTAAATATAAGTAATAATAATACCAATATCACTTTTCTTCCGCGTTTTTTCTTTTTAAACTTGCGATCTAATCGTGAATCCATTTCTTCACCTACTTTTATGACATTCATGAATTACTGATGATAGTATGAAATAGTACTCTATTCGAATGAAATTGACAATCGAAGAATTTTGGATAAACTAACACATTTCTCCATACCATTTGAAAGTTTATTTTATCACAAATATCCATAAAAGTATTTATTTGTTCCTATCACTGCAAATCAAGTGAATGGAAGAAATCATTTGTAAGGTCTTTCACAGCACGTTCTTCCGCTTTTCTGTAAGAAATGATGAATGAAGTAGAAGGCCCGCTGGATTTGTCCAAGTCATGGGTTGAAGTGACATTCTCTCTTCTTAATGGCTTCCCTAATAAGAGAGAAAGTTCATGAATAACGCCTTTAGAGCCGACTGGCATTATATCGACGATAGACGAGTGATGAACACAGTTCATAAATAGAGATAGTGGAGCAATGGAAGCATGTTGTTTTATCACTTCATTTCCTACCAGGGGGGTTCCGATAAGCGCATAAGCAAGATTTGTACAAGAGGTAATGGGTCTTTTCTTGTTTCTGATCCCAATACACGTAACTCCAAGTGCCGATTGATTAAGACCGATATTTGATTCAGTACTCCCTGTAATTGGAGTACCATCCAGGTTCATTTCACTTAAACCTTTCATCACACCACTGCAATACTGATCCCATACAGCTTCACTTGTAAAGTTCAGTAATTGAATAGCTTTCAGCCTTGTTCCCACGGCCAAACATTCCATCACTGCTACACGGAAACAGTAATAACCCACTGTCTCAGGATCCGCAAGGACTACATCTCCTTCTTTATTTCCAATCCCTCCGCTGCAATCAGTAGCCAGTATCAGCTCTTCCTCATCTGAAATTGAAATGGATATAACATCTCGAAGCTTGCTCATGCGGTTTCCCCCCTATTCATTCTTGAATGAAGTGGAGGATACAAGAAGTGGGCTACCGTTAAATTGATGAAACTGGCTATTAATAAGGAAGGAAGAATCGCATAGTAAAAAGAATGACTAAGGATGAGTATAAATGGAATCCCTGCTAGTAGACCGTTTCCTATAAAAAACAGGATGGCTGCAAGCACCCTTTTTCCTTTCGCAAATATAAAACCAAATAACCATACAAAGAAGGCCATTTCAATAGCAATGAGAACATGAAGTGGTCCTAGCGGAAATCCAACGTAATAGCTTGAAAGCAAGTGACCTCCCCCTGCAACAATTGCCCCCCATCTCCCATTGTAAAGGGACGCAATCAATAATGCAGGCATACTATCCAATGCAACCGTACCTATTACGGCAGGTATCTTCACCATTCCACCGATAGCAGAAAAAGCCATAAACAAGGAAAGTAATAAAAGAGTCCTAAGATTACTTTTCATTTTTTTTCTGAACTTTTTCTGTTGAAAATACGTTTGCGCTGCGAATATATTCGACATCTTTTACATTACAACGATAATTGATCACACGTGCCAATGCGAAAAAGTAATCGGATAATCGATTGATATACTGCAATGTCACAATGGGAAAGTCCTCGTCCGTTTTTGAAAGCGAAACCATGATTCTCTCTGCTCTTCTTGTAACCGTCCTAGCTATGTGAATACTTGATGAAGCTTTCACGCCACCTGGTAAAATGAACTTCTCAAGTGGAGGCGCTTCCTTGGTGAACCTATCGATCTTCTTCTCCAACGCCTGGACGGATTGGGACTGAAGCTTGATTTTTCTATGCTTAGAAACGTTTGATAGGTCACCCCCACAATCAAATAGTTCATGCTGAATCGTCTCAAGGTCCTGTAGTACATCCTGAAAACCCTCGACATCCAGTTCTGAAATGGCTTGCCCAACAAAAGAATTCACTTCATCCAATGTTCCATATGCTTCGACACGTATATCATCTTTATCTACTCTTCCACCGATTAAACTCGTTTGACCTTTATCACCAGTTCTTGTGTAAAGCTGCATACTTACCCTCTCCTTTATCCTTTTAATGATGTAGCAAGGCCGTACCAAACCAGCCAAACTTCCTGAGAAATTTCCGCCAGGTCTTGATAAACCCACCCTGTCAAATCCCGCCACTCCCTGGACAGCTTATCCATTGGGACGATTCCTTTCCCGATTTCTGAACCTATCCAGATTACTCTGCGATCTGGGTCTTCATCTTCCCACTGCTTTAAGGTTTGCATCAAAATTGTAAATGACTTTCTGACTTCGGAATCATTATTTAAAATAGTTGGTCGAATTCCATACTCAAGCCCCTCTATTACGATGACAGGGTTTGAAAAGTTGATCTCATCCAAATGAATCCTATCTCCATTGAATAATGGAATCCAGGTTGTATCCGTTTCTTTTAGATTAAAATGGGTTTTCACCCATCTGCTTTTCCCATTAAAGGAACCTCCCGTAACGAAGTACATGTTTGATTCCTCCAATCATTTTCTGTCTTCCATACCATTTCATACCCTTCTCCATGATTGACCTTCCATTCCCAAAACGTTCTGTGAACATGTCCAGGAGATAAAGAAGTTAATAGATGTCGAATGACTCCACCATGAGTAATAACGGCGTACCGCTTCCCATTGTGCTCTTCTATCTGGGCTACGATCTGTGCCCATGCTAAATCGACTCGTTTTCCAAATTGATTCATCCCTTCCCCATTTGGTGGAGAAATGGATGGGTCCAATAACCATTCTTGATATACATCGTCTTCCTTTAAGCTCTCATAGGTTAAACCTTCCCAGCTTCCGAAGTGTAGCTCTCTTAAAAGGGATGAAGAGATCAATGGAGCATGAGGAAACAGAAAATGAGCGGTTTCTAAACAGCGGTTAAGATCACTTGAAAAGTATCGTTCATACTCTTCAAAAAGAGTATTTCGCCTTTTAAGTAATTCAATTCCTTTTTGAGATAAACTGGAATTGGTCCAGCCGAGGTATTTCCCCTGCTCATTTTCTTCTGTTAAACCATGGCGAATACATGCAATAACCATATAGTCATCCATAAAAACAACTCCACCCCCTCTACACTCCCCCCGATTGTATCACCGGACATACCGCCAAACCATTTGATGGATCTAGAATAAACAAACCAGAATAAAGCTAACGTCACCAGGGTGAATAAAGAATAAAAATAAAAGAAATTTAAAAAGAAACTGCCGACTCCACCCAGCAATAAACCAGAAACAATCCATATAAGATCATAACCGGTCACATTCTTACTGAAACCATATCCCATTCCAGACGTCTGGGCTGCAGGGATAAGAATTAAACTCGCCGCCATCATCATTCGACTTAAAAAGGGAATCGACACAAGAATCATACCTATCAAACTAGTGGAATGGGTTTGAATGATGGTTTCATAAATAAATAAAAACCGTGAAGAAAGCAATACCACCAGTGACAAAACGCCAAAGGCACCTACCCTCGGGTCTTTCATTATTTCTAATCGCTTTTCCTTATCACTATAGGAAAAAAAGGCATCACTTGCATCCATATAGCCATCTAAATGGATGCCGCCCGTTAATACGATTGGCAATACCCAAATAAAGAATGATATACCTAAAGGGCTTATGTGCGTAAAAGAATTCAGAAAAACATATCCTCCTAAAAGAAACACACCTACAAATAAACCTAACAGTGGAAATGTCCGGACCATCCACTTCATTTCCCTTTTCCCTACTGAAAATTCTTTACGGATCGGCAGAATCGTAAAAAACTGGAGGTTAAGGAGAAAGCTTTTAAATAGGATCATGAGGAAACCGTCCTTCCTCATTCGTACCCCTCTTTTTCAAAACTGGGATTCCCGCCGTCATTTCAATCGCCACACATGCTTTTTTCACCATTCTTATATGCAATGCACCAAGCCGTTTCTGGAAAGTAAGGATATCCTTTGAAGCAATTGGAAGGTCAGAAACCAATTCATTGCTAACCAGGAACAGTACATCAACTTTATTTAGCAACTGTACGATAGATTGATAGATTTTCTCTTCTATATATTGACCTATCTCCTCATTACTACCATACATCTCATTTGTTAAAAGAGTCGTGAGGCAGTCCAACAGTACAACGGAGTGTCGAGGAATTTGGTTGATCATCCTTTCAATTGAACTGGGACATTCAATAGTCGTCCATTCCACAGCAGTCGCTTGCCGGTCCTGCTGGTGTTTCAAGATTCTTTGCTCCATCTCCCTGTCAGTGTTCACTCCACAAGCAAGATAGACCAATGGAACGTTTGACTTCTTCTTCTCAATTGCCCATTTTTCAGCAAAAGAGCTTTTGCCGCTTCTAACCCCTCCGGTAATAAAATATAGGGTTCCCAAGCCGATTCCCCCTCTCCTCAATTACCTTTTCATTGAAATAATTCTACTCTGTTTGATCCAAATAGCGTTCAATGGCTTTTTTTGTTACCTCATACACACCGCGCCCAATCAACTTCCCTATTGGTGTAATCGGCCCGGCAAACGGTTCCAGCTCACCTTGTTGACTTGAGGAGATCAGAATACTGTCGGTCGGTGTGCCGGTAGCAAGTTGACCAGTTCTTCTATCCCTCACATTCATGTCATGAAGGGCTCTCACTTTTGCTTCTGTTGAGGTTACAAGGGCTTCTATATATGCTTCATCTGAAAGATTCCCATTTATGAACACCCATGTATTAATCGTGCCTGGTCTTAAATCAATATCATATTGATAACTTGTCGAGACATCAATCGCATTCCCCACACCTGCTGTCACTACGACGAATACGGAATGCCCCTGAACTTCGAATGATTCGCAAACCATATTATTTAAAGGAAGCGCCGTCATCATGCCTACAGAAAATGAGGGGTCCAGGTCTTTATGAACAAGAAATTCTTTCATGTCCTCTTGATAATCTGAGCAGTCATAATCTGCAGGGACTCTACGATTGATAAAGTGCCTGTACCACCCGATTCCTGCACCAATAATTCCTGAGGACATGCATTTTAATGGGTAAGGGGCAGAGAAATGTATGTATTCTTCTCTCACGTTTAGGTAACTTTCATCTAACACAAAGTTCTCTGTCGCACTCTCCTCAGGAACAATGACCATTTGAGGTTTTGCAACTATAGGATGAGCTTGTTTCTGAACCTTTGTATGATACACCTCTTCTATATGTTTCTCTTTCAGAACCTCTTCCGGGTGGTGGAGAAGTTTGGTTCTTCCTTTGTCTAAGAGAAGTAAGCGATCACAGTATAAACTTGCTAAGTTTAAGTCATGAAAGATTGCGATTACCGTTAATTTTTCGTGTATTGTTTGATTTTTAATTAAATCCAACAATGACTTCTGATACGAAAGATCGAGATGATTAGTGGGTTCATCAAGCAACAGGACCTGTGGCTCTTGAGCGAGAGCCTGGGCAAGGAATACCCTCTGCCGTTCTCCCCCGGACAACTCATGAAGGAAGCGGTCCTGAAAGGAAGTAATGCCCGTTTGATCCATTACCTTTTCCACGATTTCAGTATCCCTTTCAGTCGTTCCTTTAAAGAAACCTTTTTGGTGAGCATATCTCCCCAGCATAACCGTCTCCCTCACCCCATAGGAAAAGGATTCTGTCGATATCTGAGGAAGTACCGCTACCTGTGTGGCTAGATCCCTTGAAGAAAAATGATGCAGTTTTTTTCCTTTTAACCTTATGCTTCCATCCATTAATGGAAGCAGACCCGTCATGGCTTTTAACAGGGTCGTCTTTCCACTTCCGTTAGGTCCAAGAATCCCAAAGAATTCTCCTTCATCTATATGAAAATTCATGTCTTCCACGATTATTTTATCGTTATATCCTACTGTAACACCGTTTACATCTATCATGATGAAAGCCCTCTTTTCTTCAGGAGAATATAAGCAAACATCGGGGCACCGATAAGAGCTGTTATCACTCCAATCGGAAGCTCGGTTGGTGCAATGATGGTTCTTGAAATGAGATCAGCCAACACGAGAAAGCCTCCCCCAACAATGATGGACAAAGGAAGTAAGTGTCTATGGTCATGCCCTACTATCCTTCTTAGAAAATGAGGAATTACGAGCCCCACGAATCCAATTGTACCCGAAACGGCGACAGCCGCTCCCGTCAGGATACTTCCAGCAATTAAGATAAGGAGTTTTCTCTTTTGTACGGATATTCCGATGTGATGGGCTTGTTCTTCACCAAAGCTCATGCCATTCAGTTCCTTGCCATTGAGGAACAAAACGATCACTCCAATAAAGAAAAAGGGGAATATTATCGTAATGTAATCCCACCCTCTCATGGACACGCTTCCAAGAAGCCAACCGATGATCTGTCTTAATTCCTCTCCCGTCAAGGCAATCATTAAGGATATAATCGAACCTAAAAAAGAGCTGAAAATAATTCCAGTTAAAATGATGGTTTCAACCTTCATAGTTCTTTCAACCTTCTGTGCAAACCATAATACGAGGAAGACGGTTATAATCGAACAAAGAATACTGAGAAAGGGAAGCGTAAACTTCCCAATGAACGGAATGCTCCAATTAAAGAACAACGTAATAACAGCACCGACCGATGCTCCTGAAGACACACCCAATGTATATGGATCAGCCAGCGGGTTGCGCAATAGTCCTTGAAAAGAAGCTCCTGCAATTGCAAGGGAGCTGCCAACCAACAATGCCAGTAATACTCTGGGCAATCTTATGGAGTACACTATATTTGCAAACATTGGATCAATTTCTCCCGGTATAGGGAATCCAAACCATTTAGCTCCAACGATGAACAGAATATCCATAGGTGGGACAGAGACGGTTCCGATCGAAATGCCTGTAAAGAGAGCGAAAAGTAAAAACGTTACAGCCAACCCGTATGTTATCCATATTTTATTCTGCAAATAACTCCGGATAGATCGACTTTGCAATTTCCTCTACTCCTTCAACTAATCTCGGACCGGTACGTGTGACCAGATCTGAATGTACGTCATGGACATCTTCATTTTTTACAGCGGTTACATCTTTCCAACCTTCTCGGCCCACCACTTGTTCCTTAGGATTTTCACTATAAAAACCATAGGTAGTAATGATGACGTCAGGATTGGAAGCGATGACTGCCTCTTGGTTAACCTGAATCCATCCGTCCTGTTCACTCATTACATTCTCAGCATTTACAAGCGATAGCATTTGATCAATGAAAGTATTTTTCCCTGTCGAATATATGTCAGGGGAAGGTGAAACCTCTACATACACTTTTTTCTTTTCAGATACACCTCTGACTTTTTCCTTAATGGATTCTAGATCTGCTTTCATCTCAGAAATGACGGATTCAGCTTCATCTTCCTTGCCGACCAATGTGCCGATGTTTTTCATCGTGGTGTACACTTCCTCAAAGCTATTGGCATCACGTACGATATATATCTTTATCCCAGCACTTCGAAGCTGTTCTAACCCTTCTTCTGCCGAAACAGCAGTGGACTCATGAGCAAGAACCAAATCCGGATTCAGACCGATAATCTTCTCAACGTTAAATTCCATTCCACCTATTTTTTCTTTGTCCGCCGCTTCTTTTGGGTAATTATCAAAATCTGAAACCCCTACAATTTCCTTATTCAACCCTAACTCGAATAAGATTTCTGTGTTGCTTGGAATCAATGAAACAATATGCTTAGGTTGCTCATCCAGCGTGACTTTATTATTCAAGGCATCGTTTACTGACAAAGGAAAAGCAGATTGTCCCTGACTTGCTTCCCCGCTATTTTTATTCTTTTCTACACTTTCACCGTCAGTACCGCAAGCTGAAAGGAGTCCTAGAGATACTATTAGTACGAGAATGATTTTGAATGTGTGTTTCATACGTTTTCCTCCTGTAAATGAACTTATTCCCAGACAAAAAAACATCTCCAGTGGGACTAGAGATGCTGTGTAAGATACATAAAAGGCTTTAAACCGTTAAATATGCACATTACACCTTTCTATCCGCGTAGATTTGGTGCGAAAGAAATCAGGCAGGTCTCCTGGCTCATGGTCATTGTTTGCTGCACCTTCCCATACCTATTGGTACAGTGGCATTCATACAGCTCACTTCCATTTACAGTGGCGGGACCGCGTTGGAATTGCACCAACTTCCCTATTATGAAGCAAAGAAGTATCGTCACTTCCGCTTCACCTGATCTCATGTCGTATGTAATTATTCCGTTCAACAGAATTATACACAAGATTCTATGGATAGTGAATGAAATTTGATAAACTTTGCTGAAAATAACAGGAATCCTTCTTTTCGAAACAATCCAGGTGCAAACTTCGAGCTAATAGATTGTCCCCTCCATTATTTCGTGATAAAATCTGTTTCAAGCAATCGCTTTACTGCTTTAGAGGAGCACATATGGTACAGGAGGTTCAGCAATGAATGAAAAAAAAGAAATCGCTACCTTTGCAGGTGGTTGTTTTTGGTGCATGGTAAAGCCATTTGATGAATTACCGGGAATTATTGATGTCGTGTCGGGTTATTCAGGTGGCCACCTTGAAAACCCAACATATCAAGATATAAAAGCAGGAAATAGTGGACATTACGAAGCTGTTCAAATCACATTTAATCCTGATTTGTTCCCTTATGAAAGATTATTAGAGCTATACTGGCCTCAGATTGATCCAACGGATGATGGAGGACAATTCCATGACCGCGGGGATCAGTACCGCACAGCTATTTTCTATCATAATGGACACCAAAAACAATTAGCTGAAAAAACGAAGAACGATATAGTAAACAGTGGACGATTCAAGAAGCCTATCGTCACAAACATTCTTCCTGCTTCCACTTTCTATCCGGCAGAAGAATACCATCAAAAATTCTACAAGAAAAATCCAGATGAATATAAACAAGACCGGGCAAAATCAGGTCGCGATCAATTTATAGATAATCATTGGAAGAACTAAATAGTGGGATGAAAAAAACTCCTTTCGCCAAACTAATGGCAGGAAGGAGTTTTTGTATGAAGAAAAACGAGAATAATACAGAAGATAAAGAGCAGGTTATCGGGTTTGGAGGCCAAGGGAAAGTAGTCAATTTCTTTGATCCCTATCCTGATGAAGATGAAGAGAATGTAAATAACTCGGATACGGTAGATAATCTTTCTTCAGAAAAGCAGTAAAATAATAAAAGGTGAAGATTATTTAAATTTAACCTTCACCTTTTCATGTTAACCAATGAATCGATTCACCTTCACTTGTTCATTAATGATCAGTTCCGCTGTCAGTTGTCCTGAAAGTGAGACCATCGGCACACCTCCACCTGGATGGGTTGAACCTCCCACGAAGTACACATTAGAGAGCACTCTGCTCTTATTCGGAATCTTGAAGCCTCCATTAAGCTTTCGGTCTGTGACAGTCCCATAGATTGAACCACCATTCGCCCCGTAAAGGGTTTGAAGGTCGTTAGGAGTGAAGGTATATTCGTATTCAATATGATCCCTCAGATTGGTTACGCCCATTTCCTCCAGCTTATCCAGCACTTTGAGTCGATAAGATTCTTTGTATTGAGTCCAATCCTCACCCTCTTTTAATGGTGGCACGTGTGTCAACACAAACAGGTTTTCTTTTCCTTCAGGAGCCTGTGTAGGATCCGATTTCGACGAGATACCAATATAAATCGTCGGATCATCAGCCAGCTTATTCTCTTCGAAGATTTGCCTGAATTCTTTTTTAGGATCCTTGCTGAAAAAGAAGTTATGGTGAGCAAGATGATCATATTTACGGTCTACCCCTAGCAGCAGAACCAAACCTGAAACCGTAGGGGCATACTTGCTTAGTTCTTCGACTTCCTTAGGAGACTCATGATAATCAGCCAAAAGGGATTTGTAGCAAGGGATCGCCTCTAAATTCGATACCACGATGTCCGCCATCAGCTCTTCTCCTATTTTCGTACGTATTCCTTCAGCACGGCTGCCAGTGGTAAGAATATCCTCAACTTCACAATTTAAGCGAATCTCTACATCGAGTTCCTCCAACACCTTGGCCATCGCCTCTGCAATTTTATACATTCCCCCCTTTACGTAATGGACTCCCATCCCCAACTGAACATGTGTAAGCTGTGACATGATGGCTGGTGCATGGTAAGGTGACGAACCGACGTACATGATCAGGAAATTAAACAGCTGCTGCAAATGCTTGTCTTTAATGAATTTACGATTTGCAGCATCCATGGATTTCATCGGATCCATTTGCAGTAATTCTTTGACCGGATGCATCGTGCGTAGGTCCTGCAAGCCATTGATGCTCTTTTTATAGAAGCTTTTCATTGTGAGCTCATACATTTTTCCACAGTAGCTTAAATAGTTAAAGAAATTATTCGCATCCTCCGGGGATGTCTTTTTTATTTCTTCTAACATCGTTGGAAGGTCCGAAGATACATCCAGGACCTTCCCGTCTTCAAAGAATGTCCTCCAGCCCGGCTCCACTCTGATAATATCCACATAATCATTCAGATCACGGCTTGCATGAGCAAAAACTTTTTCCAGTACCCACGGCATCGTAAGGATTGATGGTCCAGTATCGAAAGAAAAACCTTTTCCTTCTCTTTTGTTTAATTTTCCACCAAGTCTTTCCCCTTTTTCAACAATGGTCACGTCAAATCCTTCTGAGGCAAGACGGATCGCTGTTGACATACCTCCTAATCCGCCACCTACTACTATCACTTTCTTCTTCATTTCATTTCCTCCTTAAGAGAAAGATCGTTTTCTACTGAATCGCCTATTCAGCTTTCCATTGTGCCCATTTTGATTGACTTCAAACAAATTTGACATGAATTTATACACACAAAACAATCAATCCATATGAAAAAAGGTATCACCTTTATCCAAAATGGTTAAAATGTCGATAAAAACCAAAAGATCAGAGGGTGAAAAAATGTATATTTGGTTAGGGTCTATTATTCTTACCGTTTTCCTTTTTACTAGAATCCCTACAGTCAAAAAGTCCATTCATGTAAGGAATAGTTTTCTCGTAAAAAAATGCTCCATCATCATTCCTGCCAGAAATGAAGAACAGACAATTGGAAATCTATTATCGAGTATTCAGAAGCAATTTATTCAGCCGTTTGAAGTGATCGTGGTAAATGATGGATCGAAGGATCGTACGAAGGCAATAGCTGAAGAGTTCGGTGCAACAGTCGTGGATACTCCCCCTCTTCCAAATGGATGGAACGGAAAATCTTGGGCTTGTTGGAATGGGGCGGAAGCATCTAAGGGTGAATTCTTATTGTTTGTTGACTCAGATACATGGTTCGAGCAAGCAGGACTTCTAAGGATTTGCGAGACTTATCAACAACAGCAATGTCAAGGAGTTCTGAGCATTCATCCCTTTCATAAGATGAATAGTGGATATGAGACTTTATCCATGATGTTCCATTTAATCGTATTCGCCTCAACGAGTGTCACTCATCTCCTATCCGGGTTGGTCAGACCTTCTGGTGGGTTTGGTCAGTGCTTCCTGTGTACAAGAGATGTATATTGGCGAATTGGTGGGCACGAAGCAATCAAAGGAGATATGGTGGAGCATTTTGCTTTAAGTAAACGTGCAAAAAAAAGTGGAGAATTAGTAGAAGCAGTCAGCGGAAGAAATGCCATATCCATGAGAATGTATGGGAACGGATTGAGTGAGTTATTCTACGGGTGGTCGAAGAGTTTCGCTTCCGGGGCAAAATCGACAAACATCATACTTTTGGGACTATCTTCTTTGTGGATTACCTCACTCGCTTCTTTTCTCATACATTCGCCGGAAATGGTATGGACAGACCCATATATTTATATGATTCAGTACTTATTTTTAAGTGTTTACTTGTATTTCATTCTTAGCAGGATTGGAAATTTTACTATTTTTGAGACGCTTCTATTCCCAGCCCATATTCTATTTTTCGTGATGACCTTCTCCCACTCTGTGTTTACAACATTTTTGACGAAAAAAACAAAGTGGAAGGATCGATACATTTATTTAGAGAAAGGAAAGGATGAAAAGATGAAATGATCATCCTTATAGATATTTTCACATGGGTAAGTATTCATTTCATCTTCTCCAAAGGTTGTCCCCCCTCTTTCATCCTCTTGAAATGGAAGCCGGAGGTGGAATATTTGAGTTTTTGAAGATTAAAAAATGGAAGGAATATATACCGGATGCAGGGAGATGGTTTCGCAGTGGGTAAATAAGAATGAAATCGGTCTCACTTCTCAACAGGGTCGAATCACCTTCCTTCAAGAATTGAATCGTGCCGAATTATCCCACTGGCTGCAAATGATACCGGCACCTTTCTTTTTCATTCTAAATAATGGAGTCGAGTCCTGGATCATGTTCCTATACGGAATTTTATTTAACCTGCCCCTTATTCTCGTGCAGCGCTACAATCGAATGAGGATCGTTAAGATAATGGTTCAATATTCTCCGTCAAAATCCCGCCCACCAAGGGATCTAAGTCCCCACACCTCTAACCATTTCACAAATAGTGAATAAATTTTTAAAAATTAGACCATTTTAATGATAAGAACCGAGGAAGTCCTCCACTTATAGCCATACATCACCCGATTTGCTCGGTTCCCTCTTCTTGTTCCCTCCATGTTCCATATAACTCCTATATGTAGATATTTGTCGAACAATTAAGTCTCTTCTTTTTCCCATCATTATGCTAAACTAATTGCATCAATTATGAGGAGGAAATAACATGCAAAAAACGTTCAAAACACTTTCAACATTTCAAGGAGGAGTGAACGTTTAAGTTCCTTATACATGAAACGACGCTCCTTCTTCCGGGACAATAGTACATTATTAGGAAGTAGGAGACATATATGGGCAAACGAACGACTGCATCCCATAATATCCGGATGCTATTTTGGATTTCTTTTTTTGGTACGATCAGTTTTCTTCAACCAGTCTTGACTTTATTCTATTTTGAAAGAGGATTAACTTCTTCTCAAATTTTGATTCTACTCATGTTTTGGAGTGGAGCTGTACTAATTGGAGAAGTTCCAACCGGAATGTTTGCTGACCGGTTTGGGGCAAAATATTCATTCTTGTTTGGTTCTGTGCTTAAAATCATTAGTATAATGCTCCTTTTATTCGCATATGATCCTTGGATGTTTTTCTTATACAGCTTTATAAATGGGTTTAGCGTGACTTTTTTTTCGGGGGCCGACGAGGCACTAATTTATGACTCGCTCAAAGAATCCAATGAAGAAAATCGCATGGATCACGCAATTGGCAAAATTCAATCTGCTACATTTATCAGTATGTTGATTGCGGTTATATTCGGTTCTTATTTAGCTAAAGATTTAGCTGACAATCAATTTAATTTACTCATTATCTTAGGCTTGGTCTTCCATTTAATAGAGGTATTCTTCGTTCTCAAAATTAAGCAGCCCTCTATGGACTCCTTCAAAAGAGAGAATCCTTTTTCACAAATTAAAAGTGGTCTGCGCGTGATTCGTCAAGCACCGGAACTTTTGCTGATGTTTCTAAACGTAACATTGGTCTTCATTCCTGCAGGAGCTGTTTATCAATACTTCGATCAGCCCTTGATGAAGGAAGCAGGATTGCCCGTTTATTTAATTGGTGTTTTTTATGCCATTTCGGCAGTCATGGGTTATTTTGCTTCTAATTCCATTGGGTGGATGACTGCAAAGGTTTCGAGGGTGAAGCTTATGATTGTATCTGGTTTGTTAGCCGTAATAGGTTTACTGTTATCCGCTTTATTCGGTTCATCATTATGGATTGTTCTGGGATCTTTTTTCGTTTTAAGACTGGTTCGAGCCATCCGTTACCCGATATACGCTCAATTAAGCAATGATTTGATACCGTCCGGGATCAGGGCGACAACAATTTCCTTGCTTTCCATTGTAGATTCCGTCCTGGACCTTGTCGTTTTCGGAGTGTTATCTACAATTGCAGTAACAGGATATTCAACTGTATTGATCGGTTGTGCATTCATCGCATTGATAGGCACGATCCTGCCTATTAAATCCGTAAGTATGCAGAAAGCCCAGCAAAATGTGAAACAAATAGAATCATAATACAAAAGAGTGCTGACAGTTATGGTCAGCACTCTTTTGTATATGTTGAAGAAAACCAGGAAGGACTACACCATCTGGGCAGGCCTCCCGTTATTGTTTTTACTTTTTTAAGTAAGTCCAGCCTTCTTCTTGATAAACCCGGTCTTCCTTCATGAGTTTTCCAAGGGCTCGTTTGAAGGATGCTTTGCTCATATTAAAGCGATCTTTGATGTCATCCGGCTGGCTCTTATCCCAAAAAGGAATAGATCCATTCCTTTCTGCAAGATACTCCAGAATGACCTCCGCATCATCCAGCATTTTGTCCTGCTTTAACGGTAAGAAAGATACATTTAAGTTCCCGTCATCCTTAACGTCGATGACTCTCCCTTCAACCAGCTCTCCCAGTCTTGGTTCCGCTTTGCGTTCATTCTCATGAACGAAGCATCGATATCCTTGTTCGGATAAGAAGAAGGTTCCGACTCTAAGCAGTCGATACACACGTCCTTGCACTTTTGCGTTCATCATTTCTGTAGATGCTCTTCTAGACACCTGCTCAATGATATTTTCAGTGGCTAATCGTCCGTATAAGCGGTCCTGCTTATCGCGATTCAGTGTTAAAAACAACTGATCACCCGGGTTTGGCCAAAGTTCCAGGAATTTAGGAAGATCATCTGCTGAGACTAAAATATCCTTAGGAAGGCCAATGTTAACGAAAACACCTAAATCCTCCCGTTTATCCACTACCTCAGCCCATCCGTAAGCACCTACTTGTACTTTAGGGATACGCATTGTCGCTGTAAGGCGAACATCCTTATCATGATAAAGAAATACCTTCACAGTATCTCCTTCTTGAATTTCTTCTGTTATTTCAGAATGGTGCAAAAGCACACGATCTATTTCATTCGTTAGAAAGAAACCATAAGGTACTTCATGATCAACGAATAAATCCACTACCGTACCTGGTTTTAAAGAAGACATTATTCTAGTTCCTCCTATTTCAATTACTTATTAACTTAAGTTCTCTCTACTCAAGTTTTGTATTCACTAAATATAGCTTTTTTCAGTGATTATGTATAGTACATGAGGCGATTTTTATAATAAACCATCAATTTAGAAAATAATGAATTGACGAACATTTAGTCGTTCCATTGACCTGATGAAAGTGACTTGATATGATGCTTCTAATTCAATTATAACAAATTCTCATACACCTTGTATAAGTTCAAGAATAAGGCTTGAACGTTTCTACCAGCTACCTTAAATGGCTTGTCTACAAGATAAAATAACACGATTATTTTATCCTGTGGATATGACTCTGGTTAACTTTTGACCAGAGTCTTTTTATTTTCTACTTGGAGGGTTATTTATGAAAACATTCTTTCAATTTACTGAAAGAGGAACAACTTATAGAAAAGAAACGTTAGCAGGGGTAACGACCTTCCTTTCAATGGCTTATATACTTGTCGTCAATCCAATCATTCTTAGTCAGGCGGGAATGGATAAAGGCGCTTTATTTACGGCTACTGCCCTGTCGGCGATTGTAGGGTCCCTTTTGATTGGGATACTTGCAAACTTTCCGATAGGTATCGCTCCCAGCATGGGACTTAACTCTTTCTTTACCTTTTCTGTATGCATAGGAATGGGCGTTCCATGGGAAATTGCACTGACCGGAGTATTTGTGGCAGGCATCATCTTTATGATCTTAAGTGTCATGAAAATACGCGAGAAAATCATCAATGTCATTCCACAGGATCTAAAATATGCGATTGCAGGTGGAATTGGATTCTTCGTAGCGTTTATAGGCTTTAAAAATGCGGGACTTGTGGTTGCCAATCCAGAAACATTTGTCTCAATCGGAAATCTTTCTTCTCCTGCTACACTGCTTGCAGTTTTCGGATTCGTAATTACATTGATGATGCTAGTTAGGGGCATTCGAGGCGGAATATTTTACGGAATGGTAGCAACCACTGTCCTCGGTATGATTACAGGGAAGATCGAGGTGCCTCACTCCATTATTGGCAAGGTTCCTAGCTTAGAGCCTACATTT
The DNA here is from genome assembly GCF_035590735.1 of Rossellomorea aquimaris. NCBI lineage: Bacteria > Bacillati > Bacillota > Bacilli > Caryophanales > Bacillaceae > Rossellomorea > Rossellomorea aquimaris. Next base: position 2,524,962 of record NZ_CP141595.1, read on the forward strand.
GGAGTTGTTTTTACTCATTTAGGTGACATTTTCACCCTTGAAATTTTGGCGGTGATCTTCACATTCCTATTTGTAGCTTTCTTTGACACTGCAGGGGCATTGATTGCTGTTGCCAGTCAAGCGGGGATAATGAAAGATAATAAGATTCCGAATGCAGGTAGAGCTCTTTTAGCTGATTCTGCTTCAGGAGTCGCGGGAGCGATCTTCGGGACTTCAACGACAGCCTCCTTTGTAGAATCCTCTGCAGGAGTGGCCGTTGGAGGCAGAACGGGATTCACTTCAATAGTGATTGCTTTTTGTTTCTCTATCGCTCTCTTCTTTTCTCCCATATTATCTGTTATTACTCCTGAGGTGACAGCACCAGCATTGATCATTGTAGGTGCTTTAATGGCTACCGAAGTAAGGCACATTAACTGGAGTCGCTTGGAAATCGTTATTCCTACATTTGTAACCATCATTATGATGCCCTTAACCTTCAGTGTTGCAACCGGGATTGCCTTAGGATTTGTCCTTTATCCATTAGCGATGATTTCGTTGAAAAAATGGAAAGACGTTCATCCGATCATGTATATCCTTTGCGTGTTATTCATTGTTTACTTTGCTTTTTCTTAAAACGGAGAGAGTGATTGCTGGATGCAATCACTCTCTTTTCGTTCTATGGATGTTTATGAAGATTTCGAACAGTTTCGTCGGTAGGCAGCAGGAAGGTCATCATCCCTAGTAGTGGGAGAAAGCTGCAAAGGATCATGACGAAACGAATGGTGAATAGATCTGCGAGTCCCCCGAAGATGACTGCACCTACAGCTCCCATACCAAAGGCAAGTCCAACGGTCAGTCCTGATACCATGCCAATTTTGTGTGGCAAGAGATCTTGTGCATACACAACGATTACACTAAAGCTTGAAGACAAAATAAACCCGATGCAAAAGATAAATGGATATACAACACTTAAAGATAAGTAAGGTAAAGCAAGGGTTAACGGGGCAGCACCTAACATTGAAAAGAAAATGATATTCCTTTTTCCAAAACGGTCTGCCAGCGGCCCTCCCAAGAAGGTTCCCAGTACTCCCGCAAACATAAATACAAAAATATATGCTTGCGCTTCTTTAATTGAAAGACCATAATCTTCAATTAAATAAAACTGGTAGTAATTGGATAAACCAGCTCCATACCACGAACGGGCAAACACTAAAAACACTACTAATACCAATGCCCATTTAATTCTTCTATGAATCGGTTTTTTCTTCACGTTTGTTCTGTTATGTCGGTTCATCTTTTCATTAGAACGTAATTGTTCCGAGTACCAATTGGATACATGAAATAAAACAATGATTCCCAGGAGTGCTACAATGGAAAACCACAAAGCCCCTTTTTGACCGAATGGAACAAAAATAAATGCCGTAATCAATGGGGCAAGAGACTGCCCGGTATTCCCTCCTACCTGATAAATCGATTGAGCCAGGCCCCTGCGGTTTCCGGCTGCCATGTATGCTACCCTGGAACCTTCGGGATGAAAGATGGCAGAGCCGAATCCTATGAATAACACAGATAAGATTATCCATAAAAAATGGCCCGATAAAGCAAAGCCAACCAAACCAATTAAGCTTGATAGCATTCCTAATGGAAGTAAGTAAGGTTTTGAACGTATATCCGCATAATAACCGAATACTGGCTGCAACAATGAAGATGTCATATTGAGTGCAAATGCAATCCAGCCGATTTGGGTATAACTCAGTTGCAAGGACTTCTCAATGATCGGAAACATGGCCGGAACAACTGCCTGTAACGTATCATTTATAAAATGACCAGAGCTAATGGCTATTAGAATACCGTAAATAGTAGGATTCTGCAGTGGTTTCACAGCTACTTGAGCCAAACGTTGTCACTCCTCCCTTTTATTTCGTTACTCTAAATAGTATACTGAATTCCCTGTCCATTTCCTACAGGCAAATAAAAAAAGCCGAAGCAATGTTCGACTTTTCACGATTCGGATTACCCTCTGTTCGGAAAAACGCGTTTCAGCATATCTGCCATTTCTTCTCCCAGACCCTCAATCGGTTTTCCGTTCTCGGCTTTGTCTGCATAATCCCTCATACGATCAGTGAAATCAGGATTTGTTGAAATATAAACATTCTTTATATTTCCGTTTTGACTTTTTACTTGATCCGAGATCTTTTTCTCCAAGTCCTTCGAAACTTTTCCATTCATTTTATCTTCAAGTACCGCCGCTACATACGCGTTTTGTTCTGTTGTCAAAACATAAGCGCTTTTTACTTCATTAAGACCGGTTACTTTATTTGCCTCTTTTTCGGCCAGAGAATAATTTTCTCTCCTTGTCCCGTCATTTACATACTCACGATTATTCACATAATCACGATTAGCCTGATCGTTTTTGTAGTTCACTTTTTCCAAATTACGGTTGTTCATTTCTTGTCCTTCTTCATTCATGTCATTCCCCATACCGCAACCTGTTGCAATACTCATGAACATTAATCCCAAAAGGGAAATCAATAGATATTTTTTCAATTTGACTACCTCCTAAATATTATTCACCCTTACTATCTCCACAGCTCTTTAAAACTATTCATTAACTGATTTAGCGTTTAATTCAACACACATTAAGGGAAAACTTCTTATGTAGAATGTTTACGGGGGTGGAGAAATGTTTCAGGCTGCTTTATGGGGAGGGATTGCCAGCATATCCTTACTAATCGGAGCTGTTATAGGAATTTATTTGCACATATCAAAACGAATTGTCGCTTATATTATGGCATTAGGAACCGGTTTGATCATAGGGTCTGCCACCTTTGATTTACTAAGTGAGGCAGAAGGCAAAGCCAACCTGCTCCATCTCACATCTATGTTTTTACTTGGGGCGCTCTTATTCACTCTTTTCGAAATCTTCATTTCTAAAAAAGGTGGAAGTGAAAGAAAGAGGTCAAGGAAGAATCCTCATGGCCACTCAGGATTAGCAATATATGTAGGAACCATAATGGATGCAATACCCGAATCCATCATTATTGGTGTCAGCTTTATAGGAGACCAACCTATACAATGGGTGTTTATCATCGCCATTTTCATCAGTAACTTACCTGAATCATTATCAAGCAGTATCGGTTTCAAGCTTGATCAATATAGTACAAGTAAAATTCTTACCCTCTGGGGAAGCGTAGTCGTTCTCTCATCCCTTAGCTCCTTGCTCGGGTATATACTCTTACAGGATGCGTCGGAAAGCATATCTTACATAATCGGAGCGTTCGGGGCAGGCGGATTATTAGCCATGGTATCCTCTACGATGCTGCCAGAGGCGTTTGAAGAAGGAGGGCCCATTGTTGGATTTCTGTCTTCATTAGGTATCATACTTTCTTATATACTGACAAACTTGACGTAAACCATTTCCTTTTAATCCCTTCGGTATCGTAAAAACGTTCTTAAGCGTTTGCTTAAGGACGTTTTTTTGTTTATTCTTCATGATCTATGGTTAAACCTTCAACAAATCGTTTTCCCATCAGCTTATCTTTTTTCCGGTTTTCTTTACTGTTAAAGATAATATCAAAATCATAATCATCGGGGTATAGCTCCTTCGAGGAAATATAAAGCTCCAGACGTTTATGATTAATTAATCTCTTTTCACTTTTAATTTGCACCGTGTAATCTCCTCTATCATCTGGTCCTTCATATACAATCCCGAATTCTCCACTCGTTGAAATCTTGACATTGTCACCTTTATTAAATAATCGACCTCTACTCTCCCCCTTTGATGAAGATTTACTATGGTTCCTTTTTTTATATTTGTTTACGATAACCTGCTTTTCCATTTCCTTCTTCACATGATAATCGATTTCTCCCAGGTCATAGCATTTCTTTTCCCTATACGTAATTTCATGGGCTTTTTCAATGATCTCAGGGTGCATTCCCAGCTTTAATGCAATGGCAAATGCTTGACTCTCCCCCCCCTTACCCACTATGAGCTTATACGTAGGTTGTAATGTATCAATATTGAATTCCATACTCCCATTGACGAAACCTTCATGCTCTTCTGCGAAATGCTTTATTTCACTGTAATGGGTAGTTGCGAGTATCGTGGCTCCTTTTTCATATAATTGATCCAGGATGGCTGTGGCGAGCCCCATTCCTTCAAGGGGATCCGTACCGGAACCAAGCTCATCTAAGAGGACCAAGGTTCGGTCATTTGTATCCATTAATATCTCGATAATATTTTTTATATGAGAGCTGAATGTGCTTAAATTTTGCTGAAGGCTTTGACCATCTCCTATATCTAAAAGAATATCTTGATAAATACTGATTTCACTACCCTTTTCTGCCGGAATATGAAGACCGCATTGGGTCATGAGGGTGAGAAGGCCCACCGTTTTAATTGCGACTGTCTTACCTCCAGTATTCGGTCCGGTTATGACTAACGCATGAAAGTCCCCACCCATCTGAATGGATAGTGGTACTGCCTGTTTTCCAAGCAGGGGATGAACCGCATTTGTTAAATGTATTTGGTGATTTTCATTTACTATGGCGCTCACACCTTCAATGGACCGGCTATATTTCGCCTTTGCAAATAGGACATCGTAATGCACCATCGTTTCAATCGCCAACTTTAATTGTGGTTCGTACGTTTGAACCAGCCCTGTTAGCATCCAGAGGATGTTTTCAACTTCACGGTCTTCCTCAAGTTTATAAAATAAAAGCTGATCTTGCTGAATGCTTAATTCCTCAGGTTCAATATAGAGAGTCGATCCTGAAGCAGATGAATCCAAAACGGATCCTTTCATTTTTCCTTTATATTCTTTCTTGATGGGGAGAACATACCTGCCATTTCTCTGACTAACAATCGATTCCTGTAAGAATGATTTATACTTAGCTGACTTTACAATTGCTTGAATTTTGTCCTTTAACCGATCCTCTTGAATCCCCATTTGTTTTCTAATTCTTAACAACTCTTTACTAGCGTGATCGTCCACTCTGCCATTACGGATGCATCGATTGATTTCTTCCCCAATCTCAGGGATCTCTTCAATCGAATAAACATATGAAGATACCCTTGGAGCCACCCACCTTTTATCCTCCATGAATTTTTTGATTTTTTTACACGCATCCAGAAAATAATAGAGGCTTGTAAATTGATCCGGTCTCAAAGGCACCCCTTTATTCAGGTTTGCTATAATGTTTTCCACGCCATCCAAAGCATGAATTGGTATACTCGAACTTATCTCCAGGATTCTTACGGCTTCTGTTACTTCATCTAAACGCATTTCAATTTGGCGCTTGTTGGTTGATGGCATTATACTCATTAATTCCTTTTTCCCTTCTTCTGTAAGGGCATACCGTGAAAGTTCTTCCTTGACTTTGTTAAATTCTAATGTTTGAAACGTCTTTTCGTTCAATGTTTTCTCCTCCATATAAAAAATAGACCACAACGAACAATGTCCATTGTGGTCTTACTCACTCGTATACTGACTTGCCAATAATAAACGCATGTGTCTACGTAAACCGTAAATCGTTCATAACTGGAAGGTAGAAACGACTACACAGATTTCCCGATTCATGTACACAAAAAGAGCTGTGTACAAAGACACAGCTCTCCTATTAAAGGGGTTGAGTATGCTATGACCATTGTTCTTAACTACACTTTGAAGGCAAAGCTAAATAAGCTTATTCAATAACCTGTTTTTAAGGCTATTGCCTGCAAAATGTCCGTATTCATTTCACGGTTAGTTAAGAACGACACCTAACATAGAACATACTCCCTTTGTATACAGTAATTTAATTCATAAATAGTTTACGATGTATGGGGTTCATTGTCAATAGGCTACTGTACAGACCTTTTATATTGGAACCTTTTCCATTGAAAACGGATAAAACAACCGACACAGAATCCTCCAAGCGCGATGGACGCTGCGAGGAATACCATTCCTGAGAAAAGGTAGAATCCTGTGCTCCATCCAGCCAGAGCACTCAAGATCGCTGCTCCTAAGCTAATCACGGCAATCATGTTGTTAAATCGCTGCTGATCAGCGTCTTCAGGAGGATACGATGAAAGCTCTTTCTTTAAGAAATTCCTCCCCGCCTTTATGACGGGATTGAACTTAAATATCATAGCTGATAACCCCACCATAAATGGAAGCAATAAGAAGAATTCTATCTGAAACACCCATGAAATGGCTACAGTTGAAACGATGAACCACTGATTTAATTGAACTAAAGGCTTAGGTATTGAATTGAGTGAAGGTGATTCCATTTTAAATCCAACCTTTCTGATTGGAATTCGTGTAATTATAGTGTAGTAGATTCATCAGAATAAATCAAAAGAAAAAACCGAAAGCAGCCGCCCATTTTTTGGCTGATTCCGGTTCCCATCATTTACAGGTTTCTAAGTATTTCTGCATGACGCTGTTCATCATAAGCAGCCCTCAAAAACCTTCGCTTGGCTCTAGGTTCTGAGAGCCTGTTAGAGATGGATAAATAAAAAGATACAGTTTCACTTTCATCTTTAATGCTTTCTCTTATCCCTTGCCGGTAATTTGAAGGCAGGTCTCTTGGATTGACTAAATTAATGGGTGGGTATCTACCTGTCAGTTGCAAATACGATTGTGTAAATCCATTAAAGTGACGGATTTCATCCTGCCTTATTCCCAAGATTGCTAGCTTGGCTGTATCATTCGGGGCAAGCTCTGCCAGTTGTGTATAATAAGATATAGCTGAAAATTCATCATTAATGGCTTTCTGTATATCTCTTCTCAGTTGTCGATCGATTTGACGGTCAACCTGATTTTCAAAGTAATATGGATATTGATCGTACATCAAACATCTCCTCCTAAAGCATAGCCTTTTACAGACTATGATAGAAGCCCATCCATAGTGATGCTCTGCATCATTTCTTTAATTCATATCGATGCTGCAACTCTCCAGGAGCCATCTTCACTATAAGCTGAAGAACAAATGCAAACACTGCCAAATCATCAACAATTCCAAACAAAATAAAAACATCGGGAATCAAATCAAACGGCAGCCAGAAATATACCGCCACCATACCAACTGACAATAGCTTCTTAAATAGCGAAACCTCTTTTGACCGAAAAAAATCAACCAAAAACGGAACCGACCTGCGAACATTAAACAGAAACCTCACTCGCTTCACAAACCTCATCATTCGTCTCTCATCACCAATCTTTTTTTATAACGTTAGCATAGCCAACTAAATTAGGGAAGATTTAACGTATCTATTAGCATCTGCTACTAGATAGCATCGATCTTGGCCCATTCGAGGGAAACGGATGTTTCCCTCGCCTTTCAGCAAAGCTGAAAGGTCGACCAGTGTTAAGACCCACCAGGCTCAACCTCAACTCCCTTCTCTCCATTCAAAATCCTTCATCCGCTTATGTAAATAGCCGGTAAATTTCTCACTGTTCCGGCCAACACTCTATCTTTTTAGCATACTCGCGTGTTATAATCTTTTAGATTGAGTATTAGGAGGTATATCACACATGATTCAAGTATCAGATGTAAGCTTACGTTTTGGTGATAGAAAGCTATTCGAAGACGTGAATATAAAGTTTAATCCAGGGAATTGCTACGGACTTATCGGAGCAAACGGTGCTGGTAAATCAACATTTTTAAAGATTCTTTCAGGAGAAATCGAAGCGCAGACCGGCCACGTATCGATGGGTTCAGGCGAGCGTCTTGCTGTATTAAAGCAGGATCACTTCGAATATGAAGAATATGAAGTGCTGAAAGTCGTCATTATGGGGCATACCCGTTTATATGAAGTCATGCAGGAAAAAGATGCCATCTACATGAAAGAAGATTTCTCAGATGAAGACGGCATGAAAGCGGCTGAATTAGAAGGTGAATTCGCCGAGCTTAACGGTTGGGAAGCTGAATCAGAAGCTGCGATCCTTCTAAAAGGCTTAGGAATCAACGAAGATCTTCACACGAAACAAATGTCCGAACTAACAGGTGGAGAAAAAGTAAAAGTATTATTAGCACAAGCATTATTCGGCAAACCGGATGTTCTTTTACTTGATGAGCCTACCAACCACTTGGACATTCAAGCGATTCAGTGGTTAGAAGACTTTTTAATTAACTTTGAGAATACAGTCATCGTCGTATCACATGACCGTCACTTCTTAAACAAAGTATGTACACATATTGCTGACCTTGACTTTGGAAAGATCCAAGTTTATGTCGGGAACTATGATTTCTGGTATGAGTCCAGTCAATTAGCACTTAAAATGGCTCAAGATCAGAATAAGAAAAAGGAAGAAAAAATCAAAGAGCTTCAGGCATTCGTTGCCCGATTTAGTGCAAATGCATCTAAATCAAAACAAGCCACTTCACGTAAAAAATCGTTGGAGAAAATCTCACTCGACGATATCAAGCCAAGTTCACGTCGTTATCCTTATGTACAATTCAAGCCTGAGCGTGAAATCGGAAACGATGTTCTACGTGTAGAAGGACTTACAAAAACAATCGATGGAGTAAAGGTCTTAAATAACGTTAGCTTTATCCTGAATAAAGAAGACAAAATAGCACTTGTCGGAGCAAACGAAATTGCCAAAACGACTCTTTTCAAAATCCTTGCAGGTGAGATGGAGCCGGATAGCGGCACATTCAAGTGGGGAGTGACGACATCTCAAGCTTACTTCCCGAATGAAAACTCCAAGTACTTTGAAGGAAATGAACCTTCCCTTGTGGACTGGTTACGTCAATACTCACCGGAAGATGAGAGTGAAACATTCCTTCGAGGATTCTTGGGACGCATGCTTTTCTCAGGGGAAGAAGTACTGAAAAAGCCAAGTGTCCTTTCAGGGGGAGAAAAAGTTCGCTGTATGTTATCCAAGATGATGTTAAGTGGATCAAATGTTCTATTATTAGATGAACCAACAAACCATTTAGATTTGGAGTCTATTACTGCATTGAATAATGGATTGATTAACTTTAAAGGTGCGATGATCTTCGCTTCTCATGACCATCAGTTCATTCAAACGATTGCGAATCGCATTATTGAAATCACCGAAGATGGTGTCATTGATAAAGAAACGACTTATGATGAATTTCTTGAGATGAAAGCTTCTATGAAAGCTTAATTCGAATCAGAAAAAGCAGGTAGCCATATGGCACCTGCTTTTTTTATTGACCATGTTTAACCAAGTATCCTTTAATCTGAAAATAGCTTATTTTTTTCGGTAATTCTTCTTTAATAGGCTTTAAGAGGTCCGTCCCCACTTTTTGAACTGCGTCTTCAATAAGTGTTTCTTCTTCTTCTGTAAAGAGGATGGTCCAGTCATTCGTGATGCCTTCCTGATAGGCACGGATAATGTGATTTTCAATCGTTGCTGTATTCATTCCCCGTTCTTTCGCAATGTCTTTAATATCCTTGTTATCCTTGAATAACTGATAGCTGATCAAATAGGAAGCCGTGTCAGATTTACTTGTCTTGCGTGGTGGTGCAGTTTTGTCCACTTCGACTTCATGCTCTGGATTGTCATCTAAAAAGGAAGAGATTTCCTTGATGAAAACTTCTCCATACCGAATCAGCTTGTTTTCCCCCACCCCGCTCACTTGGAGGAATTCAACAGGTGTTTTCGGCATCTTCACACACATATCCTGTAAAGACTTATCTGAGAAAATAACGAATGGCGGGACCCCTACAGAATCTGCAATTGACTTCCGAAGAATTCGAAGAGCTTGGAACAAGCCATCTTCTTTATGGATGATAGCTGAAACCGTTGGTTGGACCTTCCTGGCAACTTTTCTATCCCCCATTAACACTTCTTTCCCTTTTGAGGAAACCTTTAGTACCGGAAAGCTCCCACCTTCAACTTGTATGATACCTTCAGAAATCAAGTAATCGATAAACAGTCCAACTTCCTTCTGGGACTGATTCTTCATTAAGCCATACGTGGATAACCGGTCAAACCCCCACTCCAATATTTTTTTTCCTCTTGAACCGGTGAGTACACCACTAATAAGTGAAGTTCCAAATCTCTCATTCATCCTCATCATACAGGACAATACCATTTGAGCCTCTCTCGTTACATCCTCTGATTCTCTTTCATCTAAGCAATTGCTGCAATGACCGCAAGCATGATCAACCTGTTCTCCAAAGTACGATAAAATATAGTTCTGTAAGCATGCTTCTGTATGGACAAAGTCAATCATATCACGCAGTTTCTGCATTTCATTATCATGCAGTTCTTGATTCACAATATTTTGATCGATAATGTATCGTTGGGTCTGGATATCTTGAGGTGAAAATAACAAAACACATTCACTTTCAATTCCGTCACGACCAGCTCTTCCGGCTTCTTGATAATATCCTTCCATATTCTTAGGAATTTGATAATGAATCACATAACGTACATTTGATTTGTTTATTCCCATGCCAAATGCATTGGTGGCAATCATAATCCCTATCGAATCATTCAGAAAAGCTTCTTGTTGTTCTTGTCTCAATGTATCAGATAGTCCTCCATGATATTTCCCAACAGACATGCCTTTTTTCTGAAAATGCAGATAAAGATTTTCCACTTCCTTTCGAGTTGCACAATAAATAATGCCCGAGTGCTGATGATTTTTTTGAACATACTTCTCTACCCAACGCTTACGATCTTCACCTTTTACAACTTGGAAGAATAAATTCGTCCGTTGAAAACCAGTTAGTACTTTATGTTGATCTGGAATATGTAAATGATGAAGGATATCAGCTTGTACCTGCGGAGTTGCAGTCGCGGTCAGAGCAAGAATGGTGGGATTTGATTGTAGTTGATTAACAGCGTTATAAATCCCTAAATAGCTTGGTCTGAAATCATGGCCCCATTGGGATAAACAATGGGCTTCATCTACAGCTACAAGGGGGATGGGTAATGTATTGAGGAATCGAATAAACCCAAATGACTCCAATCTCTCAGGAGCAATATAAACGAGTTTGTATTCACCTAAAGAAATCTCTTCCATCCTTGTGTCTACTTCACTATTGGATAGCGTACTATTAATATAGGTTGCTGGAATCCCTTGATGAATTAACGAATCCACCTGGTCTTTCATTAAAGATATGAGTGGAGAGATTACGAGTGTAACTCCATCAAGCATTAGAGCGGGAATTTGGTAACAGAGCGATTTACCTCCTCCTGTCGGCATGATACCTACTGTATTTTTTCCATCAAGTATGTATTCGATAATGCTCGCTTGTCCATCTCTAAATTCGTCATATCCAAAGTACTGCTTTAATACTTGTTTTGCTTCTACGATCACATTTTCCCCTCCCAAAAAATCATTCCTATCCCTTTATTGTATTCCAGAACGGGGAACGTGCCAATAGGGGGGTCCCATTTTTTAAACAAAAGGCTGTACATTCGTATTCATACACGTAATGTACAACCTTATCATTAAATTAAAACCACTTGACTGTTTTTTCTTCTTTATTTACTTCAACTGACTTTGACAACTTCCAAAAGCTATCCCATACAGTTTCTCTACTCTCGGTTGAAGAACTTTTAACTTCTTTCTCTTTCTCTTTCTTGTTAGACATGGTGCTCCCTCCTTTGATACATACATACATTACATCCTATTCAAATGTAAAAAAAGAGTTTTATATTTTTTTAAGAATCACCTAAGAAAATGATTCCCGTTTGGCCAGGACAAGAAAAAAGAACCAATCAAATGATTGGTTCTTTACGATCGATTAGGATGATTTCATTGTTGGATGTGGATTGTCTACAACTTGTAATACCTTAGTAGATGTCACCATATCTTCTTTACAAAGCGGACACTTAGGAGTATCTTCACTTTTGAAGTTATCTCTCATCCAGCCTTTACAATCTTCAGCGGAACAAGCCCAAATCTTTGTTTCCTCTGTTTTAATTTCTTCCTCAACTTGATTTCTACGACCAAAAGCCATTGAACGTCCTCCTTTAATGTAAGTAGGATTTCCTTGCTATGCTTTCTAACAGGAAAATAATGATTGTGGTAATTTATGCTGCAGATAGTATGTGGTCAGTTATGTGTAGCTAGTGTAATCGAACAATTTCTGCGATTGTTTCCATTATACCATACTTGACTCCAATTTAATATATGAACTCCTCAGTAAAGGTAACAAACGTACCATATGTAATGAAGGAAGAAAAAAAGATCCTTCATCATTTTTTCTTTTTGTTTCTGGAAGAAGGAGCCTTTACTCCACCTGATAATTCCTGGTTGGTCGTACCTTGTCCTTCCACTTGCGAAGAACCCAGCACAGCTTTTGATGGATCTTTTTTCTTGTTGCTCATCTGCTTCACCTCCACTCCTACCTTGCCCAAAACCTTTACAGAATATGTATGAATCAACCACCCTCCTCTTTAATGAAGGATTTTATCGTATAGTTTGTTGCTTTTGTAGAGGAGAAAGTAATAGTTGATTTCCGCTCCAGGATTCTCTCTTTCCGCGGGGCTGGCGGTGAGCCTCCTCGGCTGCACCTCCGGGGTCTCACCTGTCCTGCTACGGAAGCTTAGGGGCTCGAGGTCATAAGCCAAGTCTACCAAAAAGGCAAAGAGCACCTTTCCGGCAGTCTCGTCTTATGCTTGTTTCGTACTGTCTAGCTATTCCCGCAGGAGTCCGTCATCCTGCAGCGAGGATCAACTTTATGAGGATGTATCCTTAATGGAAAACAATGAATACAAGAATTTTAGCAAGCAATCTTATTTAGGGTAAGTAGAGATTGATTTACCTTTTAAGAAAGAAAATTTTTTATAGTACTTTGTTTACTTGCACACCTTGAAGCTCTGTCAAGAAAAATCTGTTAATGATGGTGAGGGGAACTGCGCAGACTCCTGAGGAAGTACGGGCGTGCCGAGACCCCGGAAGCGAAGCTGAGGAGGCTCGGCCGAACGCTAGCTGCAAGCGGAGCAGTTGCCCTCTCCATCCAACATAAACTCGTTGACAGAGCCCTCTTAGATTCTATATTAGAAAACAACAATCTTTGCGAACAGATCCTTAATGAAAAAATGCCACCTTGTGATTAAGAAAAGGATTCATGGGAAGTCTAATCTATAAATTAAGGTTTAGGGTGTTGAATTCTATGTTTAGACGTAGAGAAGTGAAAAAAGATATTGAGAATGGATCCCCTCATAGCTTTGATATAGATACATTTCATAAAGAAATACTTTCACTGGTGAGCAATAGCGAAGATTTGGTATTCAGAATCATTACAATAGGCGAACAGAAGCTTGCAGTAGTATATTTTGATGACTTAATCAATACTACATCGATGCAGGACAGCATCATCAGGCCTCTTGAGGAAACTACAGGTGACCTGAATTATCAAATCATCCAGGATACGATTAATATTGCGAAACTTACACAAACAAATCAAATTAATGACGTTATAGATAACATCGTCAATGGTACTGCTTATATTTTCAAGCAAGGGGATACTTATGGGATATTAGCGGATGTTGCTGATAAGGGTACAAGGGGCTTGGAGAAAGCTGAAACAGAATCCCTTGTGTTTGGTCCTAAAATTTCTTTCACAGAATCCATCACCAAGAATTTAAATCTAATACGATCTAATATAAACGATCCTAAACTATGCGTTGAAACCTTTATGATTGGATCAAGAGCGAAGAAAAAAGTTCAAATGGTATACATAAAGGACATTGCTGAAGAAGAGAACGTAAATACCTTCAGACAGCGGATAACTGAATTAGAGGTTGATAGCATTGTTGATTCTACGGTCCTGGCACAGATGATTGAAGATAATTCCTATACGTTCTTCCCGCAGTTGATTACGACTGAGCTACCGGACCGATGTACCATCTCACTCCTTCATGGAAAGGTATGTTTACTTGTCGATCGCAGTCCTACAGCGGTTATCGGACCATCTACGTTTATGAATTTCTTTGAATCGACGGAAGACATTTATATGAGATGGAATATGGGAACGTTTTTAAGATTGGTTCGCTTTGTGGCAATCTTTTTCTCCATCCTCTTGACACCTGCTTATGTGGCGGTATTAACATACCATTATGAGGTAATTCCATCTGCTCTTCTCGTTTCATTAGGTCAGTCACGATCTAACGTTCCATTTCCGCCATTTTTTGAAGCTTTATTATTGGAATTCATCATTGAGCTCCTAAGAGAGGCTGGAGCAAGATTACCAACAAAGGTTGGGCAAACCATGGGGATTGTAGGTGGCATCGTCATCGGTCAAGCGTCAGTTCAAGCTGGGTTCACCAGTAACATTTTAATTATTATTATCGCGATATCCGCCTTGGGCTCCTTCACTGCTCCAAGCTATGCAATCGGAACAGCCGTGAGAATCATCCGTTTCCCAATCATCATCATGGCAGGGTTATACGGTGGTGTTGGAATCATGTTTTGCCTCTGTTTCATTCTCATTCATTTACTGAAAGTGACAACATTGGGCAGACCTTATCTATCACCAATCTACCCATTTAGGTTTGCAGACTTCAAATACAGTCTTTTTCGCTTACCCTATCAGTATTTAGTCCAACGTCCCATCTCCAATCACCCCATAGATGAGGGACGAATCCCTGAGAAGAAAGCAAAAGAGAAAAAAGACGTTGATGAGTAAAGGATGAAATGTATGAATATTAATGTGAATCCAAAGGAACGGTTAATGTTTAATGCCTTTTTGATTATGTTTATCTTACACACTGCCCAAACCGGAGTAGGGATTGCAGGACTGCCAAGAGTCATTTACATGGAGGCAAACAGGGACGCATGGATTTCTGTCGTATTAGCTGGAATTCTCGTTTCAATGGTTCTATATCTCATGGTAAAAATGCTTGAAATTTACGATAGTACCGATTTGTACGGCATTCACTTGGATGTTTATGGGAAATGGATCAGCAAAGGATTTAACATTCTCTACATTGGATATTATCTCAGTGTCACCTACGTGATCTTAATGAACTATATTGAGATGGTCCAAGCCTGGATATTCCCTAAAATGCCAACATGGCTCTTGATGGGGTTATTGATATTCTTAATGGTTTATTGTGTGTTAGGAGGGATCCGGGTAGTCGTCGGAATTGCTTTTTTAGGACTCATCCTTGCCTTCTGGTTAGTATTTATGATCTATACCCCCATTAAATATATGGACTTCAATCATCTTCAACCCGTATTAACATCTTCCCCCAAACAGATACTGATGGGGATATATAAATCAAGCTTTACCCTCATTGGCTTTGAATTGGTGTTATTTGTGTACCCTTACATCAAGGAAAAGAAAAAAGTACTAAAATATGGTCTTATCGGTGCAGGATATTCCACCTTTCTCTTTACGGTTGTGACCGTTGTAAGTATCGGCTTTTTCTCAGAAGATGCCCTTTTAAAGACCATCTGGCCAGTCCTGTCCATGTTCAAGATATTGAGGATCCCAAACCTGGAGCGATTCGAATTCATTGCCGTCTCTTTCTGGATGCTCGTCATCCTGCCAAACATTTGTCTCTATTTTTGGACAGCTTCAAGAGGCATGAAAAGGGTATTTAATGTTTCTCAAAAAAAATCGATCTACCTCTTCGCTATCCTGCTTTGGATACTATCCCTATGCGTGCAGGATCGTATCACGATGAATACCATTACAGACAAAGTTGGTACTTCCAGTTTTATTCTTTCATTCGTTTATCCCGTATTCCTATTCATACTGGTTAAATTGAAATACATTTCTAAGAAGGAAAAGGGTGCAGATGTATGATTAGAAACATCATGCTCATCCTGCTTTGTCTTTGTACATGTTTCTTAAGCAGCTGCGTGGAGCAAAAATATTTAGAAAAACTTGGATTGATCACTGCAGTTGGATATGATCAGGCTGAAGACGAAAAAATAACCGGTACAATGGTCCTCTATCAGTTTAACCCAGCCATGCAGGATGTTGAAAAGGTACTTATAAGTAAGTCAAAGACCAGTAAAGGAATCCGTCTGTCACAGAATTTAGAAACCGATCATAAGCTTGTTTCCGGTCAGCTGAGGATTACTGTTTACGGAAGGGAGCTTGCGGAGAAAGGGATTTCCCACTTGGTTGATACGTTGGAACGGGATTCTTCCATTGGGAATATGGTGTACTTAACAATAGCTGATACGACTGCCGAACAAATCCTGAATTATCAAATGACGGAAAGACCGTCGAATATGGGGACGTATTTATATAATTTGGTCAGGCAAAATGTTGAATCGGAGTTGCTGGTTTCTCCAACACTACAAGAATTCATCACCGATTACGGCAGTGTTGGCAAAGACCCCATCCTGCCATTACTAAAGGCATCAGACGGGAAGGTTGGTGTGGATGGGTTCGCATTATTTACAAGGGATAAATTCATTAAAGAGATTAAAAAAGACAAGATTTTTTTCATTCGATCTCTTATGGAAGATTACAATGCCGGCAGCGTAGAAGTGGAACTACCATTAGAAAAGTTCAAACCTTACTTAACAAGTCCTCATCTTGGGCAAGAAAAAGATAAGGTTTATATTATGATTGATAGTATAAAATCATCTCATAAGATAAAAACAGAGAAAAAAGCTAGACCATCCTTTGAAGTGATATTGAAAATCGAATCACGTTTACTTGAAATGTCTGAAGAAATGAAGTTGTCAGACCCGAAAGCGTTAGGCTTACTTGAAGATGAGATTGGGGATTATATCGAAAAAAACATTAAAGAAATTATCTTGATGCTTCAAGAGGAAGGCACGGATCCGATTGGATTTGGCATGGAGTATAAAAGTATAAGGGGACACGAAGATCTATCGAGGGAAAAGTGGGATAAACTGTACAAAGATGCTTCTTTTCATGTGAAAGTAGAGAATAAAATCATTCGGACAGGAGTGATTGATTAAACCTAAGGGTCCATCCAATAAAGATGGACCTTTGTTTATTTCTGTGGAATTCGATCTGTGATTTCATTGATGACGGACTCATTCTTGATTTCCATCGGACGGTCATTTTCGAAAATAATCAATCCGTAATAGACCTGCAGATCATCGTCACACGCTTCGCAAAAAAACACTTCACCTGGGTCCCAAAAAGCAATTGAATGCAACCTCTTACTTTTTGACTTACGATAGCTTTTACTCAGTCGTCTCATTTCTTCAAGAAACCTTCCGATAGCTTCATCCCTGTTATTAAATGTCCACTCTTGAACAATATCTTTTTCCCAGCCTTCAAAAAACCACCAAGGCTCTGCATCACTTTTTGTTGTTATGACTCTCCATGTATTATTCAATGCTTCACCCTCCTTTTTTCCATGTCCAAATTGTACATAAAATAGGTACGAAAGAAAAATATTTAAATTGTACTACTCTAAATTATTGACAAGTTCCCCCCTGTACAAGCATAGATTTATTAGAAAAGACCTATGTTCATCAAAGCTAATAAAAAAGGGAGGAAAAACATTTGAATTTTATTGTTTTGAAGAAAGGCTCCATCATCGCCGTATTGGTTACAATTATGATTATTACTGTCGGGACGATATGGGCATTATCCTCTAAAAACTCCTATCCTACCGTCTCACTATCAGATAAAACGGGTGAGAAACAAGTCATCCAGCTGGTCACTGGGGAATTCAAGTCTGAAACAGCCTCCGGAAAAGAGATTGAGGCCTATCGATGGGACCCTGGAACAATTGTAGTAGATAAAGAGGTACCTGTAGAATTACGGATCTACGGAGTCAACGGCAAGGAACATCCATTTTATATTGAGGGAACGGATATTAAAGGTACGGTGAAAAAAGGGGAAGAAACCGTTATAAATGTGTCGTTTTCAAAAGAGGGTACGTATAGACTGATTTGCGAAACTCATGAAACCATTGATCGTAACGGTCCAATGATTGCGTATATAGTAGTTGATTAATGTATGAATTGTGGGATTCTAACATGGAATTTAGCCACTAGGGGATCTTATAGATGGGAATGGAATCATATTAAAGTGCCATTCCCATTGCATACCCTGCCGCTCCAAATACAATCCCAATGAAATAACTTGCGAAAAAGTAAAATAGACCCATTTTTACATTTTCCTGGAGAAGTCTCAATACCTCCCAGTTTAAGGTTGAAAAGGTAGTAAATGCTCCACACACTCCGATCCCGAAAAAAAACATAACAGTCTCCTCAGCACCCCTTCCAACCAGAGTTCCCAATAGTAAAGAGCCAAACCCATTAACCAACAGGGTCGCTTTCGGAAAACGCGAACTACTGAACCGCTTAACGGCGTTCGCAACTAAAAACCGTCCGATTGCCCCAACACTCCCCCCTAATGCGATCAACAATATGCTAACTCCCATGACCGATTACCCTCCCTTTCCTTCCAGAGACATAGCCCAACCATGCAAAAAGCATCCCACCAAAAGAAGTTATGGTAATATACAAGAAAAGCATGTCCCATTGCTTCTGCAATAAAAAGGTGACCAACTCGATACTAACAGTCGAAAAAGTCGTAAAAGAACCCAAAAACCCTGTTGCAATAAGTAAATACGCTTTTTCATATTTAGAAGACCATCGACTATAGAAATAGGCTAATAGAAAGCTTCCCAGGAGATTCGCCGTTAGTGTCGCGAACGGCAGCCCATTTTGAATCATCCAGTGATAACTGATTCCCCACCTGCAAAAACTTCCTAACGCTCCACCAATCGCGACTAATAGATATTTCATTCTCTGTAACATCCCTATTTTATAATTTAGTTATTTTTGAATCCTTTTGTTCACTTATTCGTATGTACAATTAACATAGTTTCTTATTCCATTTAGCAGTATACTTTAACTTGAATAGAGTTGTTACTTTAACAATTAATTTTATCAGTAAATTGAAGGAGTCTTCTCCAGTGACATTTATCATTATACAAGACTTATTAGACTTTTACTTAAGTCCATTACATTTTAGTATAGTATTTCTATTTATTATAGCTTTGATTTTGAATCACTTCCCTGGCACATTTCATCTTTTCGTACGACCCTATGATAAGAGGAGTGAAGGAACTAGTATCATTGTAAAGTGCGTTGCAGTTAATGAGATTATTCCTATAGGGTTCAGGTTCATTATATGCATGAAATTCCAACTCTATCATACCGATAATGACGAAGAATCCACTTCTGTTTGCTTTTAACCAACAAGCATTTATACAGAGGAGGAATTATCATTGAGAAAAATTTCATTCATCATGCTACTGGCATTATTCACTCTGTCAGGGTGTCAAAGTGCAACAACTGAAGGAGCGTTCTTTCACGACTATCTTGTTAACCCATTTTCGTTTCTTATCCATGAAATAGGTACCTTCCTGGATGGAAACTTTGGTCTTGCGATCATTCTCATTACAATTTTCATACGTCTCGTCCTTTTTCCTTTTATGCTTAAAACGTATAAGAATCAACAGGATATGAAAGGGAAAATGGCTTTAATAAAGCCGGAGATGACGGAAATGCAAAAAAAGATAAAAGAAGCGAAAGATAAAGATGAACAGAAGAAACTGCAGCAAGAAATGATGGTGCTTTACCAAAAACATGGAGTGAATCCTCTTAATATGGGATGTTTACCTTTGTTAATTCAAACACCCATACTGATCGGGTTATACTATGCGATTCGGTCATCATCTGAAATCGCAAGCCACTCCTTTCTATGGTTTAATTTGGGACAGCCGGACTATATAATGGCCATTATCGCTGGACTGGTCTATTTAGCCCAAGCTCGGGTATCTTTGATGAATATTCCTGTAGAACAGCTGGCTCAAATGAAAATAATGAGCTATCTCTCGCCCATTATGATCTTTATGTTTTCATTTAATGCGCCAGCCGCCTTACCCTTATATTGGACAGTAGGAGGGGCCTTTCTCATCTTACAAACGCTGATTGGTAAGACTCTTTATCATCATCAACCATCATTAGAAAAACAAGAAAGTCAATGAAAAAAGGGAGCCTGCAAGCTCCCTTTTTTACAATAAAAATTATTTTCAGGATTATTTTTTGACAGATCCTATTCTGAAAATGGAAATTCCCATAATGAAAAGCAGGATCATGTAAATAAAAAACGGGTAAAAAAGGATTTGTTGACGTAATTCATCTCCGAAAAATAATCCTGAGCTTTCACTCGAAGCAACTGCGTTTTTATGTTTTACGGGAGATTTTATCACAGGACTGAGCTTTGTTGATGCCATTTCTTCCTGATCTTCGTTATATAGTGTTAATACTCCATTTCGATCCAGGCTCTCAGTAAACTTCCCATTCGCAGGCTGAGTAAATTGGAAATCCTGATTAAGCTCAAAAGAAGTATCCTCATAGTGAAAGACCGAATCCTTTGGAATAGAGCTTCTGGTAAAACCACTTAATCCATAATCAAGTAGTTTTCCGGTATCTGAGTAGATAGCTCTCTTCGACTGAGCCTTCATCGTAACAACGACCAGAGAAAGATTTTTATTTTCAGCGGAAGTCACAAGCGTATGTTTGGATTCATCAATGAACCCATTCTTCCCTCCGGTCACTTCCGGATAAGGAAGTTCCCCTTTCACCATCTTATGATGATTATAAAGAGTAGTCTTCCATCCCTCAGTCGACCAATCAATTGATTTCAAACTAAAAAGCTCTTGAAATTGTTTGTTCTTTAAAGCATAGCTAGTAATCACTGCCATATCATAAGCCGTTGTATAATGATTCTTACCATACAGTCCATGAGGGTTTTCAAAATTGGTTTTCTCTACGCCAATTTCGTTTTTCAGAAAGACGTTTAATTTTTCAACAAATTGCTGAACGGAGCCCTCGGTGTGTTCAGCAATGGCAACCGCTGCATCATTACCGGAGTTGACCATCAGCCCTTGAAGCAACTGTTCCATAGAAACCCTTTCTCCAGCCTCCAAATAAACGGTGGAGCCTTCTGTATTACTTGCTTTCTCACTTATTACCACCTCGTCATTCAGGTTGGCATGCTCGATTGCATAAATAGCTGTAGCAATTTTTGTAATACTTGCAGGATTCATCCGTTTAGTCGAATTTTTCGAATACAATATACTCTTTGTTTTAGAATCTATAATGATAGCCGAATCACTAATGATATTTTTAGGTTTTTTTACATTATTTTCTTGAGCTGATACGATAGAGGCAGTAAAACAGAATAAGATCAGAACAATGAACCATTTTTTCATATATCCACACACCTGTCTTGTCAATGTACTTACCCATTCTATCAAAAATGTTTTTTATTTAATCATGAATCTGAGAAATGTTAAGAAATTGAAAGAATGGTGTCAAATCCTGACATCGATTTCAGACTTTGTAATAATAGGTGTCTATATTTTCATTTCACCTTCGTTTACAATAAAATAAGAGTATGAATATGAAACCTTTTTGCTCATTAAATCGTATTTAACGTAAGCATCTTTATGAAGGGGTAGATGAAATGAATACATTTCTTCAATTTTCAGTAAGAACAGTCATCTCATTCAGTATAGGGACCAGTAGTTTTATCGCCTACTTACTCCTATTTGACTTAGGATTCCCTCTTACATTCTTGTCAAGTCTCGGTACTGGTATTCTCCTTTTCTTTATCGTAAAGGGGCTGCAAAAGAGATGGTGGCTGAAAAAAAATGGACTTTCCTCACAGGAATTTCGATATATTAACAAGAATTTAAAAGAAGCGAAAGAAAAAGTAAAACGCCTTCAAAAACAACAATTAAGGGTAAGGTCACTTGGGGCTTTTAAGCAAATCCTCGAATTGAACAGATTGAGCAGAAGAATTTATCAACTCGTAAAGAAAGAGCCAAAAAGATTCTTTTCTGCAGAATCATTTTTCTTCTACCATCTGGATTCAGTTGTTGAAATCACAGAAAAATATACGTTTCTTGCTGCACAACCCGGGAAAAACAAAGAAGCATTCTTATCCCTTCAACAAACCCGGACAACACTTGATGATCTGACAGGGTCATTGGAAAAAGACCTGCAAAACGTATTGGCTAATGATATGGATACACTACAGTTTGAACTAAACTTCGCCAATCAACATTTATCTCATAAAAAAGACTTAAAATAGATATCGGAGGTTTTATGATGGAGCAACGAAATGAACAATCTGAACTGGACCTGCTGCTTTCCAACCCGTTTGGAGATGATATGCCTGCTGTAAGTGAACAGACAAAGTCTCCTTTGCTACTCGACCGCTTACCAAAAGAGCAGCAGGAAAAGGCAAAGCAACTAGCTGCTCAGATCGACTATAAAGACTATGAAGCGATTTTAAAATATGGAACTGCCGCTCAGACCCAGCTTTCTACTTTCTCCCACTCCATGCTCGATCATGTACAAAAACGGGACATCGGTCCCATTGGCGATGTGTTGGGAGATTTAATGAAAAAGCTCGAGCAAATGAATCCTGATGAACTGAATACCAAACAAAAGGGAGTTTTCAAAAAGCTTTTCCGTAAAGTCACTTCCTCCCTGCAGGAGGTCCTTTCCAAATACCAAAAGATCGGCTCACAGATCGATCGCATTTCAGTCAGACTCGAACATTCAAAAAAGACCCTGCTTGATGATAATCGACTATTGGAAACCCTGTATGAAAAAAATAAAGACTATTTTCAAGCACTGAATATGTACATTGCAGCAGCTGAAATTAAACGAGAAGAGATTCAGCATACGCTGCTTCCCTCATTACGCAAGAAAGCAGAAGAAACGGATGACGAGTTAATTTATCAGGAAGTCAATGATACGATGCAATTTCTGGATCGATTGGATAAACGTATCCATGATTTAAAGCTAAGTAGACAAATGACCATTCAGTCTGCCCCCCAAATACGCCTAATTCAAAATACGAACCAGGCACTGGCAGAAAAAATACAGGCATCTGTACTGACAGCCATTCCTCTTTGGAAGAATCAAATTGCCATAGCCCTGACTCTTCTGAATCAGCAAAAGGCTGTAGCCGCTCAGAAACAGGTTTCGCGGACCACCAATGAGCTCCTTCTTAAAAATTCAGAGATGCTTAAAACGAATAGCATTGAAACAGCAAAAGAAAATGAACGAGGAATCATTGATATTGAAACATTGAAGAAAACACAAGAAAACCTTATTTCCACCATTGAAGAAACCTTGGCCATACAAGCAGAAGGACGCCAGAAACGTCAGCAGGCAGAACAGGAAATGGTCACGATGGAAAACGAATTAAAACAAAAACTCATTGAAATCAGAAAGTAAAAGAGGAGCCGATTTGGCCCCTCTTTTACTTTTTCATTACTATATTCTGAGCCAAAAAACAACTAAACTGAACTTCTGCTATTTCTCCTCATTGTGAACAATACTATCCGTTATTGCATCATACTCCTTTTCCGCGATGGAGCTTGTGATGATTTCTTCTTTTTCCAGTTTTGCGACTGCCTCATATTCTGCGTATAGTGCGTGTTTTCTCAGTGTCGTAAGCTGATCTGCTTTTATGACTGGATTTTTTTCGAATAAATCATCCAACTGAGCTTTTAGCATATCAATTCTTTTTGTATACGTATCGATAAGCTCATTTGATACAGGGTCTGTAATATAGAGCTTTTGTTTTACCCGATGGATTTCACTAATTGCTGTTTCATATCTGTGGAGTTGACTGAGCAATTTTTCAAATTCCACATGTCCCCCTTCTTTTGGTTTAATCCCTTAAAGATTGATCAAGGGTTTGATTGTCAATCCTTGGATGACAAGGCTGAATAATACCACACTAAACCCAAGGATCAAGACGTCCTCTCTTCCTGGGAAATCTCTCGGCAGGCTGAGGATCAAGGCGATTGATAACGATCCTTTCAAGCCTCCCCAATTCAAAATATGCTTCCATTTATGAGGGAAGTTCCCGATGAGAGATAAACTTGTATAGACTGCAATACTTCTTGCCAGTAGTACTAAGAGAATGGCTGCGAAAATATATGGCCATTTTTCGATAAAGTCTATCCTCGTTATTTCAAGTCCGACCATTAAGAAAACGAGGGAATTGGCAAGTAACGCGGCTACATCCCAAAAACTATTTATGTTCAATTTTGTTGTAGGGCTCATACCGATTTTTCCGCCATAATTACCGAATATAAGAGCTGCAATTACGACCGCGATAACACCTGAAGCATGGACGCTCTCTGCAAGGAGGAATGAACCATAAAACAAAATCACACTAAATATAATTTCCAACGGATAGTCATCGAAGTACTTCGTTAAAACGGAAAACGCATAACCGAGGGAGCTTCCAATAATGACACCCAAGGATACTACCCGGATGAACTCCCAGATACCACTCCCGAGTCCGGACCAGCCTGCATCAATATAGGATAGTAAATAATAAGCGGATATATTGAACAATACAACGGCTAAACCGTCATTAAATAAACTTTCGCCTTCAATGACAACCTCCAACCTCTTCTTTACTCCTACACTCTTGAATATGGACAGTACACTGACAGGGTCTGTCGCACTCATCAATGCCCCAAAAACAAATGCTGCCGGAATGGAAAAGTCAAAGAGGTAATACGCTGAAAAGCCGATAATTAAGAACGAAATGAATGTTCCCCCAAAAGCCAAGGCAATAATCGGCTCCTTGTTCGCACGCAAATGGGTAAAAGGCAGCTTCAAAGCTGCTTCACCCAGAAGCGCTGGTAAAAATAATGTGATAATGACAAAATTAAATACTTCTCCTTCAGTTATAAAATCCTTGAGGGGACCAAGGACTGGTATATTGAATAACCCGATAAGGGCACCTACAATGACTAGGGCAATTGGATATGGCTGTTTGAATTTCTTGGCAATTGCCGTTATGCCTGCTGCGATCATCACTAAAATAAGTCCCAGTTCAAAAATATGGTGCATATCTAACTCATGCATAATCACCGTGACCTCCCTTTCTTTATAAATTTTTCCTCATCTCTTTATTTATTAACCTTCCCTTCATCATGAATACGACTCGCATTTATATGATTTTTCACCATACAAAAAAGAATGACCTTCTACTATTAGTGAGAATAGTCATTCTTTTATTATACATTTTTTTCCTCTTTTTTCGAACTTGACGGATTTTCCACTTACAGATTCTTACCAGGCCATGGAGAGAAAACTTGTTTCTTAGTGGTTTCTTCTTGCCTCCACCCTTTTTGATTCAAAATGTGATTCATCCTGTGATATTCATGAATCGCGGCATTCATATCAGAAATATTGTTCATCCTGTCCATCCCCTTTCTTTTTATTACTTTCAGTATATTGCAGGTAGAGGTAATCCGAATGAGATGGATGATTGATTTTATTTCAGCCTAAGGACTGATTTGAATTCCTCCTCTCCCCAAAAAGACGACTACATGGTTCCCATGTAATCGTCTTGGTTCTTCATCTATATACTTTTGTACAGAAGCTTCCGTAATAAAGGAAACAACACTTCAGGGAGTTCTTCTACATCTGAAACAAGAATACTGTAATTTCCATAAATGTTCTGAATGGTTCTTCTTTGCCCCTCATCTATTTCTCCGTTCGCTAAAAAGACGTTGATGACTTCAATTCCTTGTTTTCTTGCGTCTAATACAGCCTCATGAGTATCAACGATCCCGTTTTGCTCATAATCCATGGCTGCTGGCTCACCATCTGAAAAGACAAGAAGGAATTTTTGTTTTTCGTTCCGTCTGAGGATCCGTTCTGTCATTAACCGAATGGCAAAGCCGTCCCGATTATCTTCTTCAGGCTGGAGCTGCATGATTTCTGATCCACTGTTAGGTTTTAAGGAAGAATAGAAGTCCAGTACAGGGTTCATGTAATTTGGTTGACTGGTCTTTGTGGCCCTGTTGGTATCTTCCCAGAAGCCGATAACCTCATGCGGCACGCGAACGGACTTTAACGATTCATGAAATAACGTGATTCCCAGCTTGGTTTGATCCATTTTGTCATACATAGAACCGGAACAGTCTACCAATAGTGAAAACACGGCATCTATTTCGGAAGATGGATTCAGTTTTTTATAGAATAGTCTTGGATTATCGTCAGTAATAAACCGCAATAACTTTTTGTTCAGCCTACCGAAGTGCAAATCACTTCTAGGCTGGATTCGCTTATGTTCCAATGTTTTTTCGATCATTTTCTGAAGCTTCTTTTGATAAGGAGCAATTAACCCTTTGTTAAGGTTATACAAGTGCTTATCTTCTGAGGTAGGAATGGTTGGTGAAATAAAGTGAGGTACAGCAAAGCGATTGTCTTTTCCATACTCACCTTCCCCTCCACCAAGTTCATCCCTTTCCTGCTCCTGTGCCCTCACATTTTGGTACTGCTCCTGCTCCGTTTCTTTGGCTGAGCCCTGTACCATAGCCATTGCCTGGTCCCCATCATCCCCTTCACGGACACCTTCGCCCATAAGATCGGATTGAGACCCTTGATCTAAGTCAAACTGAAGGAAAGACTCCCCTTTGTCACTCGTCTCCCGGTGCCAAGTACGGAATTCTTCATCTATCACTTCTTCCTCCCCTGTACTCTCTTCTTCCAATACATCCTGATTAGCAAGGGGATCCTTTCTCTTTAAATCATCAAATGTTTTAGTAAACATTTCCTCCGTGTCATACACATCTTCAGGTAAATGGAAGTATTCATTTAACATATCTTTTCTAACAATCTCATCGATTACTTCTACCATTTCCAAGCAAATTCTTACCACATCTTTCGTGTTACGGGTTTCAAAGAAGTGTGTGATTTGCCGATGCAAAAAGGGCATTGCTAAATCAATATCCTCATTTATCCGTACAGGTTCTTCTAATGGTGATTGTGCATGGAGAAGAAGGAAAATTGAATTAAATAGAGCATCTGTGAAAACACTTTTCGTTATATTTACCTTAAGCTGTGCCTCGAAGTGCTGGCGATATAATTTTCTTCTCGTTTCAAACGACTTCTTTGTTCCCGGACGCTTGGATTTACAAATTTCCTCTAAGCGAGCTTCTTCACCAATGACAAATAGCTGCTTGGCAAATCGGGGAACAGAAGTTGCTTTCACCTTCTCAATATAATCGATAACATCATCGTTCGTGGTTTCATGAAGATTACCGATCGTCCTTAAATAAATATCACTTTTCAATCCATGTACTTCTTCTTCTTTTTTTCGGTGATCCCAAAAATGACTGATATAAACCGTTCCTTCTTTATAATCCAGATAAGAAAACGGTCCGTATTTCAAGTTCATATCGGCATTTTTGGAAAGTGTTTTCGTCAAATCAGCCATTTCCATCACTAAAAAAGAGTCTATGGTTTCATCATTAAATTGAATAAATCGATGCATTACAAGTCCCTCATTCAAATAAGGTTTCAGCTATATTTTGAATAGCCGCTTTTTCTCGTTCATCTTCCAGTTTATCAACGATTCCACGTTGTATAGCCCTTTTTGCCGGCAAGTACACGGCTAAATCACAGGCATCCAATAAGGCACGTATGGAAGCCGCTTCCTCTGAAATTTGGCCATTTTTCACTTGAACCAATAAATCCGAAGATAAGTCTACAAATTGAGTAATAAGCTTAGAATCGGTCAGCTTGCTTTGACTTTCAATCACACTCTTTAACGTTTCCCCTTCGATATATGGCACATCGATTACAACAAAACGATTTTTTAACGCTTCATTTAACGGTACCGTGCCTACATATCCTTCATTGATGGCCGCTATTACACCGAATGTAGGGGCGGCTTTAACTATTTCCCCTGTAAATGGATTCGTTATACTTCTGCGGTAATCCAACACACCATTTAAGATCGGCAGCGTTTCAGGCTTAGCCATATTAATTTCATCAATATAAAGGAGATGCCCATTTTTCATCGCTTGAATTACAGGTCCCTCAATGAATTCAATGGTGTTTTTTCCGTCTCTTTCGCTGATTGTTTTATACCCCAGTAATGCTTCTGCATCTAGGTCCACTGAGCAATTTATACTGTGCATTGGCTGAGAGAAGATGGATGACAAGGTATCAGATAGCTTCGTTTTCCCTGAACCAGTTGGTCCCTTAAGAAGAAGGTTTTTCCCTAATGACAGAGAAATGATACTATCTTCAATAATATAGTCTTCACTAGCGGTATACCCCCCTTTTCCAATTAAAGAAGTATGCTCAGGTGAAGAGAATAATTGTTTTCTCTCGTTAATTATATAAGTAACCGAGTCTGGTAATAATCGTTCAACATTCATTTAATGACATCCTTTCCATTTCACATACTAGACATTCTACATGTAATAACGCTTACACTGCAAAGGCTCTGCCTAATTTTGTTTCAAAGCATTTATTTCAGTCAAGAATTAGCAACCAATTAATAAACCAACATGTAAAAAAAACACCCTTAATCGGGTGTTTTTTAGCTTCTAAACTTCTAAATCATATCGAGTGAACCCTCTATATACGTACATACCAGCTTTTTGATAGACGATGGTTGCGTCTGTATAGTTATCACTGTCGACTGAAAGAGCTGCTGTAATCATTCCTTCCTCTTTCAATTTTGAAAAAGCATAATTGAGCAAATAATGGGCGAGTCCTTTGCGACGCCACTTTTTGCGAATCCCCAAATGAGTGATTTCCCCTAATTTAGTTTCATAGTTAACTGTGCAAAAAACAAAACCTACAAGGTCGTTATCTTCTCTTAATACAAACCAGAGGTCGGGGTCAAATGAAGGACGAAGAAAACGCTTCTTAAATTCATCCAGGCTGGATGGATGATAATCAAAGTGTTCTGAGAACACCTCTTCAAACACCTGATGAAGACTTTCAGCGTCGGTATCGGGATTGAAACTAGAAATACAATAAGATGAAGAGAGTGATGCAATAGATAAATCTTTAAGGTCTCTTTTCATTTGAAACCAATAACGGGTTGGTGTAAAGCCATATTTCTCAAAAGCTTTTTTCTCTTCCTCAATATTTGCAGATAGGATAATGGTTTTTGAGTCAGAATTCGTTTCTTTCTTTCTCCTGGCTGATGTAAAAAGCTCTTCTGCCAACTCACCTATATAGAGACCCATATGATCGTTTGGAAGGGCAAGGATTAATGAGGGTAAACGGTGATCTTTTTCAGTAAGAATGGAGATAGCCACTAAATCCCCTTCATGCCAAAGCCCTCTTCGGTCAGTTGCGGGAATTGATTCAATCATTTCTTGAATATCAGCCTCACTCGTTTGAACCTCTCCATATACTTCCGTTTCATAACTCTTGAACAAGTTAATTAGAGATGCTTGGTCCTCCATAGAAATGATTCGCTTACTAAATGAATGTTTCATTCTCTTCCCCCCACTTGCACTATATTTTAGTGGCAATCAAAAAAAGCCGGTTTCTCCACATGAGAAGAAACCAGCCAGAAAGGGATGGTTTACACCTCTTCAAAGTACTCCTTGTAGAAGCCTCCCATTTTCCCACTTTCATCGATGACGAAGTAATACTCTTCAGATTCGTTTTTCACTTCGTATTCTTTTCCAATGGTCAGAACATTTTCAACTGTATATTTCTTCGCATCCGTATGTACACATTTTACCTTTTTCCCGGTATTGTTTTCCGTCCAAGTTTTGTGAATCAATTCAATAACCTCCTTTATGTATGTACTATGCTAATAGTATATTCTTACAGAGCTATAAGTTCAACTTCTATCTCATTTGTCAGTTTTTTTGTGAAACTATCATTTCCAATCAGAATATATGGTATATTATAGGAGGAATTTGCAGGAGAGGTTCGATAATGGTGAGAGACGGATTAAAAAGAATTGGTATGTTCACTTTGGTATTGATGTTTTTTTATATGAGCACCCACCGACCAAATGAAGAACAATTTTATTTATGGCTTTTAGATGAATACAATATTGAATGTCATGAATCTATAACCTGTACGAAGAAACTTGAAGGTAATTCTTATTCAACCCTGGTTGAAACAGGCTCAAATGTTAAAAACGGCTACTTGCTATTTAACACAATCGGTAAAATATATGAGGATGAAAATGGCTCAAGAACCACAATTAAAGCGTTGGGTGTATTCGGGAAGTATTTCACTATTGTTAAGGATGAACAAGATAGATCGACTGATTAAAGGAGAAGGCATCTTTGATCAGTCTTTTCTTATTTTCTATATCGTACCTTTTTCCATTTCGAGGTATTAGGGGTTTTTTTTAAGGTAAAAACAATACTGTACACGATTACCCCGATGAATAAAATGGAGAAGATTATTCCTGCCTTCACGCTCACTTCCTCCAGTAATCCCTGAAAACTTTTTGGAAAATACCTCCCAATCTGAAAATACACAAATCCCCAAACGAAAGCAGACGGAAGAGCATATAAGAGAAACTTCATGAAAGAAATCCCTTTTGACGTTCCTGCAATATAAGGCATGAATAATCGGATGCCCGGTATAAAATAGCTGAACGATATGGCAAATGGACCATACTTATTTATCCATTTTTCACCATTGTCAATGAGTCTCCTTGATTTATCTCCTTTCAGAAATCGAGAAATTAATTTTGTTCCGAAATATCGGCCATTTAAAAAGGCGAAGATTCCATAAGAGATTAATCCACTATACATAAAGAAAAAGGAGGTATACGGGTTGAAATTTCTCCATTCAGATAAATATCCCGATAGTGCAGCAGCAAGTTCGTTAGGTACCGGTAATCCTAAAAATACAATCCAGCTAAAAAGAAACATGGCGATATATCCAAATTGATCGACCAATTGTAGTAAAGCATCCATCGTACCACCCCATTTCACACAAAACGACTATTTTTTCGTGCTTTTCATACCTGCCTGCGCTTTTCTATTCACTACCCAATATTGATAGGTTGAAAACGCTTGGAAGCCCAACCTCTTGAGAATGGGGGCAGAGTGGCCTACTCTCGCCTGACAGGTTACAAACCGACATTGCCCTCGTTTTGCCATTTCCAATCGATGGGCCACTAATGAAGAATATACTCCTTCGTGCCTTGCTTCTTGGAGCACCCCTCCTCCATTGAGGTAAAGGACTTCATGATCACGGCTGAACCGATAATTTCCGTATCCGACGGGATGCCCTTCTTTATTGTAAGCTAATGTGAACCCACCATCCGGTCCCCATTTGCTCATAAACTCTTTTCTTTGTTTAAAGATGACCGGCTTGTCTTCTTCCCGATATCCCCATATAGAGGAACTGATTTCTATAAGATCATGGATGTGAAGGTCACTTTCAACTGTAATGACTCTATGAGAAGGTGAGGGGATGAAATGACTCTGATTTAGATCAAATACCAGCCCCTCATAACGCTCTTCCATAATTCCATCATGTGATTGGAGGAATTGCTCTTCCTGATCGATAAGCGGCTCCCTGATCCACATACTAAAGGATTCCTTACCATAAAACCCTTCAATCACCTCCCATTTTACATGAAGGTCATTCATATTATTTACAATGAATTTAGGGACCTTATTAGCAAATACATTTTTCCACTGTTTATTTTTAATTGCAACGATTCCATCCCTGTGTAAACTATCCACTTCACTCGGTATCAACCGATCTGGATAGTCCCAGTGATGTGATTCTATGGCAGTAAATAAAAGTTCATCACTTACCTTCACGACTTCACCTCCCGGAACTCATTCGTACACCTATTCTTCTTCGTTAAGAAGTTTCTGCACCTGATCTTCTGTCATCCCTACTCCAACTAATTGTTGCTGTAACTTCTCATGATAGGACTTGCTTACATGTGGCCGACTGCCACGTAGAATCTCTTTTGCATAATGATCAGGGGGACAGGTTTCCTGACACTTGCCTTTCACAATAAAGGTTAATACGTCCTTGTAAAGCTTCCCACCCATCTGTATGTCGATGAAAGCTGCTCTATACCAACCAGGAGCTACCCCTTCTCTCGTGAACAAGTATTCTACTGCTTGTTGAGGGAGATCATATACTACCCCTTCCATTGTCCCTCCATCCTCAATGATGTCTCCCCGGCCACCATCATGTACTTTAAAGAGATACTTCATAGAATATCCTTCTAGAACCCCTGCACCCAGACAGTTTTGAAAATGATGATCTACTCTCGCTAATTTAAATCGCTCATCATCCATGCACGAACCATACGCAAAATAAAGTATCCTGTCAGGCTTTTCATTTAGAAACCGATGTACCTTCCAATCTCCTGAAAGAATTTCTTCCTGGAACAATTCTTCGTTTTCAGAATAATAAACAAAAGCTTCCTGCGGTCCATTATCTGTGTGGACCAGTTTACGCTTTCGTAAATAAAGGTTGTCTTCACGTTCTTCGATGAAATCCTCCAACTCATCTAATGGTGATAATAAACTGGAGTCGATTTTATATAATTCGCCATAAGTGGTCCCATTGCCTTCTTTTATTGCGGGATATCCTCTTTTTGTATCGTAAAGAACACCTTCCACCCAAGCTTGCTCCCTCACCAATATGGCTTCCTTTAATAAAAAATGATTGCTTTCGTGTTTTCTTAACGTCCCATAAACAAAAACGTACACAGATAATCCCCTTCCTATTGTTTACATAATAGTATTATTGTTAATCATTTCATGAGGCTTTCCTTTATTTTAGCAAATAGTCTCTCAAATATCAGTTATCTAATACTCCTATTATACTTTTATATCCGTATGAAAAGGACATTCCCGATGAATAGGGAATGTCCTTTTTAAGGAAACGTTTTCAAATTGTTAGTTACTTTTTGGCAGGGCTGCTTCTTTCGCCTGCTCTCTTAAACGAAACTTTTGGATTTTCCCTGAAGCTGTCATTGGGTAGGAATCAGTAAACTCGATATACCTTGGAATTTTATGACGGGATATCTTCCCTGTACAATATTCTCTGATCTCTTCTGGTGTCGCGGTTAGACCTTCCTTCAAAATAATCCAGGCCATAACTTCTTCACCATAGACTTCATCAGGGATTCCAATGACTTGCACATCTAATATCTTTGGATGGGAATAAAGAAATTCTTCAATTTCTCTCGGATAAATATTCTCACCGCCTCGAATGATCATGTCTTTTAATCTTCCTGTAATTCTACAATAGCCGTGTTCATCCATGACCGCTAAGTCACCCGTATGCAGCCAACCCTCAGAATCTATGGCTAACCTGGTAGCCTCTTCATTCTTGTAGTACCCTTTCATGACGTGATAACCGCGAGTACACAACTCTCCCTGTACCCCATGGGGAACTTCCCGGTTCGATCCAGGCTCCACAATCTTCACCTCTACATTTGGCAAGGCTTTTCCAACCGTTTCTACCTTTAATTCAATCGGGTCATGGGTACGTGTCTGAGTAATGACAGGGGAAGATTCTGTCTGACCGTAGGCAATGGTTATCTCATCTGCCCCCATTTTATCCATAACGCCCTTCATTACTTCGATCGGACAGTTACTTCCGGCCATTATCCCAGTACGCAAATGGGAAAGATCGAATTGATCAAAGTCTGGAAGGTTTAACTCGGAAATAAACATGGTTGGCACCCCATGAAGGCCGGTACATTTTTCATCCTGCACCGTTTGGAGAACCTTTTTCGGATCGAATTCCTGTAATGGGACCATAGTAGCCCCAACAGATACACATGCAAGTGTACCCAACACACATCCGAAGCAATGGAAAAATGGAACAGGAATACATAAACGGTCTTCGTTCGTCAATCTCATGCACCCGGCAATATGATATCCATTGTTTACAATATTAGAGTGAGTAAGCATGACTCCTTTAGGAAATCCTGTCGTACCTGACGTGTATTGCATGTTGATGGCATCATGGGGAGATAGGCTCGAAAGTCTTTCATCCAACTCACCTTCCTCAACATCATCCCCTCTATCCATAATATCCTGCCAGCTATATGTACCTGGATATGCTTTCTTCCCTAAGACAATTACATTTTTTAAATTAGGAAGTTTCGAACTCTCCAATTCTCCGGGCTTAGACGTTTTCAATTCAGGACATATTTCATATAACATGTCTATATAGGAAGCCCCTCTGAACTCTTCCATCAAAATAATCGTTTTACTGTCAGATTGCTTTAATAAATATTCTAATTCAGCAGTACGATAATTAGTATTTACGGTTACCAGTACAGCTCCCATTTTGCCCGTCGAAAACTGACTTACTAACCACTCAGGAGTGTTAGAAGCCCATATCGCGATATGATCTCCTTTATTGATCCCAAGATCCATAAACCCTTTTGCAGCTTGCCTGCACTGATGATTAAATTCATGATAAGACCATCTTAATCCTCTGTCTGCGTAGACGACCGCTTCAACCTCAGGCTGTATACGAGCTTTTTCTTCGAGTAATTCACCTACAGTTGCGTGTAAAATCTCCGACAAATGAATATCCCCCTTTATGTGTATTCATGTTAAGCCTGGAACCTTTCAGTATATGTAATCAAGAGGTAACAATTTCAGTTCCTTATGCGTGTAATATTATCACAAAAATTACAATTTTCAAACTAATTAATCGGGATTTTCTTTTGTCTTTTATTACTCTTAGGTGAATAGCTAATGGTAGGAGTTAGATGACAAGGTTCTACATGACCTCGATGAATCTAACTTTTTTATTTAGACAAAAATCGTCTTCTCTAAACCTTTTTCTACATAATAACTAAAAATACTACTTTAGAAGGAATTTATAAAAAACCCTTTTCAAATGACTGTTTTCTCGGTAGAATAAATAGAAAATATAGAAAATTCTATATTTTATACATTCCTGGGAGGTTGGTCATGAAAATCTTAAGTAATGAACAGTTGGTGGCAGCTTATCGTGATGCTGAGAAACAAGGGAATGATCAAGACTGGATATTGCTTCTTAAGAAAGAAATTCGCAACCGAGGATTGAAGCCTTTTAGGAAATCTTGACAATGAAATTTAAAAAGAATACTAGCTTATATCTCACCCCCTGAAATGCGATTTTTACGACAGACTCATCTTCACTTGAGTCTGTCTTTTTTCATTTTTGAAACATTCGTCAATTATGCTTCTTACACTTGGATCCATGGTATTCCTCAATTTGTTTGAATTGCTCATTATCCAATAATCCCATTTTATGAAATAGATACGAATACTGAATCACTTTTTTTGAATTGAAGTTTTTCATCATTACATCTTCCCTTCTTATTCACGTCCAAGAGTTTCCTTTGGTAAACTTTATTTTAGTTATCCATATTTTATTCTCTTAGTAAAAAAACGTGAAAAAAAAGCTGATCCATAATCCACTAATGGATGTATGAATCAGCCAAACATTCATCTACTCGTATTCAATCAGGACTACTTACCCTTCAAGTAGTAAGTCTTCTGGATTCTCAAGTAAATCTTTCACCATTGCCAGGAACCCAACTGCTTCTTTCCCATCAATAATTCTATGATCATACGATAAAGCAATGTACATCATAGGACGATTTTCCATTGTATCTTTATCAATGGCCACTGGGCGAAGCTGAATTTTATGCATTCCTAAAATCCCAACTTGCGGTCCATTTAAGATTGGAGTTGATAGTAATGAACCGAATACCCCACCATTTGTAATCGTGAATGAACCACCTTGCAGATCCCCAAGAGATAATTTGTTGTTTCTAGCCTTAGTAGCCAGTTCCATAATTTCCCCTTCGATTTCCGCAAAGTTTTTGCGTTCACAATCGCGTACAACAGGTACTACCAATCCATCATCCGTAGATACGGCTACCCCAACGTCATAAAATTTCTTAAGGACAATTTCATCCCCATCGATTTCTGCGTTCACGTATGGGAACTTCTTAAGAGCTGCTACAACTGCTTTTGTAAAGAAACTCATGAAACCAAGTCTTACATCGTGGTCATCAAAGAATTTATCCTTTTTACGTTTTCGCAGCTCCATTACTTTACTCATATCAATCTCATTAAACGTTGTAAGCATGGCAGCTGTTTGCTGAACTTCTACTAAGCGTTTCGCAATCGTTTGACGACGGCGTGACATCTTCTCACGAACAACAGGCTTTCCATCATCTTTCTTCGCAGGTGCCTTCTTCTCTTGAACAGAAGGTTTAGATGGAGCTTCAGCCGGCTTATTGCTATTATAGGCTTCAATGTCCTGCTTACGAACACGGCCTAGAGGATCTGTTGGCACATCGGATAGATCGATACCTTTTTCACGTGCCAACTTACGAGCCGCAGGAGAAGCGATTGGACGATTCTTTTTGTCCTCTTTCGCTGGTGCTTCTTCCGTTGCCTCTTCTTTCTTCTCTTCCTGTTTAGGGGCAGCTGCTTCTTCTTTTGTTTCAGAAGTAGCCGAAGCTTCTCCACCTGCACCAACAATGGCAATAACTTGACCGACTTCTACCGTATCACCTTCATCAGCTTTAAGTTCTTGAATCGTACCCGCTTCTTCTGAAATGACTTCAACATTCACTTTATCTGTTTCCAGCTCAACGATGTATTCGCCCTTTTCCACATAATCCCCTGGCTGTTTCAACCATTGGGCGATTGTACCTTCTGTAATTGATTCTGCTAATTCTGGAACTTTAATTTCTGCCACTGTGATGTCCTCCTCTTTCTTATCGAGTTAACGCTTCGTTAATAATTCGTGATTGTTCTTTTTTGTGTACGGTTGGTTCACCTTCTGATGGACTGGAACGTCTGCGACGACCGACATAATGCACTTCAACACCCTCAGGTGCAATGTCGCGGAGTCGTGATTCTGCAAATGTCCATGCCCCCATATTCTTAGGTTCTTCTTGGATCCATACAATTTCTTTAAGGTTTGAATATCTTTCCAGAATGGCTGATATATCACCTTTAGGGAAAGGATAAATTTCTTCTACTCTAAGAATGTGTAACCAATCTTTATCATCAATATTTTGAAGCTTCTCTTCTAAATCAATCGCAATTTTCCCGCTGCATAATACAACCCGTTCAACAGCATCCCGGTTCTCACCAAGACCCTTTTGCTCCAGAACTGAATGGAATTCACCATTGGCTAATTCCTCAGCTGTGACAGCTGCAAATTGATTTCGGAGCAAGCTTTTCGGCGTCATGATTACAAGTGGTCTTACTTCTTCTTTTTGTAAAATGGCAGCTTGACGTCTAAGGATATGGAAGTATTGACCAGCTGTAGAACAGTTGGCAACCGTCCAGTTATATTCTCCACCCAGTTGCAGGAATCGTTCTAAACGGGCACTTGAGTGTTCTGGCCCTTGTCCTTCGTATCCATGCGGAAGCAACATAACCAGACCGGTTTTTTGACCCCATTTTGCACGGCCAGCTGAAATGAATTGATCGAACATCACCTGTGCCATATTGGAGAAATCACCAAATTGAGCTTCCCAAAGAACCAACGTCTCTGGTGCAAAGACATTGTACCCATACTCATATCCAACAACAGCTGTTTCAGTAAGAGGACTATTAAGAACAACAAACGAAGCATGACTGTCCTTTAGATTGTGTAAAGGAATGTATTCTTCTCCGGATTTTTCATCATGAAGTACCAGGTGGCGTTGAGCAAATGTACCACGCTCGGAATCCTGTCCCGTCAATCGAATCGGCGTACCATCCTTCAGGATAGAAGCAAACGCCAACGTCTCGGCATGGGCCCAATCAATTTTCCCTTTACCTTCAAACACCTGGCTGCGTCGTTTTAAAATGCGATCCAATTTCTTGAACACATTAAAGCCATCCGGCCATTGAAGCAATTCATCGTTTAAACCTTCAAGCTTATTAAAATCAACACTCGTATTAATTTCCGGTAAGCCATTTGCTACGTACTCTGGTGGAGCAAGAACGGTATCCGGATCATCGTCTTTAGCCGGTACCTTATCGTATGCCGCTTTTAATTCTTCTTCGATGTCGGTATCCATTTTCTCTACATCTGCTTCTGTGACGATTCCTTCTGAAATTAATTTTTCAGCATATAGTTTCTTAACATTTGGATGGTTTTGAATGACTGAGTACATTAATGGATTCGTCACCATCGGTTCATCCATTTCGTTATGACCAAAACGACGGTAGCCGATCAAATCAATCACAAAGTCTTTTCCAAAAGTTTTACGATATTCATAGGCGAGCACCGCTGCAGCTAGACAAGCTTCAGGATCATCTGCATTGACATGGACAATCGGAACTTCAAAGCCTTTGGCAGTATCAGATGCATATTTCGTCGAGCGGGAATCACGGCTTTCAGTCGTGAAGCCGATCATATTATTCGCAATCAGGTGAATGGATCCACCCGTGTTATATCCACGTAATTGACTCATATTTAATGTTTCAGCTACAACACCTTGTCCAGGGAAGGCAGCGTCTCCGTGAATCATGATGGCATAGGAAGATTCCGGTGACTGCTCTGGATAACCCTTATCTTCACGAACTTCTTGTGCAGCACGTGTGTAACCAGCCACTATGGGGCTCACAACCTCTAAGTGACTTGGGTTATTCGCCAGAGTAACACGTGCTCTCGCTGTTGACGACTGTAGAGGTGAGATTTCGCGATCAGCACCTAAATGATACTTAACATCACCAGTCCATCCATATGTAATCCCAATTGATCCTTCTGAAGGAATCAGATCCTTGCTTGGGGCATGTTGAAATTCAGCAAAGATCATTTCATACGGTTTACCAATAACATGGGCCAAGACGTTTAAGCGCCCTCGGTGTGCCATGCCGATATTGACTGTTTTAGCACCTGATTCAACTGAATAACGAACCATTTCGTCCAATAAAGGCACCATGGAATCCAGTCCTTCAATGGAGAAACGCTTCTGACCAACAAATGTACGGTGGATATATTTTTCAAATCCATCCACTTCGGCAAGCCGTTTTAATAACGCCAGTTTCTTTTCCTTAGAAAGCGGAGTGAAGTAGGATTCTGATTCAATCTTTTCTCTTAACCAATTCTTTTCTTCAAGCTCATGAACATGAGCATATTCAAATGCCAGTTTTTTAGTGTAGACCTGTCTTAAATGATTGATTGCCTGCAAGCCATCCTTTATGTGGGAGGGTGCATTCGGGCATAAGAAATCAACAGGAATCTGCTTTAAATCTTCTTCAGCTAAATTAAACTCAGATAGTTCAATTCTTCTTGTATCTCTATTTCGGTCATTAAGGGGATTAATATCCGCAGCTAAATGACCATATGTACGAATATTATCTGCTAACTTGACTGCAGCTACCATTTTACTTAACGCAGTCGGTTGTGCCGGCAGAGTGAATGATGTATCCCCATGCTGAGCACTTGCGATTACTTGTACGTCTTCAGCTGTAGGAGGGCCCCATTGTTCGAATAATTCTTTCAATTCAGGATCTACGTCTGTTGGATCCTCCAGAAATTGTTCATAAACCTCCATAACATAGCCTAGGTTAGGTCCGTAAAACGATTGCCACGGTTCCCCTTTTGCCGATTGCTTTTTCATTGTGAAAAACCTCCAACTATTTTGCCAGTTAGTATAATTTGGGTATCATGTATTCTTACAATTTCAAAGCCATATTTCATTATGCAAGAATAGTAATTTTAAAAACATTAAAACGCTTACAAGGACATTTTATCACTGTGCAGTAGTAAGATAAAGTCTTAATGACAAATTTCTCAAAATTTTGTTTTCCGTATTATGCATATGGATATTACTTATATTCCCATAATAAATTACAAGAAAACCTTTTTTCTATATCGACTATTCTGAAATAATATTTTATTAAGCGCTTTCTCTTCACCTTCTTGTATCCCTTATTTGAGGGTACTTTTTTCATAAACCATCTTACTACTGTTACTAAAAAAAACCAAATATTTTTTGTTATTTTTCATAACTTTTTATAGATAATAAGATTTTCAGAATGATAGATAAACCTTATATGTTTAAATTACTTTTTCATTTCTTCCCTCCCGCAAATGAACTCATCGCCCATGCATTGCATACAATATAACAATCATGGCAGTTGGCCTATATAGATCAAAGCGAGGTGGTTCACATGTTCCCATGGAGTTTATTCCCTTTCAATAAAGACATGAAAGAACAAATGAATCAAATGAATCCGAAAGAAATGGATTCCTATATACAAGGTATGATGAAAAAAATGTTCCCGGGCGGATGGGATGGTATGATGAATCCGAATGAAATGATGAACGGGGCTCAATCCTTTATGAACCCGATGGGCAATCAGGGGCAGAAATCTGAGCGGGGGCAGTCTTCCCAGTCTTCTACTTCAATACAAGCAAATGTCTTTGAATCTTTTGAGGATATTTACATCCGGTTTCAGGTTCCAAGTGAAGAGTGGATGAAGCAATTGAAAATTTTCCACACGTCGAATCAGGCAATTATCGAGAACATCCCTGAGCAGGGGGAAAGACAGGTCATCACACTCCCTTGTCTAGTGAAAAAAAAAGGCGCAGTGGCTCAATACAAGGACGGCATATTGGAGCTGAAAATACCTAAAAGCATCGACATGCAATATACAGAAATAGACGTCTCAGATAAATATTGAGACGTCTTTTCTCGTCGGATACATTTAATGAGCATAATTTAGAGTGATGCGTATAATGGTACCTGCGGGTTCGTTTCTTAAGGCTAAGATTCCACCGTTGTAGTTTTGAATGAGTTTTGATGCAATAGCTAACCCCAAACCATACCCGCCTTTTTCACGACTTCTGGCCTTATCCACACGGTAGAACCGGTCAAAGATCTTTGGAAGATCTTCTTCTGGAATTCCGATTCCTTCGTCTTTCACTTCAATCATCACATCTTCATCACGATTAACTAGCTTTATTTCAATGTTTGAATGCTTATCAGAGTATTTAACGGCATTATCTAACAGGATGATCATTATTTGTTCCAGATGCCTTGGCAAAATTGTCACCATCGCTTCGTGATCCAACTCATCCAAGCATACAAAAGTGTGTTCTTGATGTAGAAATTTAAAGTCTCTAATAACCTTATCAACCACTTTTTGTGGATTGGCCCGAGCGTTTTGCAGATCGAACTTTTCCCGATCCGCCCTGGAAAGTTCTAACAATTCCCCTATAAGCCTTTTCACTCTTTCTAGTTCTTCCAATGACACCTGTAAGGATTCTTCAAGTATCGACGGATCTTTTTTCCCCCACCTGTTCAATAGAGCGAGGTGTCCTTCTAAAACCTGTATCGGCGTTCTTAATTCATGTGATGCATCTTCAACAAATTGTTGCTGTTGCTGAAACGATTTCTCAATTTCGCTCATCATCTTATTGAAAATTTGGGATAGTTCACTGATTTCATCATGGGCCTTCACAATCTCAACTCTTTCATGAAATCCTTTCCTTTCGATTGATCTCATTGTTTCAGAAAGCTTATTTAATGGACGGACAAAGCTTCTAGCCATGAAATAGCCGATAACTGCACTGATCAAGAGCGCTAATACCCCAGTGATGGTCATCATCCAGAACAGGTTCTTCATGATTTTTTCATATCGATTTAAAGGCTGGATTATTTCAACATATCCATTGAATTGACTCGAACGTATCGGAGATCTCCCAATAAGCATTTGTTTTTCCTCAGATTCAATGAGTGTAACTGACTTCTCCTTAACCTGTTGAAAAGGGACATAAAAAGCCGATTCATTTTCTCCCCGTATTTCCAATACTTGATTCCCATGGCGATCTAAAATTCGTATAGTCTGGTCCTTTTCAGCTATTTGTTTCATCAAATCCCGGCTATCATAAATGTCCTGGAGCTGTATATTTGGCCCTTTTTGTTTAAAAAACACTGTAATTTCATCCAGAACTCGACCAAAATTATTTTTTTCTTCATCCACCATCCACTTACTGATTGCATGATATTGAAAAAAACTAAATAAGAAAAAGGCAAGGAATATGGCTGAACCAGCCGCTAATGCCCACTTCACTTTAAGGGAAGTGGGCTTAAAACGATTCAGGAATGTATTCATGTCCTCATCACATACCCGGTACCGCGTACAGTTTGGATGTAGCTATCTTCGTCAGGCGAATCAATTTTATTTCGCAAGTATCTTACATAAACATCCACTACGTTCGTTTCAACCTCGGTATCATACCCCCACACTTTATTTAGAAGGACTTCACGGGTCAAAACAATATTTTTATTTTCCAAAAAGGCGAGTAGAAGGTCATACTCCCTTTTCGTAACCTCAATTTCATGTTCAAGCTTAAATACTTGCCTTGACTCCTTTTGAACGGTGATATCTCGGTAATGATACGTTATTTGAGCCGAAGCTGCTTCTTCATTTCCGGCTCTTCTAAATACGGCCCTCAACCTCGCTAACAGTTCTTCAATAGCAAAAGGCTTTACGATATAATCATCTGCACCGCTGTCCAATCCCGATACACGATCCATTACACTATCCCTTGCCGTGATCATGAGGATCGGAATAGCTTTCACTTGCCGGATTCTTCTGCAAACCTCAAGTCCGTTTAAATTCGGCAGCATTAGATCCAATAAGATTATGTCCCAATCCTCGTTTAAACCTTTCTCTAACCCAGCTCTTCCATCATGGGCGAGACCCACTTCATATCCTTCATATTTAAGTTCCAGTTCAATGAACCTGGAAAGATTTTTTTCATCTTCTATGACTAAAATTCTTTTCACATAAATCACCTGCTCTAAATGCTTAATACGTCTTATTTTATTTTACTTTTGCTGAAAATAAAATCATTAAGCGCTTGAAAGATTTCAATACCTTGATACGTCATTAATGTAATGGCAGTAAAACTGAAAAATAAAATAGGAATTATTCGAATCCACATGGTTCTTACCTCCCTTTTATCATTACCGTCATTTTCCTCCACTTTCATTAAAATTGAATGAGAAAACGGTAAGTTTTCACTTAGAGAAGAGAGAAACCTTATGTTTACATAATGATATTACAATCAAATAAATAGATAGTATGAATTTGCTCCTGTTGAAGAAAATAAGAGTTGTATAAATAAGAATGAGGTGCACGAAATGGAAAGTAAAAAAAAATTAGATTTACTTGCGTTATCCTCTATTCCTTTAGTTATGACACTCGGGAATTCGATGTTGATCCCTGTTCTTCCTCAATTAGAAAAGGAGCTTAACATTACGGGATTTCAATCAAGCTTGATCATCACCGTATACTCAATCATAGCCATACTCTGCATTCCAATTGCCGGATACTTATCCGATCGTTTCGGAAGGAAAACCATTTTAATACCCAGTTTAGTCATTGCAGGAATCGGGGGCCTCATTTGTGGATTTGCTTCCATATACGGTTCGAACGCCTATATTTTTGTCATTGTAGGAAGGGTTGTTCAAGGTATTGGAGCAGCCGGTGCATTCCCGGTCGTCATCCCTACCGTCGGTGATCTGTATGAAGATGATGATCAAATCACCAAGGGATTGGGCTTAATCGAGACGTCTAATACATTCGGCAAAGTTCTTAGCCCGATACTTGGTGCATTATTTGCCGCCTGGATTTGGTTTATCCCCTTCTTTTCCATTCCAGTATTTTCACTTTTATCCATTCTACTGATCGTGGTTTATGTAAGAGTCCCGGCTAAAAAAGGAGAAGTAGCGAAGCAAACCATTAAGGAATTTGTTCATGAGGTGGGAATCGTCCTTAGGAAGGAAAAGAAATGGATCTTCGGAATCTTTGTTATCGGAATCATTTCCATGTTTACTTTATTTGGATTTTTATATTATTTATCAACCCGCTTAGAGCAGGCTTATGGAATTAATGGAGTAATGAAGGGACTATATTTAGCAGTCCCACTCCTTTTTTTATGCCTTACCTCCTATATAACCGGAAAAGTGATCGGAAAGAGCAAAATTAAGATGAAGTGGGTCATCGTATTTGGATCCCTAATGAGTTCGGTGGCTTTCATTCCATTAATCTTTACTGAAGGAAAATGGGTCATCTTGAGTATTTTTTCCATTGCTGGTATCGGAATGGGTGCAGCCCTTCCCTGTTTGGATGCTTTGATTACAGAAGGAATTGAGAAAGAACACCGTGGAACCATCACCTCAATCTACAGTTCAATGAGGTTTACAGGGGTCGCTTTAGGTCCTCCTATAGTCGCGTTGATTGAAACTTTAAGTACCTTTATCATTTTCATAGTTCTAAGCCTATTATCCAGCCTGGTCGGAATGTTTTTCATTAAAGTTCCGGAAACACCCCCGCAAGTTGTCTCAACTAAAAAGGCCTAAGGATCCATTGGATCCATACCATGATGAAAAAACGGAGCTGAATGCAGGCTCCGTTTTTTTAATTTGCACCGCTACATCTGTTGAGTAGAATAAAGAATGCTCTTTCTTTACGATTCAAACATGTTTATTTCGATTCATAATGTGGTAGATATATCCATAAACATGATAGGGATCGTAAGGGAGGAATTTATATGACCTGGATAATCGTAATTGTTTCTCTTTTTGTACTTCTCATTCTGGCTGAAGAAGTCATTAATTATTTTCTACGTACAAAAGTAATTAATCATCACCCCAAGGCGAAAAGAAGCGAAGGAAA
The DNA here is from genome assembly GCF_035590735.1 of Rossellomorea aquimaris. Lineage (NCBI taxonomy): Bacteria > Bacillati > Bacillota > Bacilli > Caryophanales > Bacillaceae > Rossellomorea > Rossellomorea aquimaris. The sequence goes on from NZ_CP141595.1 coordinate 2,569,346, forward strand.
GATGAAATCATTGTTTCATAAAGTAAAGCTGAAACTGACTCATTCATAGTAAGTAGTACTACATAGTCTAATAGGTGGAGATGTTATTCTCTGCCTTCCACTTAAATCACTTCTTTGACACAATATGCAGAGTTTCTTTTGGTTGATGTGATAACATACCTTTAACCTCTTGAGGATATAGTTGTACTTCTGATAGTTCTTCAATTGGAATCCACTTGTATAATATGCGATCCCCTTCCAGTCCATGAAAGGCGTCCTTTTGAAAAATTGCCTTGTCTATAGCTTTCACTTTATAGTAAAATCCAATTTCATGGAAATCCCATTCTTTATATGTAAAGAAATTCTCGTTCACCATGACCAACTGTTCTACATGAATTTCAATCCCTAGTTCTTCTCTCATTTCTCTCTTTAAGCTTTCCTGTGAAGCTTCCCCCATGACGACTCTTCCACCGGGCAACGACCAGTAACTGTCTTCCCCTTGTTTATGTAATAAAATATGATTCTGTTCTATCCAGACGGCCACTACCCTGTAATTAAAAACGTTCTGGTTTTGTTTAAACACAAGATCCACTTGACCCCTCCTTTCCCCTTCATTCTAACCCATAAAAACCCAATAATGTCTAAAAATACGCAAAAAGAAGACAAAAGCTTCAGCAAAACTTTTGTCTCCAAAGGAAAGAAATTAGAATGGGTCTTACATAATAAAGATTTAAACAAAAAGAAAGCTACCCCACTTTCTTTTTGTTTAGGAGTGATAAATCCTTATTCATAAGCAAGGTTCATTGTAACGGGTGAAAAAGTGAACACTATTAGAACAAGATTAAAATTTGATGAGAAAATCATTTTCTCCCTTCATTCTCCACTACTCTATCAAAAAAGCATCCAGATTAAATTTATGATATGATAAATAAGAATTCAGAATGTTACAATTCATTCTAATGGATGGAAGGATGGAAAAATGAAAATTGATTTAAATTGTGATTTAGGAGAAAGTTTTGGTGCATATACTATTGGACAAGATGAAGAAATGATGAACTTCGTTTCCTCCGTCAATGTCGCTTGCGGATTCCATGCAGGAGATCCCCTCGTAATGAAACAAACAGTCACAAATGCATTAAGTCACAATCTAAAGATTGGTGCTCACCCCGGGTTGCCTGACCTTCAAGGGTTCGGAAGAAGAATGATACATGTCACCCCTGAAGAAGCATATGCCCTTGTACAATATCAAATTGGTGCCCTGCTCGCTTTCGTCAAGGCACAGGGAGGCAAGTTGTCACATGTTAAGCCTCATGGTGCTCTCTATAATATGGCTGCGAAGGATTCCGAACTGGCTGCATCGATTGCTAAAGCAGTATACGACTTTGACCCTGAATTAACATTGTTCGGCCTTTCTCAAAGTGAGCTGACAAAAGCAGGAGAAGAAATCGGATTGCATGTTGCTCATGAAGTATTTGCCGATCGAACCTATCAATCTGATGGTTCTCTAACTCCCCGTTCCCTTCCCAATGCCGTACTTCATGATGAAAACGAAGTCGAAAAGCAAGTCTTACGAATGGTGGAGAAACAAGAAGTAGTTTCAACAGATGGTGAGGTATTATCAATTAAAGCGGATACCATTTGTCTTCATGGAGATAACACGGCTGCTTTAAACCTTGCTAAAAGATTATATGAAAAGTTAAGTTGAATTAATAAGGGCTTTACTTAGCCCTTATTTTATGGAGAATGTATAGGATTTGTCTATTGTATAGAAGATAGGAGCAGTCTCTAATGAATAAGACTTTACTACTCGAAGGGTTCCGCTGGATGTTCATCTTACTTGTTGCTTGCGTTATTATTCTATATGGCTATCAGCGCTTCCTTTTGCACTCTAGCATTGAAACATCTCTACAAACCGTATCTCCCGACTCAACCATCATTGGAATCATTCAGACTCATACCACTGATAATAAAGAAAAAGTGTATGAAGCTCTATATAAGACAAAAGACGGAAAGTGTTACAGAGCTTCATTCGAGCGTAATGGGCACACATTCATAGGAAATCAGGAGGCATCCTGTGAATAGAAGGAGTAGACCGAAACGAGCCATTCAAACCAACCTCAATTTGAATCAACAGAAAAAATTTATAAAATCAGAAAATTCATGTTGCACTATGGGATAATATCCTCCCCACATTACACTCGTTTCCCCGATTATTCAGAACATACCAACTAGTGAAGTTCAATAAAAAGTATGGCTGGTTTTAAGCAAGCCATTTAGTGGAAAGTAGAGGAATGAGACTTACATAGAAAGGGGCATTGCTATGATAAAAACTCTTACGATTGATACAAAAAAACGCGATGAAATGATTGATATCACCACTCATGTCCAAGAAGTCGTCAACCATGCAAAAATGAAGGAAGGTGTTGTCGTGGTTCAATCCTTCCACACAACAGCCGGCATCACGGTGAATGAAAATGCTGATCCCGATGTAAAGACAGATTTTCTACGTCGATTAGACGAGGTATACCCTTGGGAACATACTCTCGACCTTCATCGAGAAGGAAACACGGCTGCTCATTTAAAGACAAGTACGGTCGGACACTCTCAAACAATCATCGTCACTAATGGGGAACTTCTATTGGGAACTTGGCAAGGCATCTACCTATGTGAGTTTGATGGTCCACGTACTAGAAGAAGGGTTTCGGTTAAAACAATTAAAACTGAATAAGGAACAAAAAGACTCGGGTGCATTTCCTCGAGTCTCTCTATTCTATAAAGCGTTCTCTTATGTTTTGCGAAGGCAGCTCACAAGTCTCTTGTTTTCCAAACCATTTGTATCTATTTAAGGCAATCCATCTGTATACCCTATCTCTTAGGGGCTTAGGAACGATTAGGCATGTAGTGAAAAACTTCCATGGCCATGTCAATTGAGAGCACACCTTTAAAGCAGCGGTTGATTCCACATACGCTTTATGATTTTCAATTAAAACAATGCTATCTGTAGTATAAGGAACGTTGTGCTTCTTCAATAATTTTTGACCAATATCGCTTTGTAAGGAAGCAAACTGGTAGATTCCTTCAGGATCACGTTCAATAATAAATCGCACACTACTATTGCAAAAATTACATATGCCATCAAACAAAATTATTGCCAATGAAATCACACCGTTTCATGAATATCACTTATCACTTATCACTTCAAATTATAATAGAATTCATAACATCTTTCCAGAAAATTACCTGCTTTCAACTTTATGAATGCTCCGATAGGTGACCTACTTCATTAAAGGAATGAACTGCCCATCGTTTATTTTTCATATGAAGATTGGTAAGGCAGCCGTTAAATAGCTTCACATGCCCCAGTACTGCCTCCTCTTCATGAAACTCCCGTAAAACTGCACTGATGACAGCACCGTGAGCAACTAACAGTACCTTCTTGCCGGGAAACTGAGCATGAATCTCTTTCAGCCCGTCCTGAATCCTCTGGATCAACTCTTCATACGATTCCATATTCGGAAAGATAAAGTCAGGAAATCGCTCATCTCTTTCTTCTCGGGACAGTCCCTCTCCCTCACCAAAATGGCGTTCCTTGAAATGATCCATTTCAACTATTGGAAGTTCCAGTGATTCATTGATAATATCCGCTGTTTTTCTGGCTCTCATTAAAGAAGTGGTTATGAGCACATCCCACTGTGATTTCTTCAAAAATTCTCTGCATTCTTCCGCTTGAAGCTTTCCAGTTTCATTTAAGGGTATATCTGTTTGACCTTGTAATTTACCCAAGAGATTCCATTCTGTTTGACCATGCCTTACTAAACATATATGAGTCATTTCATTTACTCCTTCTTTTAAGTAGTTATTTATAATGTCCATACAAACCATGCTTTGAGAAAGGTATAATTCTACTAGATTTTATGATATACTATATTACCATTAAAAGAGATTATTTCGAATGTTTTAAATAAATGAGCAGTAATAAGGAGTTGGCTGAATAGAATGAGAGATGAATTATTATATCTGGGTCAAGAAATCGTTTCACATAAAGCTGAAATTGCTAAATGTGTAATTGACTATCAGGAACAACGTTACTCTGAACAACTTAAGTTTTCAGGTTTGCAAATGGAGAAGATCACAGAGTGGAGAATTGAATTAATACAAATATTGGGTGAATCTTTATATGAAGAGCAAAAGGATTCTCACATTAAAATAAAAGAGTGGACTCAGAAAGTTGGGGAAATAGCCATTGAGAAAGGTATCTCCCTAAACGAATCTTTAAAAACTCTATCCACAATCCGTACGGCCATTTGGGATTTTTTCAATGAGCAAATCGACAAACAAATTTCAGCCTCCATTATGTTGCAAGCAAACAAAAAGATAAATCCCTTACTCGATGAAATTGCTTATCTTTTCAATGAGTTATTTATAAAGCAGCAAAATGATCAGTTGGCCCTTGTTCATACTGCTATGGATGAACTATCAGCACCGATCGTGCCGATAGCTGACAAAATTGCGATTCTTCCACTTGTCGGGGAAATTAATACTCAAAGATCAAGCTCTGTTATGGAAACGGCACTTAAGAAAAGCTCTGAATTGCAATTAGACTATTTATTTATTGACATATCCGGTGTAGCAATCATGGATACGATGATTTCGCATAATATCTATCAAATTGTAAATGCTTTAAAAATGATGGGTGTCCAGTCGGTATTGACAGGTATCCGTCCTGAAGTTGCCCATACTTTAGGGAATCTAGGTATAACCTTCGACGATTTAAAAACAAGTTCAAGCTTAAAACAGGCTCTTGAAGACATTGGATTCAATCAATATGAAGTGGTCCTTCCCCTATAATGAATAACCAGAAGCTATGTCGACATGGCTTCTGGTTTTTTTGATATTTCCAAACACTAGTCACTCTTGTTTATTTTATGATGAAATAATAGTTGAATGCTTTGAACCGACATATATATGGGAATCGACCAATACATTTCATACCCCTTATCGAAATGGAATATACCGATTCTGACCGTGAACCATTCCATCAAGAGAGAAAAAGCTGTCCAAATCAATAAATAAGCAAGATTCATAATCCCTCTTATCTTTAGCTTTATATATATGTATATGAAGAAATAACTATAAGGGCCATACATGATGTAACTTATAATGTCAATTGCCTGGTAAGCGGAACTGTCATTGACATCATAAAAATCCCAAGGAGGAATACTAATCGTATGATCATAGAACATTCCTATTGATATGCCATAAATATAATAACTTAACCCTTCCAGGAATGAAAATATTTTTGGAGTGATCCAGATCAAAAAAAGGAGAGCGATGAGACTAATGATGATAAACCACTCGTTTAAGTCAAATGACCTCTCATAGATTCTGTCCACTATCCCTTTCCTCCTTTTTCTGCAAATTATAAAGTCCCAGGCCTATCCAAATACAAATCAATAAATATGTACCATTCATGATAACTGTATTTAACAGGCTCCATTGAGGATACTCAAGGGTTTTAAAGTGTATGTGAAGGAAATCCAATACACTGATAAAGAATAACAAGCATACAAATAATAAAAATCGATGAGTTCTATTTCTGTAATTCAAGTAACCATTCACCATGACAATTCCGACCAGTGGCAAAATGCATTCCCTGTTTATCAATAGGCTGATAAATTGAGTGACGTCCTCTGATGCCCTCAACCACTCCAGCTTATTGGTCATCATCGTATTGTAATTCGTTGAAATGATCGATAACACCATGAACTGTATGGAGTTTGAAGTGAATGAAAGCTTTTTTTTTCATAAAAATGACAATATAAATCAGTATGATCAATATGGAAATGAAGAAAGGAAGAGACATTGATTTCTCCTTAGATTTTTCTTACTATCCTTGCCTTAATCGACTCATAACATAACCAAAATTGAAACAAGAGAGTTAGGAAGTTTGTATTAATTTTGCAAAGGGAAAAGAGTATAGGAGAAAGAAGGAGGTAATTTGATGAAACATGAATCTATCAATCCCAGTTATGCAAGAGGTGAAATAACAGAAGTCTTTGTTGATGGTTTGCAGCGAGACTTATCACCTGAAGAAGAAAGACTTATCTCAGGATGGACCCAAACCTTTAATAAAAACGAACGTGCCACCATCATCAATCTTCTTAAAGAATTACTAAACAAACACAAAAGACATGACTAAAACAAAAAGAGAAAAGGCCAGCCTGGATTAAGGCTGGCCTTTTCTCTTTTAATAATAATGTTCCTCTTACATATCACTTGTCAAATCTAGAAGTTTATCAATATCAATGCGATAGATTGGGCGATTTATATCCTCTTGTCCAAGTTCTACGGTATCTTCTAGTACATCATCAATGTTCATACTTTTAAATACCTCCCAAGTTGTGTGTCTACTCTGCATGGCTACAAACCTTATGCAATCTTATCAAAGAATACGAAAGAAGGATTCCATTCATGGGGGTACTTTTAAAATATTTTTTCACGTTGAATTGTAGGTAATAATCTGAAATTTGAATCAAATGGATCACTATGTTAATGTTAAACGACTATTGATTCTACTTAAATTGTAATAAATGGGTAGAATAGCTTTCTCCTTAAAGGAGGCATTTCTATGAAACGATTTTCCATGCTTCACGTTCCTCAGGATTATAGGCATAGAGGGCGTCCAGCTGTTACCGTTCACGTTCTACCTGTTCATAAAGAATATTTTGCGATAGGTAAATCATTAAAAGGGAACGGTCGGGCTGCTAACAACAATGAAAAACTAGCCGCATATTATGCGTATCTAGATACTTTAAAATAAACGCTTCTCTCTATAGAATAATTCACTAAAAAGCCTCAAAGCACACTGACAGGGGCTGAATTACCCTGTTAAATTTCACATTGGAGAGATATCTTTACACGGGACTATCCCTCTGGTGTGCAATATTTTTCTTTTTTGCAACGCTGCTCACCCTTGGCTATGTATAAATGTTGTTTATAATCATTCAGCATACACTGGTGGCTTCTCACAATAGTATGAGGTAATTCTTCTAGATTACAAAACTTTAGTTGAATGGATTCAGAGTGTTCCGCTTTCATTTCTCCATCGTAATCATTTGTAAAGTAGACAGTGGTGACTACATAAAATTCGTCTCCATTTTCAGCTTTAATGTATTGATCCGCACCAGAATACACGTTTAACAAATGTAACTTACCTAATGTCAGATTCGTTTCTTCCTTCACTTCTCTTCTCGCGGTCTCTTCCGTTGATTCTGCCAATTCCATTAATCCCCCAGGCAGTCCCCATGAACCATTTGGAAATCTCCGTTGTTGCAAAAGCACTTCCTTTCTCTCATTTAAAATAATGACTACCGATCCAACTAAAATGAGGGGGCGCGGTCCAACAATTTCTCTTAATTCTTCTATGTAACCCATTAATTAATCTCCTCACTGAATCTGCTAATGTAATGAAATGAAACACAGACCGGATTAGAACGTTATATACTGACAAGCCTCAAAACCATTTCCATCTAAATCCCAAAACTCAAAAAATGTAACCTCCCCATCCTCTTTTATCTCTCCAACCTTTACGTCCTTCTCCACAAGCTTTAACCGGGTTTCTTCCAGCGCATCAGAAAAGAGAATCGGCTTGACGGATGAGGGACGGACCTCTCCCTCTTGAACGGTTAGAGTAGAGTCTCCTTGACCTATTTGAAACACAACATACGTTCCCGAATCAAAAACTTGCTCAAACTCCAACACCTCTACATACCATTGAGTAGACTTTTTCAAATCATTTACACACATATGTACTGTATCCACTTTAGAAAACAATGAAATAACTCCTCCTTCATCTCTAGTTTTTTAATAATGTTAAGTGCCCGACAATCTCTTTTCCTTCAAACTTTTCCATGGGCGGAAGTGCCACTACTGTTAAAGATCCCTCTTTAATTTCAGTTAACCCGCTATCATGAATACTGAAATATCCATCACCCTCTAATTTCTCCAGCTCACCGGCTTTTCCCTTTAGAACAATTTTTTTCATTCCTGTTTGCACCCATTCTACAAAGTCTGCCTGTCGATTTTGAAAAGGTGAATCAGGTGACATCATCGTCAGCGTACTAAGAGTAGCTGCATGTGCCACTTGCGCTGCCGTTTTCCCCTTTGACATATTCAGTTCCTTATTAACAATAAAATATTGAACGAGATCACGCTTATTCATTCGTCTAATCAACCCCTTTTATCATTTAATACTTGTTATTGTTATTTTACCATGCGAAAGGAATGTATCTCAGTAATACTTACTTCCTTCTTAATTTCACATAATTATTTACAACTGAAACTATTTTGACCTTCTCTCCTATTTTAAAATCTAAGTATTGATCACAATCCAGCTTATAGGTTTGACCATTATCAAATTTCATAGAGCATGACGGATCGCTGCTGTTTTCATCTATAATCTCCCCTGATTTAATACCTTCCGCACCTTTTTTATCATTCGCCGGAAAATACTTTTCCTCAATCATTACCCAATCTTCCTGGCTGATAACCACCAGCTTCAGAATAAAGAGCCCCACCAGAAGAACAAGCAACATACTAAGTATCACAAATTTCGCCCGTAAGCCCATCATGTACATCCCTTTCCTTCCATATAAAATCAACAAATGATTATATGTAAGAAACCTGAAATACATTCGATTATTTTGAATTGTGGATTATTTCTCCCCCACTTGCATAAATTCAAAAATGTATTTACAATGAAACTAACGACCGTTAGTTAGTTAGCGAAAGAGGTGAATAAACATGAAAAATGACAACAAACAACTCATTAAAGATGTCGCATTGGATTTATTCGGCCAAAAAGGGTACGAGGATACCTCATTAACGGAAATTGCAACCGCGGTGGGTATCAAAAAGCCATCCATTTACAACCATTTCCGAAGCAAAGAGGATTTATTTATTGAAGTGATTGAGGATTTAAGTGTGTCTGAAGTGATGGCCTATAAGAGGGCCGAGGAAAAAATGAATCTTAATGAGCCACTAAGGAATATACGAATACTCTTTGAATTATTTTGTCACAGATTAATGACAACAAAAGAAGCTCTGCTATGGAAGAGGGTGACATTCTTTCCTCCAGAGACTTTTAAAGATCTTATTCAAAAACAATTCATTCAGTTTGAAATGGTTACAACAGCGATTTTGGTATCAATTTACCAAGAAGGAATAAAACACCAACTGTTTAGTGAAATCGAGGAGGATGAATTTATTGCCTCCTTTTTATGTTTAGTTGATGGTGTGTTTTTAGAACATCACTATTACACAGAAGAAATTTTCAGGCAACGAATTGAATCGGCTTGGAAGGTTTATGAATTAGGTATATCATTTCGTAAAGGAGAGTAGCATCATGGGTTGGATATACGTTATTATTGGTGGAATTTTGGAGATTGGCTGGGCTACTGGGCTATCCCTTTCAAAGGGGTTTACAAAACCTGTCCCAAGTATTATCACGGCTCTCCTCATATTGGTAAGTTTTTATTTTTTCTCTAATTCCATGAGATTATTGCCTATCGGGACTGCTTATGCTGTCTTCACCGGAATCGGAGCCGCAGGCACTGCTGTTGTGGGAATGGTATTTCTAAATGAGGGGATTAGCGCGTTGAAAGTCGCTTTTATCACACTACTCATTTTCGGGGTGATCGGCCTCAAAATGAGTGATAAAGAGGAACAAGATACAAGGAGGTCCTATTAATGGCGTGGATATTTCTCATTTTTGCCGGGTTCTCTGAAGTTGTGATGGTAACATTTATGAAGCTTTCTGAAGGATACAAGAAGCTTGCTCCTTCCATCGTTAGCTTCGCAGCAGGAGGAATAAGCTTCTATTTATTGTCCCTCTCTCTACTTGATATCCCAGTTAGTACCGGGTATGGAATCTGGACCGGGATAGGGTCTGCAGGAGCTGTCATCATCGGGATGATCTTTTTCAGGGAAACAAAGGATTTAAAGAGATTATTTTTTATTAGTTGCATTATAGGAAGTATTATTGGTTTAAAGATCGTTTCATAAATGCAATAAGAATGTCCGGCCATAGAATATTAAAGGCTGGACATTTTTGATAATTTATATAAAATACATATTAATTAATAATCCCATGACCCACGATATCCACTTTTATAGTCGGAACAATGGTAATGGTGGGGTATGTTTCTGCCCAATCTATTTTTTCCCATGTTTTTGGATGATAAGCAATCAATTCTCTGCCAATTCCAAATAGATCTGAGTTGGCAAGTTGAATTTTTTCAATCATTTTTTTTGCATCTTCAGTTAAATCCTTTGAGATTTCTTTATTTAGTTTTTTGAGTTTACTCTTGTCAGTCAATTTGTCCTTAGGATACTCTACGATTGAAATATCCATCTTTACATCGATTTCCACCTGAATGTTTTCTGGTGTGTCCGAGACAATTTTAAGCTTTGATTTAGATTTAGAAACATTGTACGTAATATAATTGTCAATGTTCATTTTATTATCACTGTCTATTTTTGAAACGAATCGTGTTCGCTTTGCCTTCTGATCGTTCATAAGTAGATATAAAGATGATTCTTTAAAGGATAAGGTACCCGTTAGTGAATTCTTGTGAAAAATTCCTGTTCCATCTAATACAACTTCTCCATCTTTCATTTTAATGAGAGGAAGAGCGAAATCCTTTCCTTCATCAAACATTACTGTACAAACCGTTTGTAAATTCTGTTTAGGAATTCCTGTAGAGACTTCCGCACTTGTAAGTAATTCAATAATGAATTCTGATATCAACACATTTTTCTCACTCAATTTAGTGAGGATGTCTCCCGCATTTCCATCCACCACGGCCAATTTAGCAGAAATGGAGCTATTGGGATCACGGTAAAAAATATCTAAAAATTTATAAATATCTTTCTTAGCTAATTCTTCCCCCAATAAGAACACGCGGTTTTTTGAGGGTTCAAATACTCCGGAAATTTTCCTATCCATGCTCATTCTTGTTTCACGAATCGTTTGCCCTTCACCTTGTACCACCACATTAGTAGGGGTTCGATCCTTAAAGTCACGAATGATGGCAGTCGCTCTAATGGTATCCTCATCAACCATGTCAAAGGAAGAGGAAAAAACGAGCCTCCCGTTTTTCAGTAACCGTTGATCCCAACACCCTGCCAAAGAAAGGTTAATGATAAGTAGAACTAATCCTATAATGCACTTTTTCCTCATGCGTTCTCCCCTCTTTCCTTTTTCTTGAAAATAAAAGAGATTCCTAATAAAAGAAATGGAATGACAAGTATGAATAGATAGGATGTATTAATCACCCATTTGTTGTACAACTCCATTTCTGATTCTTTATTGGGAATTAAGGCAATGATAAAAGATAAACTGCCAAAGAAAATTGTAATGACGGAACGTTTGATTCGTTTAAAAGTATGGACGATTCCCTCAGTTGATAAAAAAAGGTAGCTGGTTAATGAAGTTATAACACTTACCACCCAAAGGGAAACAAAAACCAAATCGATTCTCTCTACAATTTGCAAATACAGGGATTTCACATAATAAAGTACCGGCTGAGGTATAATGACTAATTCTTCAGGACTGAACGTTATAAGACTGACAATGGTGAGAAAAGCATAGAGCAATGTCACAAAAAGATTGGCCATTGAAGCTGAGAATAAAACGGATCGTTTCCCATTATGCTGAAAATAAGGAAAAAGAAACAAAAGTAATTCAAATCCAAGCATGGAAAAATATGCTTCTTTTATCCCTTTAAGAATATTGGTTCCACCTGAGTGCCCAATTGGAAGTAAATACCTCCAATCAACAGGGTAAATGATCAATACAACGATAGATATGAAGATCAGAAAGAAAATCAACCCCGAAACAACAACATAAACATTGCAGATGTCAGATAATAATTCCCTTCCTAAATAAACAGCAGTTCCCATCAAAAGAAGCATAATGATCCACTTGGGGGTAAGTGTCAGCACCCACGTTTTGATGATGGCAGTTGAATACATCAAAATAAGGCCGGTTACAAGCACTCCATAAAAAACATAAGAAACATTTATGAATGTTCCCCCTGCTTTTCCAACCAATTGTATGGAGTATTGGAAAAGGGATTTAGCAGGGAATCTTCTGCCCAAGACCCAAAAAATCGTTATAAGTAATTGAACAACAATACCAGCCAGCAATACTGAAATCCAAGCATCACCTTTGGAAATGGAAAATACGTTGAATGGAAGGCCAAGAACCCCTACTCCAATTTGTGTTTGAACAATGAATAACATCAATTGTATGGAGGTAAGATTAGTCTGATTCTTCATTTTTTTTCCATCCTCGAGGATCCGTCGTTTTCCACTTATACTGTGGCTTCAAATCCTTTGGTCTTTCTTTCATCAGCCAAATGGGTACACGAATAAAGGTGTCTTTTAGCGACTTAAAATCCAAAGGTGCAACGGGATATAAATAGTATTGGCCTAATGATTTAAGCGTCGACATATGGATTAACAGCAACATCAACCCGATTACTATTCCCAGAACCCCAAATAAAGCAGCAAAAATCATGAGAGGAAAACCTAAGATCCTTACCGATGTGCTCAATTCATTTGATGGAATAACGAAGGAAGAAATAGCAGTAATCGCTACGACAATTACCATCGTATTCGAAACGAGATTCGCTTCTACAACAGCTGTTCCAATTACCAGACCTCCTACCACCCCAATAGTTTGAGCTATGGGATTGGGTAGTCGAATGGCTGCTTCCCGGAGCAATTCCAATGTTAACTGCATAATGGCCGCTTCAATCAATGGAGGGAAAGGTACATACTCCAGGGAGCTTTTAATCGAAAATATTATTTCTACCGGTATAATTTCATAATTGTAGGAAATGACAGCTATATAAAAAGCAGGTAAACATAGTGTTGCAATAAAACTGATTAATCTAATGAATCTTACAAATGAACCTATAAATGCCCGGTTATTATAGTCCTCTGATGTTTGAAAGAAAGAGAAGAAATTCACTGGTAAGAGTAAAACTGTAGGGCTTCCTTCCATTAGTAGTGCTATTCGGCCCTCCATTAGATTACCCGCTACCCGATCCGGTCGTTCCGTATTTAAAAACTGCGGAAATGGAGAATACGAATTATCTTCTAAAAATTCCTCAAAATATCCAGGTGATTGAATCGCATCTGCTTGAACATAATTAATCCGGTCCTCAATCGTTTTCAACAATTCTGGATTTGTTAAATGCGATAAATAAACTAAAGCGTATTTTGTTCTTGTCGTTTCTCCTATACTGGAATATTTTACAGTCAGTTTTGGACTTGAAACTCTCTCTCTTATAAGATGCACATTTTCTGTGATATTTTCACTGAATCCTTGATGCGACCCTCTAATCACTTTTTCATTTACTGGTTCGAAACGATTAGTAAGAATTCTTGGCATACAAATTAAGGTCAGGATTTCACTGTCTTCCGTTAGTAAAAGGCAGTGTCCATCCACCATTGCGCTGAGGGCCTCGTCTAAATACAATGTTTCTTTGATGCTATTACTACTTACGACATCACGTATATCACCGGAGCCTTTTTCTAATATGGGTTGGATAATATACGTCTGTAAGCTCCTATTATCAATGACTGAATCAATAAACATAATGGTCATTATTTTACTGTTAAAGGTTAATTCTCTTATTTTTAAATCATCTGTATTAAATAGACCGTTACGAAAATAAGAGATTTTCTCTTCTAGAGTGAGAAATTCAGGCACAACTTCTTCTTTATCTGAAAGCAACTGCTTTGGTATTCTTCTATTCCTTTTATTAAACGAACTCATATTAGCACCTTCAGTAAGAATCTTTTTTTCTATGCTTCCCAAAGAAGGTGCTATTATGCATATCCAAGGTTCCTGTTAACCCTTCCTGTCTAAATGTACACCCCATACATCTTCTAAAATGTTTAAGAAAGTTTCGCTTATATCTTCCCAATGAAAAGAGTCATTGCTATGTAGGTGTAGATCCTCCAGATTCCCGTCCAATTTTAGTAAATCTTTTCTTATGTATTGTTCCATATACATTAAAAATGGAAAAGGAACCTCCTTCCCATTAACTCTTGATAGGAGCATATAGGAGATGGTAGCCTTCATTTCTTCATTCATCTTAATATGGTCAACCATATCATTCATCCCGTTTGGAGGAAACGTTTGATACTCTTTGATCCACTTATAAGCAAGCCATGGTCTGATAATTGTCATCATTTTCTTTAAATCTTTAATCCCGTCTTTCGAATACTTTTCCATATTGCGTTTACCCATGTGATAATAATGAATCAAACAGCGGGTTGGAGAAAAAGTCTGGTCTCTTAGCTTTCTGATTTTCTCTATGTCCGGGTGCGCAATATACACATTTTCATTTGTTAACCACTCCATTAGAGAGGGGTTTGATTTACGAAGAAGTTTGAGTGCTTTACTAAGGTCCCATCCGCTGAATTCAATGGAATCGTGTGTAGATTTTTCAATAACGTCCTTGGTCCCTTGAAGATTTAAATATGCGGTAACCTCCCGTATATATATATACCGGACATCATAATCGCTCTCATCTGTATGATACCCCCATGCCCGACTTCCTGCTTCGACTGCATACAGAATCCTTACTCTCTCTTCCCTTTCGATATTCTTCAACTCATCTAGAATGATTTTTCTCACAAAATAATTCTCCTTATCTTATATTTATTAGTAGGGTTTTCCTTTCAGTATTTGATATACTTAATCACACAAACAAGTCGATAGATAGAGGTGAATAGCTTGACCAAAAAAAAGATGTATTCATGGAGCCTGCAGGTTCTCATTATTCTTACCATTATTTATGTTTCAACAAAGATTTCATTTTTATTTGAACCGATTGTCGTATTCGCTTCAACATTATTTTTCCCGATCATCATTTCAGGATTTCTGTATTTTTTATTAAATCCATTAGTCAATCTTCTGGAAAAAGCAAGATTGCCGAGAACCATTGCCATAATCGTGCTTTATGCAGCTATAATTGGTGTGATGGTGTTAATTATAGGGAATATCGCGCCTATTCTCTCGAAACAGATAACAGGGTTGTTCAATGAACTTCCAGAGTATGCAAGACAAACGAGGAATTTTATCGAATACTTATCTGAGACTCAACAATTTAAATGGATGATGAGTCAAGATTATGTGTCACTTAAAGATGTAGAAAAACAGTTAATGGACTTTGCCAATACTTTACCAGATAATATTACAACTGCTCTTAAAGGATTAGTAAGTGTTCTGACCAGCATTACTATACTGATCGTCACCGTCCCATTTCTCTTATTCTTTATGTTTAAAGACGGCCATAAATTTCCTAAGGCAATTTCAAAATTCCTTCCTCCTGCCTACCGGGAAGAAGGGATCAACACTTTAAAGGATACGAGTGATACACTTGCCGCATACATACAGGGACAATTGACGGTAGCTTCCTTTGTAGGGACCCTGACTTTTATCGGGTATTTGATCATTGGACTTCCCTACGCATTGGTGATGGCGTTAATAGGGGCGGTAACAAATATCATTCCATTTATCGGTCCTTTTATCGGGGCTGCACCTGCCATCATAGTGGCACTGTTTGATTCACCGACGAAAGCCATTCTCGTCATCGTGGTAGTCACGATTGCACAGCAAATAGAAGGGAACCTCCTTTCACCCCTGATTTTAGGAAAGCGCCTGGATACTCATCCAGCAACGATTATCATTTTATTGCTGGTGGCAGGAAACTTAGCGGGTATACTTGGAATGATCCTAGCCGTTCCTTTTTACGCGGTAACAAAAACCATTGTGTTAAATTTAGTGAAGTTTATTAAATTGAGAAGATCCGCTATTCAAGAATGATACTGAAGAGACAACCGGGCTTGCCCGGTTGTTTATTTATGACGTGACAAAAACGTTGAGGTTGAACAAGAAGAAGGTTAAGGAGCAGATATGATCGCCTCCATCCCGACGATCATATCTGTTTATACATAATCACATGCGGCCCGATTGGTTCTATTTCAAATACATCCCCCAACTGAATTAATCCCAATTTCTCATAATATGCCCCAGCCGAAATTCTGGCATTGCACCACCACATTTCACACCCTTTATCTTTAAGGACCTTTTCACTGTATTCGATGAGCTGCTTTCCAATGCCATTCCCCCTGTAATCCGTAAGGGTGGCCATTCCCCTTAACCGGTAAGGCAGATATCCATTCAAACCCGGTTGTTCCTCCTGATAAAAGGAACCGATGCAGATAAGCACTTCTCCTTCAAAAACGCCAATGTGAAAGGAACTGTCGTCTAAATCTCCTTCGTATTGACACTCCTCTATAGATTGCGTCGGCCTTAAGATTTGTTGTCTAATGGCATATGTATCGGTAGCTGAAATAAAACGAATGTGAATCATTTTCATCCTCCATTTTGAAACCGAATTTTTATCCCTATTTTATCATAGCATATTCATAATTTTTGAGGTGAATAACAAAAGAAGCAATCCCTTCATAGGAAATTGCTTCTCTCGTTTACTTATTTCTTTTTAAATAACTTATTTGATGCACTCTTGACTGCCTTGCTTGCCGTGTCTACTGTTTTCCCGACCATTTTGTTCCCTGTATTGCTTACATTTTTCACAAAATCTGCCGATGTATCTGACACTTTCCCTACAAGCCCGCCTTTACCGCTAACACTTTTGATTATTTCGTTAGCTGTGTCTGCCGTTTTATTGACTAGTCCGCTGGCTTGCTTTGACGTGTTCTTTACTAAGTCACCTGGAGTATTTCGTTTGTCTTCAGACATGATGTTCTCCTCCTTAGAAAAAGACTCATCACTATCCCTATGTCATCGAACTTGGAAGTATTCTGAATCAGAGACTATCTTTTTGTCTTTTTAGATATTCTGTCGATAAAACCGTTTCTTGCATATCGCCATCTCTCATCTCGACCCAATAGGCCGAAGCATGAACTCTTGAACTCACTACTTTATAAAGACTTTCACCAATGAAATGTAAAGCAGCACCATCATCCGCCCCATAGCCTGCTTGAAGTTTCCCTTTATGGATAAATGAATGAAAAAGGGGACGCCGATCTTTTTCGCCGTCATAATGAGGGGAGTGGCTTCCCTTTAAGAATCCCAAACCTTTAATCGTTTCTAATTCTTCGCCATACGAATCAGTAATTCCTTCTTCAAACCAACAGATCGAACCTGCACTCAAACCTGCAAGAATCGTCCCTGATTTCCATGCTTTCTTGAGGATAGAATCAATTTTCCATTCTCTCCATAGGGCAAGCATACTCTTTGTATTGCCCCCACCCACATAGATAATATCTTTTTCAAGAAGGAATCCCTCTAAATCTTTGGTTGGTAATTTGAATAGAGACAAATGTGAAGGCCTACACGAAAGCGAGTGAAAAGCATTGTAAAATCGCTCTATATACCCTTGTGCATCTCCACTGGCCGTAGGCAAAAAACAAACCCTTGGATTTAATTGCCCCGCCTGATTTAATATATATTGATCTAAAAGCAGGTTCTCAGGTTCCATGGAAAATCCTCCCCCACCCATTGCGATAATCTGCTTCATTGATTCCACACTCTCCCTCTATTCAAAATTTTTTGATAAGTATCTTAATCCTATCAAAGTCATTGCCGATGGCGTAAATTTTTTTAAATCAAGAAAAAAATCCAATAGAAAAACCCCCTATACGAAATAGAGGGTTCATCACTTATCTTTTCATCTCCTGTTAGTAAATCACTTACCAGAACCAGACGTTCCATTCTTTTTCATTTTCATTTCTTTTTGGAATGAAAGAATTAATCCATATGTCATGACAAATAAGATAATGCCTAATGGCAATGCTGTGATGATGGTGGCTGCTTGCAATCCGCTGATGCCGCCAGTTCCCATCAAGATCGCCGCAATGGCAGCCAGTATAATCCCCCAGCTGAACTTCACGAAGAATGGAGGGTTCAAACTTCCATTAGACGTTTGCATCCCCAGTACAAATGTTGCCGAGTCGGCCGACGTCACAAAGAAAGTGATAATCAAGATTAGGGAAATAATTGAAAGGACCCCACTCAGAGGCATTTGATCATATACATAAAATAGCGCCGTCTCCAAACTTTGACCCGCTACATCCACTCCTTGAACAAAGTCGTAATACAATCCTGTTCCTCCGAATACTCCAAACCAGAGGGCGCATACGATTGTAGGCACAATGATGACGGCGATGATAAACTCACGAACAGTCCTTCCTTTTGAAACCCTCGCAATAAAAGTTCCCACAAACGGTGTCCATGAAATCCACCATGCCCAATAAAAAATCGTCCAATCCTTCACCCATTGATTATTCTCCACATTAAATGGTGAAAAGCGTAATCCCATACTAGGAAGGTTTTGAACATAGCTCCCAAAAGTGGTCAGAAACAATTCAAGGACAAATTGCGTAGGACCTGCGATGAGAAAGACAATGAATAACAAGACCGCCAATACCATATTGGCATTGCTCAAATATTTAATTCCTTTCGATAAACCAGTAGCAGCAGAAGTGATAAATAGAACCGTTGCAACTACCATGATGATAAGTTGAACTTTAAAGTCTATCGGGGTTCCCATCAGGTAATTAAGTCCACTGTTAATTTGTTGTGCACCAATTCCAAGTGAAATTGCCACACCGAAAATTGTGGCAAACACAGCGACAATATCAACAATATACCCTATTGGACCTTTCACTCTTTCTCCAATGACAGGGTATAACGTGGCACTCATCAGTCCTGGCATGTCCTTCCTGAATTTATAATAGGCTAGGGCCAATGCAACGACTGCATAAATCGCCCAGGCATGGAATCCCCAATGAAGATATGTATAGCGTAATCCGATTTTAGCTGATTCAATCGACCCACCTTCTCCATAAGGTGGAGTGGAATAATGAGATACAGGTTCCGAGACACCATAGAAAAGGAGTCCGATTCCCATTCCTGCACTAAAGAGCATGGCGAACCATGTCAATGTGGAATATTCAGGTCTATCAGTGTCCTTGCCTAATCGAATCTTCCCATATTTACTAAAAGCGAAGAAGATGGCGATGATGAAAAAGAATGAAGCTGAAAATTGATAAAACCAGCCAAATTTGTCTAGAAGAACTCCTTGAGTACTGGACATGATATCGATCAATGCCTGAGGAAAAATAACCCCCCAAGCCACAAAAATGATGCCGATTGTAATCGCAATCCAAAACATCGGTGTGAAATTTTTCAAATGACTTCCCCCTTAATTCGTTGATGAAGCTCTATCACGTAGAAATAGGTATGTAGTGAAAATAAATGCACGAACTTATTAATACCCCCCTTTTCTAAGAGCTAAACTAGTAAGTAACTGGAAAGTGAGGGACGACCCCTTCAAGGTCCGTCCCTCACTCTAAATATGCTTATGTAAAAATCTATGTATCTTTTTTTCATTTCGGGGCAAATTATAGTAGACGGAGGTGATAAACATGACTAATAACAATAACAACAAACCACAACAACAAAAAAATGAAGCAGAATTTGCTCAAGAGCAAAACGCTGCTGAAAGAGCTAGAAAAGCTGCTAAACAACAAAATCAGCAAAATCAACAAAACCAACAAAATAAATAAAACATAGTGACACAATTGAATACTTAAAAAGAGACTAGTCAACTGACTAGTCTCTTTCGTTGAAACCCGTCCCCATTAGCGAAGGAACTTTTAAAAACAATCCCCAATGTAAAAAATGAACATTCACAATAACTCTTATGCGCTGGATAGATTCCTTATAATGATGAACATTTCCCTCATTCACCTTTAACATAGAAAAACCTCCCAGGATTGTTCCGGAAAGGTTAGTGTGATTAGCTTATTCTTGCTGGTATGAAGTGTGCACATACACATAGATAAATTGATTATATGAATGGCGAGAAGGAACTCACAACGATTACCCTGCCAGGTTAAGCCTGATCTTTCTTTCTTAACGGTTTGTACGCAATAAAAACAGCAAGTATTGCGGCTGTGACATTGATTAAGGTCCCAATAACGGGAGACCCTTTATATCCATTACTATGATACAAATTTGTTAAAATCAGACCAGCAATAAAACCTAGTATGATGTTACTTCCTATGAAAACTCCAATAAAAATTAAAAATTTCTTAGCGTTTTTCCACAAAATTCAGCACTCCAGTAAATAAAGTATCGTTAACAGTACAGTAACAGAATTTTTCAGGAAAAACCAGTATAAGAGAAGTACTGAAAAGAGTCGAGTATCCACTCACCGTTGGTAGACACAAAAAAACAGAGTACGTCAGCCGACGTACTCTGTTTGGAGTTTTACAATTGAATTACTTTTGAACGTTAGCTGCTTGTGGTCCACGAGCACCTTCAACGATTTCAAATGTAACGTCTTGACCTTCTTCTAATGATTTGTATCCTTCGCCTTGGATAGCAGAGAAGTGAACAAAAACATCGTCTTGACCTTCAACTTCGATGAAACCGAAACCTTTTTCAGCGTTAAACCATTTAACTTTACCTTGTAACATAAAACAAGTACCTCCTAGTGCAGTTGCACATAAAAATATTTATATTCCTGCTCTGATTAAGATTCAAGACGAATGTTCTTCAATCATGCATATTAACCGAACAAAAATAACTATCTTTACTATAACAGAATCTCATGCAAAACTCAAGAATATGAATGGGTCTTTTTGTAAAATGCGAACAAGGATTTAGTCCACGATTGAAATATTGTGTTCTTTTGCATAAAGTTTTTTGATCATACGTATTTGTCCCCTATGATTGATTTCATCTTCAAATACATGAAACCATTTAAAGAAGTTATTTCCTTTTTCACCATACCACCAGTCCGTTTCTTCATATAGCCAATCCTCATCCAGTTGTTTGAACTGCTCCACCGTTCTGTTCCTGGTCATTTGCAAGTTCTCAAGGTAAAATTCGACTCTATTTCCATTAATCAATTCGGCTGCCTTACTTCCTAGGCTTAAGGCAGGCTCCAAGGTGGTTGCGTATTCCTCGATTTCATCATCACTTAAATTTTCGAAGGTCAGGACCTGATAAATTTTTTCAACTGCATCAAAGTGGGCAAGTAGCATCCCGATTGAATTTGCTTCATCGTGACATCGGTAGTCAAGCATTTCCACCGGTAAGTTCTCAACTTCGCTGATAGAAGTGAACCGTGCATAGTCCATCATGGATAGGAGTATAGAAAAGTCTTTCTTCATTCCATTTTTTTCTTTAATTAAATATATTGAGTTGATTTCCATTGTTTCTCCCCCTCTTGTTCTTCTCTTACTATATATTGGATAAATAAAGGGGATCTCCTTGTTTATTTTGGCGATTATTCAATTATTTTGGAACTGTGCCGTGGATCTTTTGGAAAGAAAGTCATCCTTCCATATAAATTTGTAT
Organism: Rossellomorea aquimaris; assembly: GCF_035590735.1. NCBI lineage: Bacteria > Bacillati > Bacillota > Bacilli > Caryophanales > Bacillaceae > Rossellomorea > Rossellomorea aquimaris. Next base: position 2,590,800 of record NZ_CP141595.1, read on the forward strand.
AATTATGGAAACTAAATCCTGACAATCGTTCTTAACCCTAAGATACAAGACAGAATTCTTCAGTATGTTCGGCAAGGTAAGCAGGAAGCTTTCATCGAAGGATGTGAAATCATCAAGTAATAATTTATTTTACACATCCATTTATCAAAAAATCTTTTCCTTTGGTACAATTCTTCGTAGGAGGGATAATATGTTTTGGATATGGTTCGGATTAATAATTTATGCATTATTTCTTGCACCTGGAAGAGGCTTTATAAGTGATCCTATCGTACATGATTTGCTTACGGGTAACTTTACTGAGGTGGATCCACTTGTTGTCACTGTTTTTAACTTCCTTGGCCTCTTCCCATTATTGTTTGCCTCATTATTGATCCCCATTGAACGAGACAAGCTCCCTGTATGGCCATTTGTTCTAGGATCATTCGTTTTGGGGGCATTCAGTCTTCTTCCTTATTTTTTCTTACGAAAGAGAAACACCCATTCATCAATGAGTAAACCTAAATGGATTCATAAGATTCTCAAATCCAACGTTTACAGTATTCTACTTATACTATTAGCATTCTCTTCGTCCATCTATCTACTAAATGGATATTCACTGCTCACTTATTGGGAAGCGTTCAACAATTCAAAACTCGTAAGTGTCATGACAATTGATTTCTTGATTCTTCTCTGGCTTTCATCTTATGTAATGAAGAATATTTACAATGTCACTCGTTTTAGTTTGCTTAGCTTCTTCCCTATAATCGGCCCGCTTATGTTACGATGGATGAAACGCAATGGGAGGTAAATCTTTCATGTTTACGAAGATACCAAAAGAACAGAAAGACACAATGATTGAACAAATCCAGACATTTTATTATGAACAGACCGGGGATGAAATTGGAGATTTAGGTGCTGGGAATTGGTTTGATTTCTTTATGAAAGAGATTGGTCCCTATCTCTACAATCAGGGAGTGATGGATTCTAAAGATGTATTGATGGATAAGATCCTTCTTCTCGAAGATGATTTGTATGCCTTAAAAAGACCGGTCAACACTAGATAATCGAAAGATACAAAGGAGCAGGACATTTCAGTCCTGCTCCTTTGTTACCTTATGAAGAACTTGATCGTCAATTCGACCGTTATCATTAACAAGTTCAATCGTGACGGCTTCGTTATCTTTATTCTTTATTTCAGTCATCAACTTATCAATTTCTTCCGGTTTTTTAATGTCTACTGTTTTCTTAACCTCAAACTCTTGTGGTGATTCTCCCTGTTTACGGCTCTTTAACACCTCATCTGTATAAATCAGATCGGTTCCCAGGGCGTTTTTAATGGTGGTTCCCTGCAGGTAGAAACGGGTTTGAAACGGAGTCTCCGGTTCAAGTGCTTTGTCTGTGAGCACTCCTCTGAATGTAATTGTATTGGCCTTTTCATTTATTGTCACTCCACCACTCACTACCATTTCAGCAGCATTCCGGTTACAGGCACTTAATAGAACGGCCATAAGGATTACGGCTATGATTACTACTTTTGATCCTTTCACACAGGTGTCCCCCTTATATGTATGTACTATATTATTTTACCAAATGTTAAATGAAAAGTGGAAATTGATGATAGGGGACTTTATAAGAAGTTAATAATTGAGATAGAAGTCAGGGGACTTATTGAGTTGAGGTATGTATTTTTTTGATAAAAATAGAAGTCCTGGGGTGAAAGGGCTTAGCCTTCCTATTTTATCGTTTAAGAACAATACGAAAAGTCACTTGGTGGCTGGATCAAAGTAGCCATGTTCACTTTTGGCTATAGTCCACAGAGTGTGTACCGATTTCCGATATGGCTTTTTTGATTCTTCATTATTTCGGTTTGATCTTACCACCAATCGATAACATCCAATAAATCAACCGGACGTTTTTTAAGATATCGATAGATTATTCATTACCAGTAAAGAAGCAAAGGAGTCTTAGATGAACGGCATAGGAATCTCCGTATATACATCGCCTTAATGACTGCTTAATGATTTCATGAACATGAGGAAATTTCAAGTTGTTCTAAAGAGCATAAAGAAAATTCCTATTCATTACTTCTTGAGATGTTTATTACATACAGCTTTAAGGATAAACATTTTTTCCTGTACACTTAACATTCTCCAGCATTTAGCACGAATAATCATAGTCATTTCCCCTCTCCTTATATTCATCATCTTTTGCTTACTTGTCTTTACCTCCATTTAACCTATTACAAACACTTCAATTTGCTACATATTTACAAACAAAAATACTTTCTCCGACATGTTGCCCTATCGAAAAAAGTATTTATTGAAAGCGAATGTCAATACGTATAGGTAATTGTAGAATTTCTTTTTAAAAAGATTTTGTTTAAATTTGAAATCATGCTTAAAAATCGTTATTCTCGTGGAAGTGATTGCGATTTAAAACATCATTATAGATAGCAGCTTATTGAAAAGTCCATTTACGAAAGAAGTTTCACAAAATGATGAAGAACTCTGGCAGTTAACCCCCATATGACTTTGTCTTCATAGTAGTAAAAATGTTCTTTCATATTTCTTGCTTGCCAGTTGTAATTTTCTCCCCCCGGGATTTGTTTGAACGGAAAGTTCTCTTCGGGCTCCATCTTAAACTTGATGTTATATAAGTCCGGTTCCCTTTCCTGTAGATAGGTTAATGGTGTAGTAAAGATTTCTTCCACCTCAGCTTGATTCGGTTTTAACTCTTTTAGGGATGCATTTATTTTGCCTACGTATGGATAAATGATTGTCCCAAAAGGAGACACGATATAATCGAGTGGATACACATCTGTAATGGAGTCCGTATGAATTCCTAATTCTTCTGATGTTTCACGAATAGCTGCTGCTTTCTCATCCGAATCACTACGATCTATCCGCCCTCCAGGAAAACAAATTTCCCCAGGTTGTCTTCTCATGTTCAAGGAACGAACTTCAAATAAAACATGCGTTTTGCCGTTGACCTCAATCAAAGGAAGTAGAATAGCATATTCAGAAAATGTTTCACTTCCAAGTATTCTGGGTGCTCTCTCTTTAAATAACCGCAGTACCTCATTCACATCCATTCTATCCCCCCTTTAATATAATCTATTCTATGATTTTCTTTATTATAGTATGAACATGAAGCAAGACCAAACTATACGTTCCCCCACCTGCCTATTCCGTTCTATCTATGACTCTATCGTATACTGTAGGAATCTTAGAAGAACATTATTTTAGTTCCAAACCAATAAACATCCTGCTGAACTTCTCGGCAGGATGTTTTGTTTCTTATTGTGGTTCCGGTTTACTTCCTTTCCATTCCTGAATTCCATCGTCCTCGATGATCCCCAACGTTACGTCCGCAATATCCGGGTCACTCATTAATTTATCCTGTATAGCGAATTTAATATCATCTGCTTCAGAAAGTGGTAATCCTCTTTTCAATTCAAGATACGATTCAACATGATAGTATCGCCCTTCCTGAGTGATCCTTAGTTTGAAGATATCAATTACTGCTTCGTGCTCAAAGATCGCACTTGCGATACGGTCCTCGACTTCCTTCGGGGCAGCAACCCCTATCAGACCGACCATGTTGTCATAACCGACCCTGAAAGCCACTCCTACCATGAGGAATCCAATGACTATGGTGACGACTCCATCCAAAAGCTGATAGGCAGAGAAGTAGGACACCAATACGGCCACGAGGGCTAAGATAGCCCCAGAAACAGCGACCAAATCCTCATAAAATACGAGCCTTGTCGGTGGTGACGCACGCTTTACGTTTTTAAACGCTCCTGAGAAAATTCCCAAACCCGTGCTTTCAGCTCTTGCTTCCTGTCCTATTTCCTTCATTACTTTATAAAGAATGGCACCATCGATAAGGATATTCAGTAGTAATACAGACACATTCAGCCAAATGCCCTTCACATGAGCGGGATGTCTTAGTAAATGAATCCCTTCCCGAATGGTTTCATAGGCCATAATGGAAACAACAATAACCGCAACCATACAAAAAAGATTGATGACTCTTCCAAAGCCTGTCGGAAACTTCTCCGTCGGTTGTTTTTCAGAAAGAACACTTCCAATAAATACAAAGCCTTGATTCACTGCATCAGCTAATGAATGCATCGACGAGGCAAACATTGCTCCACTGCCACTAATGAAGTAGGCAATTCCTTTTGCAATCGCCAGAATCCCGTTCCCGACCATAGCGAAAAACGATGACTTGTTTCCTTTCTTCACCAATGAAAAAAAAGATTGATTCCCCACATAGCACACCACCTTTACTTAATTCTTATCAAGTAGTATCTCACCAGAATGAACTTTCATAAGTCGATTGACGAACCTTTTCAGCTTTTCTATACTGTAACAATGAATGTATAGATGATTACATGTAAAACGAATCTATTTAGGTCAGGAGAACAAAACATGGATTTTACTATTCAGAACCTTTCCTTCTATTTAATACAAGTAGAGGGCAAAGGCGAAGAAGCCGACAAACGGCATAAACATTTTCAGACGTTAACTGGGACCGAATATGAAGAAAGTCCCTTAAAAAGCTTCTTAGATGGCGAACTAACAAAAATAGTGAAGCGGAAAGTAGACCGACATTCAAAGTCAGAGTCTGCCCCCACAAAAATTGGACGATTTGTAGTGGAACCAGGTCATGAACTGACTTCCAATCCAAATTATAATTTATTTTATCGTACCCGGTTCGCCGAAAACAAAGAGGATTTTCGCGAAGCCTGTGATCAAATTGTTCAAATGTACATAGAAGCTAGTGCTATCCGCGGTGGTGCATTCCTCGTTGCGACTGCTAAGCTGACGAAATTTTTTGATGATCCGTTTGTGTTCATTATGAAATGTGATTTCGAACCTAAGGTTGCCACCATAACCGATGAAGCGACTCTGATTCACAATGTCGAAATGGCGATTACGACGAAAAACATGAAATCCATCCAATATCCCTATATGCCCGAAGAAGGCATGATGGACTCTGCCGAAATCAAAATCCATCAAGCATCACACGCCAGATACTTTGAAGATTTCTTGAAATGGGTGGAATATGAAAAGTCCATGCCCGAAATCGTGAAATCCCAAGTTTACGGAATGGTGAAGGAACATATTTCAGAAACCTATGCTGAAGAGAGCGATGAACGTGTAGAATTTGAAGAAGCCGTGGAAGAATGGGCAATTAGTCCAAAGCGAGAACTTCAGGAAAGGTTCACAACTGAACAAGTGGTAGAAGCCACCTCCCAAATCGTCGAGCAATCACCTGAAGTCGAGCTTAAGGTGAAACTTGATCATGTCTCTGTTAAAGCTCTTCTTTCCGACTTTGGTGACAGCATTCATCTGGCGAAAGTGAACGGGCGGTACGTACTGATGATTGAAAGCGAGTCTGTCATGTTTGAAAAAGGCTTCTCCCCACTGGAATTTTTAAAGCCTGACGAACTGCATGAAGTGATTCAGCGAATACAAGAAAAAGAATGAGATGGAGCCATGTTTTAAAATGCATGGCTCTTTCTTTAAGGATCTTTTCGTATAGTTTGTTGCTTATTGTAGAGGGAGAAAGTAATAGTTGATTTCCGCTACAGGATGCTCGTTTTCCGCGGGGCTGGCGGTGAGCCTCCGGGGCCTCACCTGTCCAGCAACGGGGCTTAGGGGCAATGCCCCTCCGCTTTTCGTACTGTCCAGCTATTCCCCCAGGAGTCGAGCATCCTGCAGCGAGGATCAACTTTCTGAGCATGAATCCTTAATGGAAAACAATTAAAAAAAGAATTTTAGCAAACCATCCCATTTAAGATCAGTAGAGATTGATCTTCCTTTTAAGGAAAAAGAAATATTTTTTCTAGTTACATTGTTTTTTTGGACACCTTGATGCTCTGTCATGAAAATCCTGTTAAAGTTGGTGAGAGGAACTGCGCAGACTCCGGCGGATTTTGGGCGTGCCGAGACCCCGTTCATGGGCTCGGCCGAACGCTAGCTGCAAGCGGAGCAGTTCCCCTCACCATCCAGCATAAACTGGTTGACAGAGCCCTGGCAGCTTCTATCTAGAGCACAACAATCTTTGCGAAAAGAGCTTTTTTAAAAAACTCTTGTCTAAACGAAGGAATTTTCATAAAATTTAGTAAGTAATTTCTTTACATTTTGAATAATTGGAGATGAAACATGCTTACTTCAAAACAGCTTCAGGACATTAAAAACCTGCAGATCCTCTGCGAAAAACACGAAGATATAAATTTAAAACTGAACTGGGATATGCTTAAAAACCGTACAAACAGCATGGATGATTTTCTTCTTTACGAAGAGGATCAACTGATTGGATTTTTAGGTTTGTACGGCTTTGGTGAAACATATGAATTATGCGGGATGATTCACCCGGATTACCGTAAACAGCAACTATTTCAAAAACTATTCCATGAAGCGGTCCAATCACTAAAGTCACGCTCTGTTCAAAAACTCTTACTTAATTCTCCCGGCTCATCAGCTTCCGGAAAGGAATTTATTGAGAAAATAAATGCCTCTTATGATTTTACAGAATATGAAATGAAGTGGAATAAGAAAAGCTTATCTTTAAATGTCGCTGATGTCCAATTAAGAAATACTTCTGAAAAGGATATTGAAACCATTATTGACCTAGATGAAAAATGCTTTCAGATTTTAAGGTCTGATGCTGAATCCTATACCAAGAGATTGCTTGAAGAATCTGGGGAAGGCAACTTAATGATAGTATACAATGGAACAACAGTAGGGAAGATTAGGATCCAACGTGTGGACAATCGAAGTTTTATTTATGGCTTCGCTATCCACCCCTCCCATCAGGGAAAAGGCATCGGTAGAAATGCACTTTCCCAAGTCGTGATGAAGGAATCCGAGTGGACCAGCGATATTTACCTGGATGTAGCTGCTACGAACAGGAATGCACTTAAACTTTATGAATCAAGTGGATTTCAGACCTTCTATAGTCAGGATTACTACCAGTTTCCTTTATAAGATTTAAGCCATATTATGGAGAAAAGCACAGAGGTTTAGACCCTTGTGCTTTTTTAACGGTAGAATTTATGTTCTATTTTCCACGTGTCTTCAATGGTCAAAACACCATGCGAGAAGTAAGGAAGTTTACGTTTATCAGTGGGAGATCCGGGATTAAACAGAAGTCTGCCTTTCATATAGCGGGAATATGGGATATGTGAGTGACCAAAGACGATCAAGTCTACTTCATCAGATTCGAACGCTTCCAGAGCTCTTTTTTCCGTTGTTTTTCCCTTCCCGTCTCCGTGCACCACACCGATTTTCAGTCCTTTTTTCATGATGATTCTTTTTTGGGGGAGAAGCGCCTGGAGATCTGCATTGTCCACATTTCCGACAACGGCAATCAGTTCTCCGTACTCCATAAATTCATTATAAACATCAAGGGTCTGAAAGTCTCCGGCGTGAATGATTAAATCACTTTTCCTGAGATCTCCCTTCAGAATTTCCGGAAGCCCTCTCCTTTTTTTAGGCATGTGGGTATCGGACACAACTATAATCTTCATCTCATACTCCTTTTGGTTTCACTGTGCTTTCTCTTTCAATTGTTTCCGTTCTATCTCAATTTGATCAAGGTCTATTCGGTTAAACAATGGTGTTGTCGCTTCAATGCTCATCTCTAACGGCAAAGATATCGGCGCCCACACGGATTGCCCGACCATCCCCAGCTGATCAGCCATTTTTGAAGAAGTGAAGGGTAAAAACGGCTGAATGAGATTCCTTAAGTTACATAATACGTACAGGAATTCCTCTAGTACCTTCCTTCCTTCCTCCTTATCCTCTTTTATTACATTCCACGGTTTCTTTTCATCAAAACGCTTATTCGACCATCTAATGAATTCGAATGCTTCTTCAATTCCCTGTCGAGTGTTCCCTTCTTCAATCGATTGGCCAACCGAATAAAATGTTTCTTCTATTTTATCCTTAACATCACTAGGTACAATAGAGAGCGTTAGGTTATGACCAAATTCTTTCCCATAAAATTTTAACGTGCGTTGGACCAGATTCCCCAGAGCTCCCAGCAGTTCACTGTTATGACTATAAATAAATTCTCTCCAGGAGAAATCTGCATCTCTCTTTTCCGGTGCATTAATGGTGAGAAAATACCGAATGGAATCTGGATGATAGTCGTTGAGAAGATCCTTCACCCAAACAGCCCAATTGCCGCTCGTGGAAATTTTCCTTTTTTCAAGCGTCAAGTATTCATTTGAAACAATATAGTCAGGAAGATTCCTTTCGCCGATTCCAATGAGAATGGCCGGCCAAATGATACTATGAAAAGGGATATTATCTTTTCCATGAACATAATAGGACGTAGTATCCTCCTGCCAAAAGTCTTTCCACTCACGCTGATGCTCCCTCGCCCACTTTTTTGAAGCACTCAAATATCCGCTCACTGCTTCTACCCATACATAAACTTTCTTATCTTGAAAACCTTGAATCGGGACCTTCACACCATTTTCTAAATCCCTTGTCACTGGCCGGTCATGTAAGCCCTCTTTTAAATAGCGTCTCGTGAGCTGAAGAGCATTATCTCTCCATCTGGTGCCGTTATCCTTCAGTAATTGTTGAAGAGGTTCCTGCAATTTAGAAAGAGAGATATATAAATGCTTTGTGATTTTAAGAACCGGTTCATGACCACAGAGCTTGCAGCTATTATCGATTAAATCTGTCGGATCCAACACAGTGGAGCAGTGATCACACTGATCACCTCTTGCCATCGAGCCACAAACTGGACAGGTTCCTTCCACAAACCGATCCGGCAAAAATTGATGATCATGCTCACAATACGTTTGCTCCACTTCTTTTTCAAAAAGCCAGCCCTTCTGATAAAGGGTGGTAAAGATGTATTGAACTTCTTTATGATGATGTGAGTGATCAGTTCTTGTATACTCATCAAAACTAAAGCCTAATGTGTGGAAACACTCCAGGAATTCGTTGTGATATCGATCCGCGACCTCTTCAATACTTGTTCCTTCCTGTCTAGCTCTAATACCAATGGGGGTTCCGTTACAGTCACTTCCTGAAACGTAGAGAACATCCTCTCCTTTTAAACGGTAATATCGTGCAATAATGTCCCCGGGCAATAGGGCTGTGATATGCCCTAAATGTAACGACCCATTCGCGTAAGGCCAAGCGCCACCAATAAATATAGTCATGCCTTTTCCTCCTCCTGAACAATATAAAAAACCCCTCGCCCTTAGATATCAATCGATATCTAAGGACGAGGGGCTTAACTCGTGGTACCACCTTAGTTTATAGCTTGCTCACACAAGACTATCTCAGCAAGTACGGAGCATATAAACAGCTCTTATACCGTGACATTGATAACGGATGCCCATTCCCGTTCTACCCTACACCAAAGTGGTTCGAATAGAATGCTCCGAGACCATTTTCCATAAAGAGTTACCCTGCTTCTTTTCAGCTGCCGAAGCTCTCTGATAAGGGACCCATCTATGTACTTTTCTCATCAACGCAAATTGGATTTGTTTATATTATGCCACTTTTTCAAAAAATTGCAACATCGCTTTCAAGGTTTTGTTTGTGTGTATTAGTGGAAAGGTGAATAGACGATACTATTTTGTAAAAACATATTTTAACAAAAGAGGTGATGCCCTGTTGTTTTCATTACAAAAGCAATTCAAGCGTCCGAATGGATTACTCGGCTGGTTTGTCGGAAAAGTAATGGAATTCGATAATCGAAAAATAAATAATTGGTCCATTAAGCAATTGTCCATTAAAGATGGCGATCATATCCTGGAAGTAGGTTATGGGCCAGGATATTGCATTCATCGCATTTCCAGTCGTTTTCCTAAATCGCTTGTGGATGGGGTTGATATCTCTGAGACAATGAAGAATGCTGCACAGAATAAGAATGAAAAAGCGATTGAGAACGGAAGAGTTCGCTTATTTGTTCATGATATCAGTCAATTTGAATTGAATAACGTCGAGTACGATCGGATCTTTTCCGTCAATAACTACCCCCTATGGAAGGACCAGGAAAAATCTCTTTCACACTTATATAATATGCTAAAAAAAGGCGGCATCCTTCTCATCACCGTCCAACCACGAGGGGATGAAGAGAGGGATAGCCGCGCGAAACACTATGGTGAAAGTATCTCTGAAGCTTTGCATAAAGCAGGCTTTAAAGATATCACTCTTTCTTATAAGAATGTTAAACCTGCTTTAACGGTATGTGTGAAGGGTGTGAAGTAAATTTGCAAAAATAAGAAACCTCCTGAAGAAATGATTTCTTCAGGAGGTTTCTTATTTCTTCACTTTACTGATTACATGTTTTTAATCGACCTTATCCCGTACAAATCATTAATAAATTCCCGTTGACATCTCTAAAGTTAAAATAAGAAAAGCCGGGAAACGTGATGACCCCAGATTCAATTGTGACTTTCTTATCGTGAAAGTCTTCTCTTACTTTTTCAATTTGAACAGTATGGAAATTACAGATTGGAACATTAGAAGCAGATGAAGTGAATCCTTTTTCCTCTTCTAGAGTTAGTGATGTTTCCCCCATCTGAAAAGTATAAACGGGTAGCTCCTCAATCTCATTATACTGAATGGGATCGATTTCAAAACCTAGCACTTTTTGGTACCAATCCACAGACTCCTTTAGATTAGCCACGGGTATAAACACTGTATTCATTTTTCTTTGAATCATGTGGACTCCTCCTTATTATGTAGCCGGCTTTTCCATCAAGTGGAAATTAATTTGATTTTCGTGAACTTCAAGCCTGGCCCGGATTCCATTTGGAAGGATAAACATAGGGTCAGTATGACCAAAATCCAGGTCCGTAACGACAGGGATTTCATACCCATCTGTGACACGGGATAATAAGCCGGCCAGTTGATTTTCTTTAAAGCTGACGTGGTCATGAAAACGACCAACGACAAGACCATTAATTTTCGAGTATACACCCATGTGTCTGAGTTGAGTTAAGTATTGATCAATTGACGACGGGGTTTCCTCTGGATCATCTTCAATACATAAGATGGCACCATCGAGATCTGGAAAGTATTCTGTACCTGCTAGAAGGAGCATGGTTCCCATATTGGCTGCAATGATTTTCCCTTCTGCTCTCCCTTCTTTGACTACAGAAGGTCCCTTATTTTCAACTTGTTCTCTTAATCGATTGTCTTCTTCGTCCCACCACAGATGTTCCACTACATAGGAAGGAGAGGCGGAGTAATCTACTATTTCGCCTTGAACAAGTGATTGGAAGAAGTGTTCCTTTGTGTATGTTTGCACTCCTCCATATTCTCCAAACTGAGGCAGAACGGCAGGTCCAAGATATGTTGTGAGACCGGTCTTTTGATAAATCGCCATGTGGAGAGCCGTTATGTCACTGTAGCCGAGGAATATCTTTGGATTTTTTTGGATTAAAGAGAAATCAAGAACATCAAGAAGTTGATGAGAACAAGTTCCTCCTATGGTGGTGATGATAGCTTTTACATCATTATCACCGAAGAGATTATGCAGGTCCTCCACTCTTTCTTCGATGGTCCCGGCCATATACTCTTCTATTTTCAACGTGTTTGGCGCTACTTTCACGTTAAAGCCCAACCTCTTAAGCTCTTCAATCCCCCTTTTCAATCTCTTGGGGCAATGAGCAGCGACTGGAGAAGATGGGGAACAAATCCCGATTGTATCTCCTATTTTTAATCGATTTGGAATCGTCATCCGTTTGACCTCTCTATCAATTATGTCTTATATTGTCAGATTAATAGAAATAGTCATTGAATACAACTTTAATCTCTTGTTTTCTATACCAAATAGAAAACAGTCAGCCCGAAAAGGACTGACTGTTACCATTTTATTCTTCTGTATTGTTTTCTTCAGTGTTGCTTTCTTCTTCCATGTTTTCTTCGGTTTCAGTACCTGTGTCTTCCTCTGTGTCTCCACTGCATCCGGCTGCAAATGTTACTACTGATAGAGCTGTCATTGACATTAATAACCACTTTTTCATACTTTTCATTTTAATAGCCTCCTGTTATGATGCTTTGTTCAACTACATCTCTATCATACTGATTTCAGGAGGAAAAAGAAGGCTATTTACCTTTTTTTAACATACATTTAGAATCTGTTAATCTAGGCCGTACATTTATTTACGAATAATTCAGTAATCTTTACAAGTTTAATGCTTTAGCCTTGGAAGCACTGATTAATTCTTTTATTTCATCAAACGATTCGTGTTGAAGCAGATCGATTACTTTGCTTCCAACTACTACTCCATCACAGAACTTACTCATGGCACGCACATGTTCAGGAGTGGATATTCCAAACCCGGCAAGGACCGGGACCGGACTGTTTTCTTTCAATTTATTCAAGTGATCTGAGATATTGTTGCCAAATCCTTCTCTCGTTCCAGTAATACCATTAATCGTAACAGCATAAAGGAACCCTTCCGTAACGGAAGCCAATTCGTGAATTCTCTCTAACGGACTCGTAAGCGTTGCTAATTGAATAATGGCGATTCCATTTTCTTTAGATGGTGCCCGAACCAAGTCATGATGTTCAAGTGGAAGATCAGGAATGATCACACCGTCCACCCCTGCATTCTTACAATCCTGAAAGAAACGCTCTACCCCATATTTGTAAATGGGATTAATATACGTCATAAAGACTAACGGAATGCCAATTTCCTTTCTACTTTCCTTTAACACTTCAAACACCTTTTGCAGTGTCGTCCCATTCTCCAGTGCCCGCTTCCCTGCCTCTTGGATGGTCGGGCCATCGGCAACGGGATCCGAGAACGGGATTCCGATTTCTATGGCCGTCGCCCCTCTTTCTTCGAGCATTTTCAAGGTCGATATCAAAGTCTTTATACCCCCATCCCCTGCCATCACGTAAGGAATGAATAGTTTGTTTCCTTTATCCAGTTCAGCTTTAAACGTATTTTCAAGAAATGATTTACCCATGCTGACTACCCCCCAGTAACTCTTTCACTTGTTCCACATCTTTATCCCCTCTGCCGGATAAACAAATCACTACTGACTCTTCTTTTCTCATTTTTTCAGCTAACTTCACCGCATAGGCGACTGCGTGTGAGCTTTCCAGTGCTGGTATGATTCCTTCGGTCTGGGACAGCTGCTTAAATGCATCTAATGCTTCCACGTCTGAAATGGACGTATATTCCACTCTGTCAATGTCTTTCAAATAGCTATGCTCCGGCCCGACACCTGGGTAATCAAGGCCAGCTGAAACAGAGTGGGCTTCTTGAATCTGCCCTTCATCATTTTGCAGCAGGTACATCATGCTGCCATGAAGAATCCCGACGGAGCCCTTTGTTAATGTGGCTGCATGTTTGTCGGTTTCAACCCCGCTTCCAGCCGCTTCCACACCGTATAAGTCAACTTCCCTATCATCAATGAACGGGTGAAACATTCCGATTGCATTGCTGCCCCCTCCAACACAAGCGACTATGGCATTTGGCAGGCTTTGTTCCTTTTCGAAGAATTGTCGCTTTGTTTCTTTACCGATTACACTTTGAAAATCACGTACCATTTTAGGAAATGGGTGTGGTCCTAACACGGAACCGATAATATAGTGTGTGTCCTCTACATTAGCGACCCAGTAGCGCAGGGCTTCATTGACTGCATCTTTTAATGTGGCACTGCCCTGGGTGACACCCACCACTTTTGCTCCCAGTAACTCCATTCTGAATACGTTGAGCTTCTGTCTGCGAATATCTTCTTCTCCCATAAAAATGACGCAATCCAGGTTTAATAGAGCGCATACGGTTGCCGTTGCGACACCGTGCTGCCCTGCTCCTGTTTCTGCCACGATTTTTCTTTTGCCCATCCGTACAGCAAGCAGGGCCTGACCGATTGTATTATTGATTTTGTGAGCACCTGAATGATTGAGATCCTCACGTTTCAAGTAGATTTTCGCCCCCCCTACCTGTTTGCTTAGATTTTCAGCAAAGTAGAGTGGGTTTTCCCTTCCTACATAATCCTTTAAGTAGTTTTGAAGTTTCTCTTGGAATTTTTCATCCTTAGAGGCTTCATCATAAGCGTTTTCCAATTCTTGAACGGCCTTCATCAATGATTCCGGAACGAACCTTCCCCCGAATTGTCCAAATAACCCCTTTTGATCTGGTTGTGCGTATATCATCTCAATTCCTCCATTCATTGGTTTAAAAAATCGTTATACCGATTTTGCCTCTCGAATAAATGATTCAATCTTTCTTCTATCCTTCTTTCCATCCGTCTCCACACCACTTGAAACATCCACCATATAGGGACGGACCTTGATGATCGCCTCCCGAACATTTTCCCGATTCAATCCACCGGCAAGAACCAAGTGTTGAGGGATGTTTAGTGCATGGACATAATCCCAATTAAACGTTGTGCCATTCCCTCCACGTTGAGGCCCCTTTCCACTGTCCACCAAAATCATCTCTCCGCCAAAGTGCTCGATCCCATCTAAATCTTCTTTTTCCATAATCGAAATCGCCTTGATAAAAGGAAGATTGAGACTATCACAAAATTGGACTGATTCATCGCCATGAAGCTGTACGTAATCTAGATTTGCTGTTCTGAATATTTCGTCCATCTTCTCTTTATCCTCATTTACAAACACGCCAATTTTCAATATATGCGAAGGTAGTGAAGCACTTATAATTGCTGCTGATTCAACGTCAATTTTTCTTTTACTATCAGCGAAAACAAATCCTATCGCATCTGCTCCTGCTTCTAGTGCCCATTGCGCCTCTTCTTGCCTTCTTATTCCACACACCTTTACTTTAGTCATTTCACCACGCCTTTTCTCACTTGTAAGGAGGCAAGCTTTGTTGCAGGGTCATCACTTATCATTAACGTCTCTCCTACTAAGACCCCATCCGCTCCTGCGTTAACGACTCGATGACAGTCTTCTTTATTTCTTATTCCACTTTCACTGATGAACACGATATCTGTTCCATTTACCATGGAGCCTAGAGTTTCTGTAATTAGAAGATTTACTTCAAAGGTTTTCAGGTTACGATTATTCACACCAATTATGGTTGCCCCTAATTCCATTGCGACATTCATTTCTTCTTCATTATGAACTTCTACCAGAACTTCCAGGCCCAGCTTCGTTGCACAAGAATATAATTCTTGTAATCTGTTAATATCCAGGGCAGCCACTATCAGAAGAATGACATTTGCCCCGGCGTCTTTTGCACGATCTATCTGGATTTCATCGATAATAAAGTCTTTACACAGAATAGGGAGGGAGACTGCTTTTCGAACATTCGCAAGATCATCCATACTTCCTTTAAAGAAAGGTGTATCGGTTAATACCGATATGGCACATGCTCCCGCTTCTTCATACTTCTTTGCTTGAATCACAGGGTTCACTTCTGTTCGGATATCTCCTTTTGATGGTGATGCCCGCTTAATTTCAGCGATCACCTGTAATCTGGATGCAGATTTTAATGCTTCATATAAGGAATTCCTCGGAGCCCCCTTATAATAATAGGATTCATACCCTGCATTCTTTAACTCTTTTACTTCCTCTTTCTTTTTTTCAAGAATGTTCTGTAGAATGGTAGACATTTAAATCACCTGCTTTCGACGTTGTTGACTATAACGAACCAATGAGTGGAGCTTTTCTTTTGCTCGACCGCTTTCTATACTTTCTCTGGCAAGTTTGACACCTTCACTGAAGGTGGCCGCTTTGCCATGAGCATACAGGCCGATTCCTGCATTGAATAAGACCGTATCAGTGTAAGCCCCTTCCTTCCCATTTAATACTTCTTCTAAAATAAGGGCATTGTCCCCCGCGTCCCCTCCACGTATCTCTTCGAGGGAATAAGAAGGGAGGCCGACATCTTCTCCCGTTAAAGTGAGGGAAGTAATTTGCCCTTGATCCAGCAGAACGAGATGATTTTCCCCTGCTAATGAGGCTTCATCCATGTAATCAGCTCCATTAAGTACAATCGCCCGTTTTCTGCCCAATTCACGTAAAACATGGGCCATCGTTTCTAATTTATCTCTTCTATATACCCCAAGGAGTTGAGTTTCCAGATGAACAGGATTCGTTAATGGTCCAATGAGATTAAAGATGGTAGGCATCTTTAATTCTTTCCGGACCTTCATTACTTTTTTTAAACCTGAGTGAATATGTGGTGCAAATAGAAAAGCAATATTGGTTTCATCCAGTAGACTTTCCACCTCATGGGACTGAAAATCGAGTGCTACCCCTAAATGTTCTAACACATCTGCACTCCCGGTTTTACTGGAAATACTTCTGTTACCATGTTTCGCAACCTTCACCCCGGCCCCGGCAAGAACAAATGCACTCGTTGTACTAATATTAAAGCTCTGGGATCCGTCTCCACCTGTTCCGCAGTTATCCAATATTCCTGGTAACGTGCTTTTAATCGGCATCGCTTTCTCCCTTAAAACTTCAACAAGAGCGGTGATTTCATCCACTGTTTCCCCCTTCATCTTTAACAGGGTCAGGAAACAGGCGATTTGACTATCCGTTGTTTCTTCAATGAACAATTTTTCAACTGCCCTTTTCATCTCTTCTCTCTCTAATGAATGACCGTTAGATAGCTTCTGTAGATAGGGTTTCACGGTTATTCTCCTTTCTCATCTGAACTAAAAAGTTTTGAATGATTTTCTTTCCTGTTTTCGTACCGATAGATTCCGGATGAAATTGAACCCCGTACATAGGATACTTTATATGCTTTATCGCCATGATTTCTCTATCATCCATGGACAATGCGACTGTCTCTAATTGTGTCGGCAGTGTACCATTCTTAATCACCAGGGAATGATATCTCATCACTTCTAATGGTTGTGGCATATATTCAAATACTCCGCCGCCACTGTGTTTAATGAGGGATGTTTTTCCGTGCATGACTTTGTCTGCCACTTCGATGGTTGCCCCGAACGCTGCCCCGATTGCCTGATGACCTAAACAAACCCCAAAAATCGGCACACTAGCGTGAAGATTCTGTATAATCGAGATGCAAATGCCCGCATTTTCCGGTTTCCCTGGACCAGGTGATAGAATGATTCCTGCAGGATCCAATTCCTTGATTTCTTCTAATGAAATAGCATCATTCCGTTTCACGATTACTTCTTCTCCGAGCTCTTCTATATATTGATACAGGTTATACGTAAAGGAATCATAGTTATCAATGAGAAGAATCATCCTGTCACCTCCAATAATGATTTAGCTTTATTCATGGTTTCTTCATATTCACTGGCTGGGTCTGAATCATAAACAATCCCTGCACCCGCTTGAACATATGCCGTTTTATCTTTAAGAACCATCGTCCGGATGGCCAAGGCAAAATCCAAATTACCGTTCACCCCGATATATCCCACGGCACCTGAGTACACGCCGCGCTTTGTGGTTTCAAGTTCATTGATGATTTGCATCGCCCTGATTTTCGGTGCTCCGCTGACAGTACCTGCCGGTAAGCAGCTTGTTAAAGCTTCCAGTGGTGATACTTCTTCTTTTAATTCACCCTTTACTTCCGAAACAATGTGCATGACATATTTATATCTCTCAATCGTTAAGTACTTTGAAAGGTAAATGGAACCGATCTCACACACTTTGCCTAAATCATTTCTTCCTAAGTCAACCAGCATACGATGTTCAGCGATTTCCTTTTCATCTGTAAGTAATTCTTTCTCAAGCTCCCTGTCCACATCATGTGTTTCCCCCCTTCTTCGCGTTCCTGCAATTGGATTCGTGGTGATTTCCCTCCCTTGTACCTTCAGCAAGCTTTCTGGTGATGCACCCAATACGACGTAGTCCTCGAAATCAATGAAGAACATATAAGGGGACGGGTTAGATTTCCTCAAGCTTCTATAGAATGAAAATGGATCACCTGAAAAGGACGCTTTAAGCCTTTGAGAGAGCACGACTTGAAATATCTCACCTTCTCCTATGGATTCCTTTGCCTTCTCCACCTTTTCCATGAATTCATCCTTTGAGGTTTGAGCATGAAAGGAAAGGCGGTCCAGTTTCTTTTTATTAGTTTTCAAATACACATTGTTCAGCTCAGCCTCGACTTCCTTAATCTTTTTATCCAGATCTCCTTTTTGATCCTCTGTCCACTCATTCATGACGACAATAAATACTTTGTGCTCAAGATGATCAAACACAATGACTTTTTCATAAAACATGAGATGAATATCCGGCATCTCCAATTCATCTTGAGGAATTACACCGATGTCTTCGTAAAGTCGAATAACGTCATATCCCAGATATCCTATCCCCCCTCCTGTAAAAGGAAATGGAGCATCCTTTAACTCTTGGGAAGGAATAAGGTTTTGAATGATTTCAATGGGATCCCCCTCTATTTCATCAATTTCACTTGTAGATGGTTTTTTTAACTGTACGGTGTCTCCGTATGCTTTACATTCTAAAAATGGATCACTCCCTACAAATGAATACCGACCGGATTGTTCATGCTTTAATGAGCTCTCCAATAAAAATTTCTTCTTACCTTTTAACGATTGAAAAAGTGAGATGGGTGTAAATATGTCTCCGTTTAATTCTTTCACTACATAATCCAATGCTTGCTGTTTCATCATTTCATGCCTCCAATTCAATGTCCCACTTGAAAATCCATAAAAAAAAGTCCCCTATGAACAGAAAGATCTGTTCATAGAGGACGATGCTGACCGCGGTGCCACCTCTGATTGGGATACTTTGACGCATCCCCTCTTGATTCAAGTACAGGGCATGAATAACCCGATACTCTATCCTTTTAACGGTGGAATTCCGTACGATCCTACTTCCATTCAGATCATCTCTCATAAGTCCATTCCAGACAAGCTATCATGCTAAGGTCTCACCATCCTTAGCTCTCTGTAATGTATCACTTGAATGTACTCCTCTTACTCAACGATTTAGTATTATAAAGTTATAAAAAAAGGGCATCCCTATCCATTTACATCATGTAAAGGACGAGATACCCGTGGTGCCACCTTTGTTGACTGCCTCAACAGTCCACTCAATCGTATCGAAGCGATTTGCTTGAATACGCGTCTTTTGTAACGATAAGACATTCGCCAAAGCCTACTCCCAGAAGTTTCGGTTTGGAGGCTCGGAAGTCCATTCCCTAAGACCGATCACACTGGTTCTCACCTACCACCAGCTCTCTTAAGTGTCGATCAGAGGTACTCCTCTTCGTCAAAGCCATTCGCTCATTTAATTAATTGTTTATTATACTAATAGCTTTCCTTCACAATGTCAACTATTTATATAAAATAATATTCTACTATGTATCAAAAGGTTCACACAATGGAAATCATCATTGAATCGCAAACGGGCTTATAGCCGATTTCCATATAAATCTTGTTGGAGGTGGGATTATCCAGGTCCGTATAAAGGGAACAAAAGGAGTGGTCCTTCAACAATAGACGGCTCAGTTCTGCTACAACAGAAGATGCGTATCCTTTTTTTCTGTATTCTGAAGGGGTGTAAACAAAATTTACCGTAATTCCGTTTTCCGTGCTTCTTGCCCCCCGTGCCATGGAAACAGGCTTTCCGTCCACTTCCCAAACATACACATATTTTTCATTTTCAATCATGTCCCTTGACCGATTCAAAGCTTCTTCCTCAGTAAGAGGCAGTTCCCCGGTATCTTCTACAAAACCTATCAGCCATTGGGCAAGGAGCTCTTCATGTTCTTTATGCACAGCTATCATCTTCCCACCGCTTAACGGGATATCATTCACTTTACCCAGTTGGTATACACGCTGATTCATTTTCACATTGTATCTATCTCCCGTTAAATGACACCAAGCGTGTGTCAATTGAAGTGCGAGCTCCTTCTCTGCTATAAAGCCCGGGAAGTTGATACCCGTATTTTCACAAAACGAATGTAGCTCTTTGACTATCTCATGTACGCCTCCTTTCTCCACCTTAAGTGTACTGACAAGGTAATGAGGAGGCGTCATGATGAAAGATCCCATCACTGTCCCGACCTCATTTTCCAGTAAAAGAAGAATCGGATCTTTATATTTGTCACACGTTTTCATCGTGTTCAACAAACCCAAAGGCAGGTTATTCGCCGCTTCATCCTCCATTAAAAGGGAATGGACCTTTTCGTGGAAGACTGTCGGGTCTTTATACTGTATCAGCTTATACATATTATCACCCCATTCCCAGAATTCGACATAAGTAGTCGAGGTTCCTCCTTACTTCTGAAGTTTCCTGCCTGTAATGGAGTGATATACATGGTAAGCACTTACAGATACACCGATGGTCCCCGCACCTGGAAAGACTGAGTCACCGCATACCCATATATTTTTCAATGGGGTCCTGTGAGAGAGACTATTGAAGAGAGCATGGTCATTAGATTGAGGAAATCCACCGACTATGCCCCCGGGCCGCCCGGTAAATCGTTCCCAGGCTTTAGGTGCCCCAGGGTAAATGTCTACAATGCTATCTCTTATAGTTGGAATGACTGACTCTATGGAATTGATCATTTTCTCCTTAAGATTCTCCTTGTAAGAATCATATCTTTCTTTGGTTTTCCATTTTTCTAATTTAGTATGTGTTGATACCGTTAAGGTACGGAATCCTTCCGGGGCACGCTTACGATCATTTGGATGGGATAGCGATAAGAAGAGATGGTCTCCTTCTGTCATATTTCCATTTGGGCTTGCACAAATTTGGGAAAACAAAGGATAGGATTCCGGTAGTGATTCTTCTTTCAATAACATGTATAGGGACATGGTGCCCCAAATAGCTTCATTCTCTTTTGCTTGTAGATAGTTATCAAGTCTTGGGGTATATTGTGGGGGAAAAAGATTTTTCAAGGATTGTACCGGAACGTTGCACACAACTTGATTTGCACGATATTCATTGCCTCTATGATCAAGGATTATCCATTCTTGACCAGAATGATCACGGTCGATGCAAACCACCTTTCTCCCTAAAGTCGCTTTAACCCCAATGGATTCTGAAAATCCGACAAGACTATGGGCTATTTCGAATAAACCACCATCCAGATAAAATGCTCCTTCATGATAAATATCCAAGCCCAGGCATCCCAACAATAATGAGCATTGATCGCTGGTCACCTGCATGCTATCGATCAGTTGTCCATCGATAAAATGCTTAAAAGAAGAATGTTGGTGGATTCCGTGTTTTTCTAATAAATCGAGCAATGTTTTCTGAAAGGAAGGAATCAGTGTCAGAGATCTGGGGTGTAAACTCACCGTTAGCTCCACCCAATCTTTTAGCGTTTTAGGAGGAAGAATCGGGAGCGCGACCATCAGCCTTCTAATTTCGCCGGCTATCTTGTACACTTCTTCATAAAAAGCGCTGAGCTTCGCTGAAATTTCGGGATATGCTTTCTTCAACTCATTCACATGTGTTTCCCTATTACGGTAGAATATCAGTGTTTTGCCAGGAAGATGAATGTCCATAACCTGATCAAGCATGAAAGACGCAGGGGGATCTATCCCTAAATAGTGAAAAATACGCTGATGGATCCCTCCTTTTTCAAAACCCATTCCAAGAGTCGCCCCTACAGGAAATAAGGCTTTTCCTCTCTGGAATTTACCAGCGCATCCTCCCCATTCCCTGGAAGCCTCAAGAATCTGTACATTGTAATCAGCACTTCCAAGGAGTGAAGCTGCGGTCAGACCGCCGATTCCTCCACCTATTATGACAACAGAATTTTTCAAGATACTTCACCCAATTCATTGATTCTTTTCTAAAATGTACCCTTTTCCCTTGATAAATACAAAAATGGATGGGTTAAACCCATCCATTCTGCCGATATTGTGCGTGAGTAAACAGGGAAACGACCACATACATGAAAAACGAAATGACAATAGGGAAAATGACCGTGTGCATATCCAGATAATTAGGTGCGAAACTGTGAAATAAAATGTACGCTACCAGTCCTGAAACCATTGAAGCAATGGCACCATGGGCATTTCCTTTTTTCCAATATAGACCTAAAACAATCGGCCAAATAAAAACAGCTTCAAGACCACCAAATGAAAATAAATTAAGCCAGATAATTAATTCAGGGGGACTCAACGCCATAAGAAAAACGAGAATTCCCGTTATACTCGTCACCCAAAAGCTAATCCTTTTGACTTGTTTTTCCTTTGCATCCTTATTGATGAAATTCATGTACACATCTTTCACAATAGCCGAGGATACAATCAATAATAATGAATCCACTGTCGACATGATTGCCGCCATCGGAGCAGCCAGGACAATCCCGGCAAGCCATGGCGGAAGAACTTCTAAAGCAAGAAGAGGCATGACTTTATCCGCCACTTCTATTCCCGGGACCACAACCCTTGCAAGCACACCAATTAAGTGCATACCGAGCATTATGGACCCGACGACAATGGTTCCGATTATGAGTGCTCTGTGCAAGGATCTGGAATTCTTATAGCTCATGGCTCTAACTGCCACCTGAGGCAATCCGACAACACCAACGCCCACTAAAATCCAGAAAGAAGAAATATAGCGTGCACTTAATTCTCCATCATGACCATGAGGACTTAATAAGTTAGGATTTTCCGTTTTCAATCCCATCATGATGTTTTCCATGCCACCTCCGGCGATGATGGTGGCAATCAATAGTATAATCGTTCCACCAAGCATTACCACCCCTTGAATCGCATCCGTGATGGCAACCGCACGAAAGCCTCCGATAATAACGTAAACAAGTACCGATACAGCAAACAGAAAAAGAGCACTCTCGTAGGATAAACCGGTTAATGATTCAATGAGCCTTGCTCCCCCTACCCATTGAGCAATCATTGCCGAGAATAAAAAGGTGATGATACTAATGGCCGATAGAATGGTGATCTTATTGCTTCCATATCTGCCTTGTAGATAATCGATCAAAGTAACGGCCTTGTATTTACGGGCCATAATCGCGAACTTTTTCCCGAGTATAAGGAGAACAAAGTAACCTGTAACAACCTGTGACATGGCCAAAAGAACCCACGATAAACCATATGTATATGCTGCCCCCGGCCCTCCGATGAAACTACTGGCACTTCCATAGGTCGCAATCATGGTCATCGCCAAAATAAATCCGCCAAGCTGACGGCTTCCCAAGAAGTATTCCTGGACGAAGGAATCTGCTCTACTCACATTTCTGGCCGTATAAATTCCCACAACAAATATCAAGATTAAAAAAGCGAATAAGGGAATCAATGCCATACTATTCATGATCATCCTCCTCATCGTCAAAAGGAATGTCAGTAAGCATGTACTTTACGACGATAATCACTAACAATACCATAAGAAAAAAGCCAATGATGCAGCTGTAAAAAAACCACTCTGGCATCCCGAAGATCCAATCGTAATCTGAAACCGGTTGACCACCTAACCCGAATGCAAAACCATACCACCATAAGAAATTTATAAGAACAAGTGCTATTCCTATCAGAGCTTCGTGTCCAGCGACCCTGAACCGTTTATCTTCTTTATGATCCACTTACCCTTACCCCTCCTTAAAATACACATTCTTTAACAATTTACGACAAGAAGAAATGAAATGCAATATAAAAAAACAGCCCCGAAGCATATGCTTGGGGCTGTCTTTTTTATATTGAATAAAGGGGGTTTTTCATGAATCATTCTCTCTATTGAAAGAGGGGGAAACTCTTTTGTTCAAATGAGAATGATTTTCAATATCATTGTAATCCCTCCAATAATAAATGTCAACACAAAACTTTTATTTACAGAAGGAAATATTTGGTGTATCGGAATGTGAATTATGGTAAAATTCTAAATTGAGCTTATATTATAGAGATTGAGAATCGAGGGGGATATGCTTGAAAGAGAAATTCAAATCTTTTGGAATACCGTTAGTGTTAATCGTTCTACTTATAGGGGCACTATTTCTCCACCAGCTGTTACAAGTCAAACAACAACCACAGCCTGATTGGAGTAGATCGATCCCATTAAACTACACTTCTGAAGAACGCCCTGTTATCTTTAATGGAGAAGAAGGACTCTTCTTGGCCAGTAACGGGAAAATCACAGGGTTTACTTTCGATGGAGCATTGGATTCAACCAGAGAAACAACGCTAGACACCAGCGTTACCCGTGGCCATCCTTTTTGGATAGACGGTACGAAGGTCATTCAGATCAAGGATGACAAGTTAATCTCTACAGAGAGTAATGAAGTAACGACGATTGCTGAGGAAGCAACAGGGATCAGTACGGCAATGAATTCTGTGTATTTCTGGAATGAAGAGAACCTTTTTTCTCTTAACCCTGCTGATTTATCAGTGAAAGAGGCTTTTAGCTTTTCTAATGAAATCCTGGACGTCTATATTGGAAATAGTGGCAGTGCCGTAGTCCAAGTCAGACAAGATGACGGTCATTCTCACCTGTACTACATGGATGATATGTTACAAGTAGTGAAAGATCCATTTGCACTTGTAAACACAGCAACGAATCATCAAATTAATGGATTAACCTTTACCACAGAAAACAATCTATTGACTATACTTTATAATGAAGAGATGCGAGCACAGGGAACATTGTCATATAAGATTTTCAAGCTGCAAACACCGATAGATGAAATAGGATCTTCTATGTTGAAGCCCACAAAAATTGATTTTACGAACAAAATGTCAGGGGGCAAACTTCAAAGTCCAAGAAACGCACAACTTCTTTCCATTAATGGAGAAAAATCCGTTCTCTTCACATCCGAAGGTCATCGGGTTGGGGATAATAATGCGATTAGTCTATATGTAGCACCTTTCAGTGACTCTAATCAATTAACAGCGGCTCCAGTCAGTACAACAAAACATTTTACATATTCTCCACTTCAGCTTACCAAGTATAGTATTGCCTGGTTGGATTATGATGGAGATACGTATGAATTATTTGGCGCTTCACAGGATGCACAAGTTATCGCCAATAGTACAGAATGGACGAAACGAAGTGTCAAAGAAGCCGTTAACAATTCCGTACTAATGATATTCAGCAGCTTAATCACGATTATGGTTTCATTTTATTGGGTATTACCTTCCCTGTTTCTGTTAATTCTTCTTTATATTTTCAAACCCAATATATTTGAGAAAGAAGAGATCAACTGGGTTGAATATGTCTCTATCATTATGTTTTTAGTAATGCCGATAACCTTCATCACTAAATCGATGGGCGATTACTTCTACTTTGCTGCTCCCGATTACCTGATGTTTTCAGGGAGTGAGTATATAGTATTACTCGTTATCAGCGCCATTACTTCGCTATTATGGAAATTCGGGAGAGATCCTGACTGGGGTACTTTTGGTGGAGTATTTTATTTCATGGGTATTTATATTCTTCTTTATGCCACTTCAATTGGACCGTATATTTTTAATTTATTTTAGAGGTTATGGAATAAAGCGCCCAGAAGAATTTCTGGGCGCTTTATTCCATTTAATTCTCTCTTTCTTTCCAATGTTTTCGTTTATGGAAGTAAGCATAAATGACGATACAAAGCGTCAACCATGCACCTCCCGCAGTGAACCCTCCAAGAATATCACTTGGATAATGCACTCCTAAATACACTCTGCTAAGACCAATCAGTAGCACGAGAAAGCTGATCGCAATGACACTTGCCCACTTATACCGTTTATGATCTAATGCTCGAAACAATATGAATGCAAGGGTCCCGTAGAAAATAAAGGAACTCATGGAATGACCACTGGGAAAACTATAACCGCCTTGCTCGATCAGTGCTTCAATATCAGGTCTTTCACGTTTGAAAATCCATTTTAGCAGTCCGTTAAACCCTGCCCCTGTTGTGATCGTAATCGCTACAAAAAGAGCCAGTGGATATTTTTTTAAAAACAGTAAGATGACAACCACACTGAAGGCAATGATAGTGATTCCTTTTATTCCACCTAAGAAAGTGATGAAAGTCATAAAGGTCGTTAACTTCGGTGAGATAAATCCTCTTACAATCTCAAAGACACCATTGTCAAATTGTGCGATTTCATTTTCTTTCCACTCTTCGACAATCGTAACGAATCCCCATGTAAATGCAATCAGACAAATGACTGATAGTGCAACAAATACTCCTTGTTTTATATGTTTCTCCTCCAAAACTTGTCCCTCTCTTTACTCACGACTTATGTTTTATTGAGCTTTTTTCTTTGAAGTCGTTTTCTTTTTCGTTTGCTTTTTCGTCTTTTTCGGTTTGGATGAATCAATGGAGGCTTGAAGTGCCGCCATTAAATCTGTCACATTTTCTCTTGGCTCTTTTTCTTTCGTTGTGACTACCTTTTCGCCGGTTTGCTTTGATTCAATCAACTGACTCAAGCGTTCACGATACTGATCTTTATAGTTCTCCGGTTGAAATTCAGTTGTGAGCTGATCTATCAACATCGTTGCTGTTTCCAGCTCTTTGTCCGTTATTTCATCTCCTTCTGGAACATTCGGTACATCACCCGTACCCCTTACTTCATCCGGATAATGAATGGTTTCCATTACCAGTGTATTTTCATATACCCTAACGATGGAGAGTTGTTCTTTCGACCTCATCGTGATTTTTGCGATACCTACTTTTCCTGATTCCTGAAGAGCTTTTCGCAATAATGAATATGCTTTTTTCCCTCCATCATTAGGAGAAACGAAATAACTCCGATCAAAGAATATCGGGTCGATTTCCTCCATTTTGATAAAGTCCACTATTTCCACTGCTTTATCCCCGTTCGCTTCCTTCAATTCCTTCAATTCCTCTTCTTCAAGAACGACATATGTCCCTTTCGTCACTTCGTAGCCTTTAACGATGTCGTCATGCCCGATTTCTTTTTCACAAGCTGGGCATACTTTTTCATATTTAATCGGTGTATGACATTCTTTATGAAGTGAACGAAGCTTAATATCACGATCTTCTGTAGCAGAATGAAGTTTAATGGGGATGTTAACCAGTCCAAAACTAATTGAGCCTTTCCAAATCGTATGCATATATCAATACCCTCCTTCACATAAACTAATCCCTTATCGTTATCATTTAGTTGTCCGATACTCTTCATTCCCTTAAACATCTGGAAATAAATAAACTCTCATTGGTCACACTAATACTAAAAATCAGGTGAATAGATATGAAACCGATGCTTCCTACCTTATATGATGATCTCCCTGAAAATGAGGACTGGCTATATGAAGTGAAATATGATGGATTTCGCGGAATTCTCTACGTTCATTCTGAGAATCAGATAAGTCTTCAAAGTCGAAACGGGAGGGAATTGCTCCCACACTTCCCGGAAATTGAAGAACAGATTAAAACTTTACTCAATGAGAGAGACTTACCTACCCCTTTCATTTTGGATGGAGAGATTGCCATATTACGCTCTTCCTTCAGCAGTGAATTCTTTGAATTGCAGGTAAGAGGCAGAACGCGCAATAAGCAGAGAATCGACCATGCTGCAGCCGGGAGACCCGTTAAATTTCTGGCATTCGATTTACTTCAGTATGGGAAGAAATCATTTGCCCCCGAAGCTTACCTTACAAGAAAAGAAAAATTGAAAGAGGTTTTTACCTTTCTTCAATTGCCGTTAGAACCGTCCCCTTCTCGCCCTTCTTCCCTTCAAATGGTCCCCTATTTCAAGGATTCGCACGAAATATGGGAACTTGTAGAAAAAGATGAAGGTGAGGGTGTTGTCGCCAAGAGGAAGAATGGTAAGTGGGAAGCGGGTAAACGAGGTACGAGTTGGGTTAAATCCAAGAATTGGAAATACTGTCACTGTTTTATTACTGCGTTGGATGAAACGAACGATTACTTTCACATTGGCGTTTTCGATAACGAAAAGATTATTCCTATTGGATCATTTCACTTTGGTCTTTCTCGTGAAGAGAAAAAAACATTAAAAGCAATGATCAAAAAGAATAGTACGAAGAATGAGCAATCCATTTATTACATAGACCCTGCTATAATCGTGGAAATTTCATATTTGAATTGGTATGAGGGTCAACTGAGAGAACCACATTTTCGTCGATTTCTATTCTCCATTCCTCCAGAATCTTGCACAATGGAGAAATTCATGCTGGACGAAGCATCCCTTCCGCGTGGGGTTGAAATCACTCATCCAAATAAGGAATTATTTCAGAAAGTCTCAATGACTAAGCTTGATTACGTTCGGTACCTTCGGAGAATGTCCGTCGCTATTTTGCCTTTCCTGCAGGATAGGCCATTGACTTGTATTCGTTTTCCACACGGGCTCTTTGGTGAATCATTTTATCAAAAAAATACGCCTGATTACGCCCCTTCATTTATTGAAAGGTACAAGGAGGACAACATCGACTATACGGTATGCAATAACTTGGAGACATTGATTTGGCTTGGAAATCAGCTTGCATTGGAATTTCACATTCCTTTCCAAAGGACGAAGGATACATCTGTCAACGAAGTGGTCTTTGACTTAGATCCACCCAGCAGGGATCAATTCTCCCTGGCGGTTAAAGCGGCTTCCATTATGAAAGAACTATTCGACCGACTCAACCTGCATAGTTTTGTGAAAACGTCAGGAAATAAGGGACTGCAAGTGTATATTCCCATACCACCGGGATACACATGGAAGGACACCGGCTTGTTTACTGAATTCATTGCACACTACCTTGTGACCAATTATCCCGAGGATTTTACGATCGAGCGTTTAAAAAAGAACCGAAAAGGCAGGTTATACGTGGACTACATTCAGCATGGAGAAGGGAAAACCATCATTGCTCCCTATTCGTTAAGGGGGAATGAGGATGCTTTAGTCGCGACTCCCCTCTGGTGGTATGAAGTAAATGAGGACCTCCATCCAGAACACTTTACAATAGATGTTGTTTTGCAAAGGTTCCAGCAAATGGGTTGTCCCTTTACTAAATTCGAATGGGTAAAAGAATTTCAGCCATTTGATAACGTGATCCAATTTTTGAAACAGCAATCCAACGACAAAAAAAAGAGTGTCCCAAAAGCTTAGCTTTTGGGACACTCTCACCTGAGCTTACACAAGCTCAGGCTTTGTATTCGTTTAGGCACTCATAAATACTTTACTATCGACAATTGATTTGGCATGATTTTGAAGCAGTTCGTACGTTCCTTCTTCAGTAAAATCCTGTCTCGAAATCTCACGATAATCTTCAGGATGTGTGATAGACAATTCAAATTGGGCCTGGTAGAGATATGTTGCATTCCCGATCAACTCCATATTATATTGCCCTTCACCTAATTTATTCACCACGACACGTACTTTTCCACCGTTATTAAATACATCTATTTCCTTGCCGAACTCATTCTGATCGAGTAAGCATGTCACAAGGCAGGAAGCAGACATAGCCGTTCCACAAGCATTTGTAAAGCCTACTCCCCTTTCGAAGGTACGAACATAAATCGCACCTTTTTCTAATGGATGGACAAAACTTACATTGACTCCATCAGGAAAGAGATTATTGGGACCATTTACTGTTTCAGCAATCGTCTTCTGTTCATTCGAAAGAATATGTTCTGTGCTTACAACACTAATTAGATGAGGATTTGGCACCGCCAGTGCAGTAAACGATAATCGATCTGAAATTTCAGGAATATTCTCGTCCACTAACGCCTCACGATCCATATTCATCGGCAATTTATCCAATTCAAATAAAACAGGAGAAATTTCAACATTATACGTCGGTATGTTTTCATATATAGCCTCTTGAGCTGAAACACGCAGATCCGCTTTCATCGTCTGAATCACAATCGTCGTTTTGTCGAAAAGCTCACACACATAGCGACCCACACAACGAAGACCATTCCCGCACATGGATGCTTCAGATCCATCTGCATTGAATACCCTCATTTGTGCATCGCAATGTTCACTTGACATCACAAATAGGATTCCATCCGCTCCAATACCCGACTTTCGATCACATAGTGCAAGGGCAAGGTTTTGCCTTGCTTCTTCAGTGAATTCGTATCCATTCGTCATTTCATCAATCAGTAAAAAGTCATTTCCAGAGCCATGACATTTAATTAGATTCAAGTTCATCGTGAATCCCTCCACGGTAATTTACTAGTAAACTATTCTTAATAGTCTTAGCTTGCCACAAACAAGCTCTTTTCGCAATCATCTCACCAAATATTATTTAAGATTATTCTCATGGTGTGACTTGTAGAAAACTTAAAAGTTGAATTTCATCGGCCATTTAGAGACAATGGAATGGGTGATGATCATGAAGGATGAGTATACTTTTCAGTTTCAAGTTCAAGAGGTAGAAGAAGCGTGTGACGAATTCCATTCCCGGGATGTGACTGTATTGGTCCATATTCTGAATGACAAAAAAGACCTTTTACATGAAGGTCTCTTTCGTGTGCGTTTCAATCAAATCGGGATCTATCCTTTTCCTAAAGATGTAGCCCGACAAATATCTTCTAAGCAGCTCCAGCGATTACTTCTAATTGAATTGAAGAG
The DNA here is from genome assembly GCF_035590735.1 of Rossellomorea aquimaris. Classification (NCBI taxonomy): domain Bacteria; kingdom Bacillati; phylum Bacillota; class Bacilli; order Caryophanales; family Bacillaceae; genus Rossellomorea; species Rossellomorea aquimaris. The sequence goes on from NZ_CP141595.1 coordinate 2,621,204, forward strand.
ATATATAAAGCCCCAAAGAAAATACCTGAGTCCAGGGGAATATAAACCTGTTTGGTAACTAACTGATCTCTGCTATTTCATGATGTAAGAGGTCTCGTGTCCATTTACATGATGTTTGATAGCATTCCATCACATCTCCTTTGTTTAATTTCAGTTCGGCCATTTTTGTTTCGATTGCTGTCCAGTCAGCTTTTTCAAGCAAAATAACCAGCTCCAGAATGTCTTTGAACTCGTTTGAGGCACCCGTTAATGCATTGCAGATTTCATCATTCAATGGTAATTCATTCAGGATTACTTCAAATGGCATAGATAATATAGTTTCCATCAATGAAAACATACCCGTAAGGAAATAGCTCGACTTCATTGAACCGCGATTGTGCTTCTCTGCGAGCAACTCACACATTTTTGCCCTCGTTAAAGATAATGTAATAACTTCGTTTTCTAATTGCTTCCTTTTACCAACCTGTTCCCTGACGGCTAAAACATAAATCCATCGTTTAATTTCCAGAAGACCCAATAGAACAATAGCCTGTCGAATAGAATGAATTTTATGTTTAGGGCGGTAAGATGGTGAATTGATTAATTTTAAAAGTTTATAGGACAAAGAAAGATCCTGTTCAATCAATCGACTAATCACATCAATGTTCGGTTCCTTCATTTCCAGGCTTTGAATAATAGAATAATATGAATGAAAATATGTAGGTACTTCATGGGTAGAAATGATTTTTGGTTTACTAAAAAAATACCCTTGAAAGAAATGGTATCCGTTTCTCCTTGCCTCTTCATATTGTTCCTCTGTCTCCACTTTTTCTGCCAGGAGCTTGTACCCGAGTAAATTAGCGAAAACTTCAATAGTTCCCCGGTCAGTGTCCGTTGTATTAAGAAAATCAACCTTCACATAATCCGCAATTTTCATTAGTTTTAAGTAGTTAGGATCCGATTCATTAATGACAAAATCGTCTAAAGCGATTTTATAACCCAGTTCCTTTAACTCTAAGCAAGCCTTCAGGATTTCAGGACTTGGAATTACATTTTCCAAAATCTCCACGACAATTTCCTTGGGTTTGAAGTAGGTAGGCACTCTATCCCTTAAAAGATTTTCTGTGAAATTGATGAAGCATGGCTTACCAGCGGACAAGCTTTCAAGACCAATATTTAAATAGCTGTTAATAATGACATCGGCCGTGGCCTGGTCTCCATCTATATTCGGAAACATATTCAATTCATTGTTTCGGTAAAGAAGCTCATAAGCTACGGTTTCTCCATTCCGATCAAAAATTGGCTGTCTCGCTACAAACACTTCCATTACACTCACCCCTGCTGGTTTCCTGATATATGCATAAAAATAGTTCAAAAGTTTCATTGATCACTATAATAATACCAAGAAATATGTGGAAAGTCCACGGAATTTGGAAGTAGCTGTAAGGACAAAAAAACTCAAGCAGACAGCTCATAACTACGATTTTAATCGTAATGATGAGCAAATCCACTTGAGTTTTTTACCGCTTTAATGAATCGAATGAACAAAGAAGTTCATAAGGAACAATGCAGCAATGATATATAGAGGAATGGATACTTCTCTCGCTTTACCTGTAGCCAATTTTAAAATTGGATACAGAATAAAACCGATGGCAATTCCATCTGCGATACTGTACGTAAATGGAATCATCGCAATAATAAAAATGGCTGGAAATGCCTCTGTTAAATCACGAAGATCCATATGTCGTATATTTTGAATCATTAAGCCGCCAATGATAATGAGGATTGGGGCGATAGCATGATCTGGAATCCACTTTAAATACGGAATAAACAACACAGATCCCAAGAATAATACTCCAGTAGTCAAACTCGTTAATCCCGTACGACCACCTGCTGTCATGGCTGCAGCACTTTCAACAGTAGAAACCGTCGGACTCGTTCCGAAGAATCCTGATGTAAAGGCAGAAAATGCATTAGCCTGGAACGCTTTAGAGTATTTATGAGGTTGATCGATCATATCCGTATGTCCATGAACAAGACCGATGTTTTCAAATACCAGCACCATCGTGACTGAAAAAACTGCAATCCAAAACGGAATCTCCAAAATGGCACTAAAGGATATTTGACCGAAAACCTGACTGTATTCACTTAACTGGAAAGAACTGGACTGAATCGACGGTTCGATTCCAAAGATGAATCCCAGCATGGTTCCAAAAGCGATACTCCATAAAAATTGACCTTTTACATTTCGAACAAACAAAAATATCGTCACCAGGAAAGTCAGCACAGTGGCCAATACCTTTAATTCCCCAAAATCACCAATCATGATGATGGCACTCTCTCCTCTTTGGATGAGACCGCCTTTTTCAAGACCGATAAACATTAAAAACATCCCTAATCCTACAGTGATGGCTTCTTTTAATGTTTTGGGTATGGCTTCTGATAATACTTTTGAAAGCTTTGTAAATGCAATGATCATAAAGAGTATTCCTGAAATCACTACGACAGCTAAAGCTTCCTGCCACGTTAAGCCCGATGATTTTACGAGTGTAAACGTAAACATCGCATTAATTCCCATGCCTGGAACCAGTAGGATCGGTGCATTTGCCCAAAAGGCCATCACCAAACACCCAACGAAGGAGGCAAGAATGGTTGCCATGACCGCTCCTTCAAATGGAATTCCAGCTTCAGAAAGAATTAAAGCATTCACAGCGATGATGTAGACAATCGTGAAATAACCGATTGCTCCAGCCATCATTTCCTGCTTCATCGTGGTACCGTGATTCTTTAACTGAAAAATACCTTCACGTGCTTTCATATTATAATCTTCCTATAAAACTGCCCTCTCCCTACCCGCTCCTCCCATAATAAGGGGAGCCACAAAATACTATTCTAGCAAAAGGTCTGACGTTTGCCAATATGTATTTTGATGGGTACAGGCGGCGGCATTCTTGTTTCTCCATCAGGAATTCGGCCGAAAAGTGAAAAAATCCAGCGGCTTTTGTTGAAAATCCGGTCGTTTCATGAAATTATCCAGCCGAAATCACCAGGAATCCAGCCGTTTTGGAGAATAAACCATCCGTTTTACAATTTTATCCACATACCCCTCAGATCGGTCCCTCGTAAAAAGCCAAGCCTGCCAAAATGGAGGCTTCGCTTGGTTGAAAATTTTTACTTATCTATCTCACGAATCAAATTTGCCATTTCGATGGCAGATACTGCTGCTTCCCATCCTTTGTTTCCTGCTTTTGTGCCGGCTCTTTCGATTGCCTGTTCGATCGTATCCGTCGTTAAGACTCCAAAGATGACGGGTACATCTTCCTGCAGGCTTAAATTGGCCACTCCTTTTGCTACCTCTCCGCTTACGTATTCAAAATGAGCGGTCGCTCCACGGATGACCGTTCCCAGAGTAACAACGGCATCATATTTCCCTGAACGGGCAAGTTTTTTGGCAATCATAGGAATTTCAAATGCACCTGGAACCCAAGTGACAGAAACATTTCCTTCTTCAACGCCGTGGCGCTTTAATGCATCTTCCGCCCCACCCAGAAGCTTTGATGTGATGAACTCATTGAAACGGGAAACGACAATTGCAACCCTTAATCCTGATCCGACTAAATTACCTTCATATATTGTTTTCATTGTATATTCCTCCTACTAGTTGTGATTAAAATTTCAGCAAGTGACCCAGCTTAGCATGCTTTGTTTTCATATACTTTTCGTTTTCAAATTTTGCTGGCAATTGAATTGGTACACGATCTACAATCTCTAATCCATATCCGTTGATGCCGGCAATTTTCCGGGGGTTATTGGTAAGTAAACGAATTTTTTTGATACATAGATCTCTTAATATCTGTGCACCGATTCCATACTCCCGTAAATCTGCGCCAAAGCCCAATTTGTGATTGGCTTCAACCGTATCGTAACCCTGTTCCTGAAGCTTATAAGCTTTCAATTTGTTGATCAGGCCAATTCCACGGCCTTCCTGTCTCATATAGAGAAGTACGCCTTTTCCTTCTTCTTCAATTTGAGTCAGTGCTGTGGCAAGCTGCGGTCCACAGTCACAGCGATTGGAACCGAATACATCTCCCGTCAAACATTCAGAGTGAACGCGAACGAGTACATCCTCATCCTCGGACCATTGCCCTTTCACAAGTGCGATATGCTCTTTTCCTGTAAGGTTTTCTGTGTACGCAACGGCCTTGAAGTTTCCAAATTCGGTTGGAAGTTCAATTTCCACTTCTCTCGTTACGAGCTTTTCTTTTTTGCGTCTGTATCGAATAAGGTCCTCAATGGAGATGATCTTCAGATTCCATTTATCAGCTAGTTTCATCAATTCAGGTACCCTTGCCATCGTGCCGTCTTCATTCATGATTTCACAAATGACACCTGATGGCTTGGCACCTGATAAAACAGCCAAATCGATGGCAGCTTCTGTATGTCCTGCCCGTTTTAGTACTCCCCCCTTTTTAGCGACAAGGGGAAATACGTGACCCGGTCTTTTGAAGTCATCAGGCAATGAGACCGGGTTCAATAATTCCTGTATGGTGGTTGACCTCTCAAATGCACTAATTCCAGTAGTAGCTGATTTATGATCGACTGAAATGGTAAAGGCCGTTCCATGAGGATCTGTATTTGACATCGTCATCGGTGCAAGCTTTAGTTTTTGTGCAATCTCCTCTGTTATCGGTGCACAAATTAAGCCTCTTCCTTCTTTAGCCATAAAATTAATGACTTCAGGAGTCGCCTTATCTGCCAGGGCAATAAAGTCTCCCTCATTCTCACGGTTTTCGTCATCAACAACGATAACGACTTTACCTGCTTGTAAATCTTCCAGAGCTTCTTCAATCTTATTAAACATGGGGCAACCCCTCCTATTAGTCAGCGAAACCATTTTGAGTTAAAAAATCATAGCTGATGCCGCTTGAAGTACTCTTAGATTGTTCCTTTGCTTCATAGAAGCGATGAAAATATTTCGCCATTACGTCACACTCAATGTTGACACGGTCCCCTACTTTTCTTTCGCCAAGAACCGTGTCACCTCTCGTTTGTGGGATCAACGAAATCGTAATGGTGTTTTTTTTCACATCAAACACTGTCAGGGAAGTTCCGTCTATTGCGACAGATCCCTTCATGATAAATAAATGGCTCTGATTTTCCGGAATGGAAATGTCCATATACCAGGCATTTTCAACTTTATCTACTCTAACAATCGTCCCTACTCCATCTACATGCCCATTAACGAAATGCCCGCCGAAACGACCGTTTGCAGCCATTGCCCTCTCCAGGTTCACTTTACAACCATGGGATAGGTTTCGAAGCGTTGTACCTTCAAAGGTTTCAGGCATCACGTCCACTTGAAATTGCCTGGAGCTGAATGAAGTGACGGTTAAACAGACACCATTCACACTGATGCTATCTCCAATATGAACGTCTTCCAGGACGCGGCCAGCTGTTATCGTCAGTTCCATGGATGAGGAGGATTTTTTCATGCGTTCAATCGATCCTATTTCTTCAATGATTCCAGTAAACATCCATTTCTCCCCCTTTCAAAAAAGGTTAATTCTTAGGCATAGCAACAATCTTAATGTCCTTTCCTACTCGTTCCAGGCTTTTAATCTCCATTTCAAGACCTTCTGCAATGGTCGGGAAACCTTCCCCTCCAAAACTGGTGAAGGCAGAGCTTCCGCCTACAAGCTTGGGTGACATGTACATAACCAATTCCTGAAAGGCTTTTTCCTTTATGAAGGAAGAATGAATAGTAGATCCACCTTCAACATAAAGGGATCCGATATTCCGGGCACCCAGTTCTTTTAATACTGTGTGAATCTCCATCCTTTCCCCTGAAAGGGTGATGATTTCACAGCCTGATTCCATATAGGGCCGCTTCTGTTCTTCATTGACAGAACTGCCTGTAAAGATGAGCGTCCTGCTTTCCGAGTCTTCCACTACATGAGAGTGGAGTGGTGTTCGTAAAAAGGTATCTAATATGATTCGAATGGGGTTTTTTCCACCTTGGGGCAAACGGGTGGTAAGGTGTGGGTTATCCTGAATAACGGTATTGACTCCTACTAATATCGCGTCATGCCGGTGACGATCATAGTGGACATCTGTGCGGGAAGCTTCTGACGTAATCCATTTGCTATCTCCCGAAGCTGAAGCTGTTTTCCCGTCTAATGTAACAGCTGTCTTAAGGGTTACATAAGGTGTGCCGTATTGAATGAAATGGAAAAAGTGCTTATTTAGTTCGAGTGCTTCTTCCTCAAGCTCTCCGACCATTACTTCTATGCCTGCATCCCTCAACTGTTGGATCCCTCTTCCCGCGACGAGGGGATTTGGATCTGTGCCGGCTATATGGACTCGCCTCACTCCGCTTGAAATCAGCAGCTGTGAACAGGGAGGCGTTTTACCGTAATGAGAGCATGGTTCCAGCGTAACATAGACGTCACTCCCCTTTGCTTTGTCTCCTGCCATCTTTATGGCATGGACCTCTGCGTGCCCTTCTCCTGCTTTGAGGTGCGCACCCATCCCAACGACCTCTCCATTTTTCACCACAACCGCTCCTACGGCAGGATTGGGTGATGTTTGACCTTGGGTGGTCTTTGCCATTGAGAGGGCAAGATTCATATATGTTGAATCGTTCAAACGTTTTACCTCCCTTCTTTTATCATATTATTCTAAAATAAATAAACCCCAAGTAAGTTTTTACTTGGGGGAAGTTGGCATGACTGAATAAAGCATTCACATGATTTCTTTTTTTGGAAACAAATCCCCAAAAAAAGTAGACTTCTCGCGTCTGCATCAAGTAAATACTGCCGTTCCTTCTCCCATCCAGACTATCACTGTCGGCTTTGGAATTTCACCAAATCCACCGTCTAATTTTCATTAGCCGGGTCACGGACTAAGAGCATGCGCTCATCACCGCCGGTAGGGAATTCCACCCTGCCCCGAAGGAAACCTATTCGATTATCATTATTCTATCATAGTTTCTTAAATGAAATCATGTAAGGAGCTCTAAAATTTTATTTTTGTACTAATTTTTTGAATATATATTAGAAACATCTCTCTATTTCTGGTTGCAAACACTAAGAAAATACTGCAAGAATAAAAAAGAATGCCTCCATTAAATAGAAGCATCTCTTCATTTATTATGCTAATAGCTTCCTGCATTCTTCCGCACATTCAAAACAGGCTTCAGCGCAGTCCTTACAATGCTGTTGGTCATGAGATTTACATTCTGTACCACAAGCATCACAGATTTCTGCGCAAAGAATTAGAATTTGTTGAACAAATTTACTGCTTCGCTGCATGGCGTTAATGGTATAGGAACAAATATCCGCACATTCACGGTCCAGTTCAATACACATCATCATTGCTTTTTCTTCCTTAAGGGATGCATGATAGCATACATTACAGGCTTCCAAACATCGGTGCAAAGCCGTTAAGCATGATTTGTAATCAGCATTCATCATCTCACCTCCACAAATGTTCCTTTTTAGCGTACCCAAATGGGGTAAAAAGGATGACTATGCGGTAAGAAAATAATCACTGTCTACATACCACAGGAAAATGAGAAGCCAATCCAGTTCCTCGCTATATGTTTCATAAAAAGAAACATAACTATGGTGATAATCAAAGAGCTTTTGAACACTTTGAGGAAGATATCCTTTTTGTAAGGATAAATAGTTTCTCTTATTATAATTCAAGATCCATCGTTTGTTTCCTTTATAAATGATAATCGTGTCACCCTCGTCACTCCGCCATTCAATAGCAGTAGAACTCTGGTATTTCAAGTGAAAAACCATTCCCGCTCCGCCCTTATCGATTTTCATGGATCTGCTCCATTTTAAGAATGGCAGCGGGTGCTTATGTTTTCGGTGAAGCATATAGTGTTTGGGGTTATTGATCAAGGACGTTCTTTGAATGAAGTATTCTGACCATCCATTCGTTTTTAAGTAAAAGGAACCTTCTTTCGTCTGAACTCCTACTAATGAATGCCGGGATACAGGTAATGTTTCATAAAATAATCGGTTCGCTTTCTTTAGCTCCTTCTTCATACTAAAACTGAGATATAGATTTGAACACGCAGGTATAAAGATTAACAGGGGAAAATAATATAACTGTTGGGTCACAATCAGCATTCCTACACCTATGAGAAAATACATGATACTGCGATAAAGCAACGTATATTGTTCATTTTTGTAGATTTGATAGAGGTTCATGAAATGCTCGTCCTTTCAAGGAATCTCTATCATATGTATGTGAAGATCCCTTAAATAGACCATTCAAATAGAAGAAACCAACGCTTGCAGAACCCTCAAAAAAGAGAAGAGAAGTGAAGACTTTCTGTCATTCGTTGGCTTATATGTTATGAGTGCACTGGAGTAGATGAACGATTCCATTCCATGATTTTTTCACCTTTAGCCTCTGCATCATGATAGCCTTGCCAGTACAATTCGTCCAGCTTTTGAGGATTTTTTTCAATACGGCTTACTTTTAATGGATGTTGAGGTTGAATGATCAGGACATCACCATTCTTTTCTCTCGTTTCTAATTCCTTGATTGTTTGATTGTAACGCAAGTACCGGTTAAACATCGTCTTATGTAATTCTGGATATTGAGGATACTTTCTTTTCACAAGGAAAGAAAATCGTGAAGGCTTTTTATAATAGCCCCTGTTTCTAGTTAGAATGACTACATTTTTTCTAAACCCGTCCTGCTCAGCTTTTTCGATGGGAACAGGGTCACTTATTCCTCCATCGAGAAGATGACGGGAGTCAAATTCAACGATCGGAGCGACGAATGGCAGGGAACTTGACGCACGGATAATCGTAAGAAGCTCCTCTCCATATTCTCTTCTTGAAAAATACGCCGGTTTTCCTGTATAACAATCTGTGGTTCCGACAATAAATTCCGTTGAATTAGAGTGAAAAGCTTCATAATCGAAAGGGACCAGCTTATTTGGAATTTCATCAAACACATAATCCATTCCAAATAACTCTCCTGTTTTCCAATAATTTCGCCAAGATAAATATTTCGGATCACGGATGAAGTCTACATTCACCTTCTTATTGCGTCCATTTTGCTTAGATAAATAGGATGCGGCATTACATGCACCCGCGGATACTCCGACAACATAAGGAAATTCAATGCCTCTTTCCAGGAAGTATTCCAAAGCTCCCGCCGTGTATATCCCTCTCATTCCTCCACCTTCGAGAACGAGGCCTGTGTTTTCAATCATCATCTTCTTGTCTCCCCCCCTAATGATGCAAGAATTTTCGTAAACAGTAGCGAATAAACGACTTTATTTTCCCACAAAATAGTAAGAATGTGTACTAACTTGCTCACTGGTCAAGTCACTTATTGCTTTCATTCTGATGATTCCGACTCGGTCTCTCATTCATCATTCTCCACAGGAATAAGCTTAGCGTTACACTTCTTTTCATAGAATTCGATGGGTCCAGCTTCTTTTAATACAGCGTACATATACCCTTTCCCTTGCATGCACTGTAATGCATGATAAAGAAGTCCTTTTCCCACTCCTTTATGACGAGTGGCTGGGAGCACCCCCATCGGCCCGTAAATCCCTTTTTTATTTTTATACACATCAAAGGCTGCAAATCCTATTAATTCATCTTTTTCTTCCGCTTTGATAATCGGGATGAATTCCTCTGATGATTGAAAGGCATGTAACAACGTTTTTGACCATGATCCTCCAAAATGCTCCTCAACCCATACCAATAGTGCTGTTTCATCTTCAGCCTGGACAGGGCTAATTTGAAATTCAGGGTCCACTTCATATCTCCAATCTTTGTTCAATAAATAAACCGTCAAATCCCGGGCTGTAGTAACAGATCGGATAATCCTTTCATGAGGTATAGCATTAAGTTCTTTTTGCAGTTGATGGTGTTCTGGTAGATGGGCGTAAAACGCTTTAATAATATGACCTTCGTTTAAAAACGTTTGATTGTATCTCTTCATGACTTCAATGGATGTGTTCCATACCTTTCTTGCGTGTGTTGATAATGGAATGGAAAAGCGATCAATTCGTTCTGTATCAGAAGGCTCCGAAGGAATGATATTAAATATGTTATCTATCTGTTCCATATAGGGTTCCATAAGGTCATACATCTCCCTTAGAGTACCTTCTTTTACTTGAACGGCTCCTAAATACAGATCCATGCTTTGAATGCTTGTATGATGATTCCTTTCGGCAATCATGTGAGCGTTTTGAATCAATTTATTTACTTTTTGGGTATATTGAAGTTCTATCATGCAGCCCCCTCCCTTCTATTACCATTATTCGACATAAAATAAAGTAATCCTTTTACTTTAATTGAGGTCCGTCCCTCAAAAAAAGGAGCTGACTTGGTCAGATCAAATCTTTTTTCTTATAGAGTAATGGTGCTATGAGCAAGATGGCCAGGCAAAGGGTGGTAGTAAGGATAATGGTCCCTGTCAGGTGATCCGGCCACGTGCTGTGAAGGATGATTTCATTTACATAGTTGGTTAGCTGACTTGGGGACCACTTAAAGGTTCTGGTCATGAACCCTGACACAAAGGTTAATAGTATGGCGATCCCGATCGTACAGAATGCTGCAATGCCCGACGTTTTTACTAAACTACTAAAGAAGACGACCATTGTTAAGATAAAGGTAAGCCACAAGCCATAAACGAGGAATCCCTGCACGAATGGTGTAAAACCAATTCCGTTGAATAATACATGAATATAATACCAACTGGATAGCATCCCAAGGCCATAGGAGACCCACACCAAAACAAATGCGGCCATCCATTTGGAATAAATATAAGCTGCGTATGAGACGGGCTTAACCAATACCATTACAGCATTTCCGCTCTTTCTCTCTCCCGCAATCATTCCCATGAATCCTAATATGATGATGAGGACGCCAAAGGTACTAAACTGGCTGATAGTCGACAATAATACTTCTTCAGATGAAGGCGTGGGAATGCTGATCACCGTTCCTTCCGGCAGATCTGCTACTGAATTAAGAATGTCTGGTAAATAAAAGGCCGTCAATGGTTCCGTTAATCCAAATAATATGAATACGAAAGGCATCCAAATCATTTTATAATTTCGTGTTAGTTCCAGTATTTCTTTTCTGAATAATATCCAGCATGTTTTCATTTTTTTATCACCTCCATGAATAGTTCTTCAAGACTCTGTTCACTTGTTTCCAATCTAGTCACTCCCCAATGCTTTTCTGAAATCATTGAAAAGATTCTCGATCTATCCCTCTCCAGTTCACTTACTTCGAAAGAGAGCCTATTTCCTTCTGCTACAAGATGATGAACCCAATCTTTTTGCAGCAGATACGGTTTATACTTTTCGCTACCTTCGTTAAAGTACAGGTTCAATCTCGGTGTCTGGTGCCTTTCCTTTACTTCTACAAGTGGACCCTCTTCAATCAGCTCTCCACCGTGCAAGAACAGCACGTCCTCACAAACCTGTTCTGCATCATTCAAAATATGTGTAGAAAAAAGGATCGTCGTTTCCTTCTTTAACTTTTTTAACAGCTCCAGCACTTCTCTTCTCCCGAAAGGATCTAAGGCAGATACAGGTTCATCAAGGATTAAAAGCTTCGGCTGATGAATAAGAGCCTGAGCTATCCCTAATCGCTGCTTCATTCCACCAGAATACTGACCAATTCTTCGATTCTTTCCTTCCAACAAACCTACCAATTCTAAAAGTTCTTCACATCGATTTTGAGATGTTTTCCTGGTTAATCCTGCGATTTCCCCGGAAAAGGTGAGAAATTCTTTTCCTGACATCCATTCAAAAAAGGAAGGGTATTGAGGCAGGTAGCCTAGCAATTGCCGTATATCTTTAGAGGTACCGCTTGTGGAAATTGATCCATTAGTAGGTGTAATCAACCCTGCAAGCATATTTAAAGTAGTGGTCTTCCCTGCACCATTAGGACCCAGCAGAGCTGTACAACGACCTTGTTTTAATTGAAAGGAAACGTTCTTTACGGCAAGCTTTTCCCTATACTTCTTTTCTAAAGAAGATACTTCTAATACGTTCATCCATCATGTCTCCTTCCAAAAATGAAATACACAACCGGTCCAACGATATTGATAAACAGGATAATGAGAACCCATAGCCATTTAGGTCCATTCGTTGATTTAATCCGGATCAAATCAATCACTGCAACCACCATGAGTATGAATTGAATTATGATGACAGGAGCAATAAGCCCCCAATTTATTGACTGAAACGCTTCTTGTAATTCATTCATTTCCGACTCCTCCTTTTGTTTACAAATATAAGACGGAGGAAAAAGAAAATCGTTCATTTTTCTTTTAAATAAATTTCTAAAACAATAAAAAGCACTGAGCCCCATGCAATGAGGTTCAGTGCTTCATTATTGATGATATAAGGAATACAGCTTAGTCACTTCCGTTTTAACGGTGTCTACCAGGGAAGGAGGAGATACAACTCTCGCCTGACTTCCAAAATTTAAGATCCAGTTTACTAGTCCATTACTGACACGGGCTTTTGTTGTTAGAATAAAATGGTCTTCACCATCTCTTTGAATGTTAACATCCTTTCCGAACTTATCGATGATCACATTGATGAGGTGGTTATTAAATGAAACTTTAATCCATTCTTCATCACCTGCAAACATATGAAAGGTGGATTGTACATACTTAGATACATCAAAGGGTTCGTATGGAAAGGTTTCAGAAAGGGGTTCTACATTCCTTAATCGATCCACACGGTAGTGGCGGATTTCATCTGCTTCAAAATAATAGGCAATGAGATAGTAGAAATCATTTGCCCATGCAAGGGCATAGGGCTTCACTTTATAAAGCTTTCCTTCATGGCTCAAGTTAAACTGTTTCTTCACATCGTAACGACCGTATTGGAACGTAATCATTTTACGTTCTGCTATTGCTTCGTGAATATCATGGATAGCGAGGCGAATATAGGGACTTTCACTTTTAATGGAGGAATCGATTTGAATTTCATTATGCAGCTTTTTCCCTTGATGAAGACTTGTGAGCCGCTTTATTTTTCCAGTCAGCTGCCTCGTTTCCTTCTTTGATATAAATTTGGCAGAAACGACTGCATCAATGAGCATGCGAAGTTCATATAGCTCGAACAAGCGATATTGATGACTATAATATTTAGGCAGCCCTTCTTTTTCCTGGTTTATGGTGACATCGAAATTATTTCTGATGAGATGCTCAAGGTCATCTTTTAATGAATTCTTATTCAATTTCACGTCAGGGCCAAACATCTGCTTAAAACGCAGAATAATATCATCCAAACTCAACTCATGATCCTCATCCGTCTCTTCACTCAAAATACCCATCAACCTAAGCACTCTCTCTTTATTATCCACCCTCGTCATATTGACATGCTCCTTTCAGGGACAAACCTAAAACAGTAAGATATTTTTATTAAACTATCAATATTCCGATATTTTTGTCAACACTTTATTTCTAAAATGCTTTTTAATGAAGGTACTTTTAGAAGTTTGATATTTTTATATAAGGTCTGCTTGGGCTCTGTCCATTAGTGAGTGCTGGATAGTGAGGGGAACTGCTTCGATTTCCGCGGACGCTCGGCCAAGCCTCCTCAGCTTAGCCGAACGGGGTCTCGGCACGCCCGTACTTCCGCAGGAGTCTACGCAGTTCCCCTCACCATCTTTAATAAAATTCCGTGACAGAGCTTAATAGTGACAAAATCAATCTATAGAAAAGGGACTGCTCCTCTCTCCTTAAGGAGTTATTTAACGTGGGAGCATTATTTGGTTCATTTGAAAGATAGTTCAATGATATACCGATTTATGAATTAACATATAATTTTCTTTTACTCCTTTGTGGCTAGTTTGATTTAGAATCAAATGCTCAACCTATCTCCAATAGGAGCTTTTTTGTGTATGTCTATCTGTAATTATAGGCAGTAAGAATGTAGTAGCACAGAGTGGATTGTAGCGGAAGGCACTTGACTCCTGCGGGAGATAGAGGAAAAGTCGAGACCCCACAGACGGAACGCCGAGGAGGCTCGACTTCCTCCCCGCGGAAAGCAAGTGCCTGGAGCGGAAAGGAACGGACCATGTTTTCGCATTATCACTCCTTTAAAGGATGAATTTACTTTTATTGAAACCTGTGCATTATTAGTGGGAGAAATCCCCAAATAGCAACGAGGATGCCCACCTGCCTTACTTTCTCAGTGTAAAGACTAACAAAGTCAAAGGAAAGAACCTTAATAAAACAGAAAAAAGAACCCATGAACGCTCATGAGTTCCCAATTGCTTATTTAAGTAAACGAAAAACCGTCGGGATCCTATAATGCTCTCCCTCATAGGCTCTGATCGCTCCTAATATTGTAAAGATCAATGCCAGGACACCCACGACAGGAGCCAGGACAAATCCAATCAGCACCACCATCAAAATGGTGCTTACCAAACCATAAACGGCATATGAAATAAGAAAGTTGAAGTATTCCTTTCCATGAAAGTCCACAAACTCCGATTCATCCTTTTTGATAAGCCAGATGATCAATGGTCCAATGAATGCTGTGAAGAAGCTTAATATATAAATAAGAGCTGCCATCATTCTTTCATCTTTTGTCGGCATATTGAAATTCCTCCTTTTCTCCGCTCACCCTAAATTAGAGTAAACAGACAGTTTGATTCTTTTCCTCCTCTATATTTACGTGCATACAGTCAGAAAGTTTCATCTTATCACGTATTTTTTTGAACTCTTGTAGACAAATTCATCAAACTTCAGGACAGTCCTCATGAAACGTGAAGGGATGGAATATATGTTAAAAAGAGGAGTTTGTCCTTAATGGACTTGCAGAAAGGTAGTGGTGGATTTGAATAAATTTGAAGCCTTCATTCTGGGAATCATACAAGGTTTAACTGAGTTCCTTCCAATCTCAAGCACAGGTCACCTTTATCTCGGTAGGCTTAGCTTTGGCTTGGAGGAAGCTGGACTTTTCTTGGATACAATGCTTCATATCGGAACCTTGATCGCTGTTCTCGTTGTGTATCAAAAAGAACTTCTCTACATGCTGAGGCACCCCTTTAGTAAATTATCGTGGATTCTCATTATTGGAACGATCCCGGCTGTAATCGTTGGTTTTTTGTTCGAAGATTTTTTCGACTCAATCTCAAAGTCGGGTACCACCATCGGATGGGAATTTCTTGCAACTGGATGTATTATGTATGTTGCAGATGGAGTGAAAAATGGCTATAAAAAACTTGATGATCTCTCTTACACAGATGCAGTGGTGATCGGGAGCTTTCAAGCAGCAGCCATATTCCCGGCATTATCAAGGTCAGGCTTAACCATTGCGGCAGGTTTATTCAGGAAATTGGACAGGGAAACAGCGGCTTATTTTTCCTTTCTCCTTTCTACCCCTGCCATACTCGGTGGGATTGTGCTTCAAGGAAAGGAAATGATAGGAGGAACTGTTGAAGCGATCTCTTTTTCAAGTTTAGCCATCGGAACAGTAAGTGCCGCAGTATTCGGATACTTCGCCATCCTTACGATGGTTAATTTTTTGAAAAAGCACTCCCTTAAAATTTTCTCCTACTATGTGTGGGCACTGGGGCTCTTGATTCTCTTTCTTCAATACTCTGGGATTATGTAGGAGGAACGCGATGAACCATGAATCGATTGTACACATCCTGACACAATTAACTGATTTGGGTTACGCAGGAATCGCACTTGCACTCATGATAGAAGTGATTCCAAGCGAGCTTGTATTAAGCTATGCAGGCTTTATGGTGAATGCCGGTAAACTCTCCTTTATTGGAGCGTTCCTTAGTGGGGTCATCGGTGGCACACTTGCACAACTATTTCTCTATTGGCTTGGCTACTATGGTGGCCGACCCTTCTTCGAGAAATATGGAAGGTATCTACTTATTCAGCAAAAGCATTTGACGGCTGCTGAAACGTGGTTTGATAAGCATGGTACCATCGTCATTTTCACCGCTCGATTTATTCCGATTGTCCGTCACGCCATCAGTATTCCGGCTGGCATCACCCGGATGCCTCTTTCTACTTTTAGTCTTTATACCTTTGCAGCCATGCTTCCCTGGACATTATTGTTTATGGTCATCGGGATGGAGCTGGGTACTCACTGGGAGCACATTGAAGTAATCGGAGTACGCTATATTAAGCCTTTAAGTTTCATTGCAATTGTTGGAACATTTGTCTATCTATTTTTTTCCTATTGGAGAAACAAAAGGAAGGATTAACTTCATTTTTTCCATAAAATTGTTTAAAATAAGAAGGAAACAAGACCCACGAAAGGATTACCTATGAATTCGATACTATTAAAGAACGCAACTATATACCCCATCACATCAAAGCCCATACAAAACGGCTCTGTACTCATAAAAGACGGAAAAATCAAACAGATATACTCACATAGCGTAGAATCATCCCGAGAAGTTTCAGTGTATGATTGCCAGGGGAAATTTCTTTTCCCCGGTTTCATCGACTCCCATACCCACCTGGGATTATACGACGAAGGTACAGGGTGGGCAGGTAATGATGCCAATGAAACCATCGAGCCCATGACTCCTCATATCCGTGCATTCGATGGCGTTTATCCATTGGATCCCGGTTTTAAAGATGCCCTGAAGTACGGTGTCACTACGGTGAATGTCATGCCGGGGAGCGCAAATGTCATCGGTGGTACGACTTCTGTGATCAAAACCTATGGCTCAACGATTCGTACGATGCTCATTAAAGAAACCTCGGGATTGAAAATTGCCCTGGGGGAGAACCCGAAGCGGATTCACAGTACCGGCAACAATGATTCCATTACAAGAATGGGCATAATGGGTATGCTTAGAGAAGCATTTTTCTCAGCTAAATATTGCGACCAACCTGAAGATCTCAGGGTTGCACCTTTAGTATCTGCATTAAAACGTGAAATCCCAGTTCGGATACATGCTCACCGTGCAGATGATATCTTGTCTGCCGTCCGGTTTGCCGAGGAATTCAATTTGGATTTTCGTATTGAGCATTGTACGGAAGGACATCTCATTTCCGAGGAATTTCATGGTAAGAATGTAAAGGTTTCTGTAGGGCCGACCTTTACGAGAAGATCGAAAGTGGAATTGAAAAACAAAAGCTGGATCACGTATCAAAAACTGACGGAAGCTGGTGTCGAAGTATCGATCACGACAGATCACCCGTACACCCCCATTCAATACTTAAATATGTGTGCGGCCATTGCTGTTCGTGAAGGATTGGCAGAACAAAAAGCTCTTGAAGGCATCACCATCCTGCCCGCCAGAAACCTTGGTGTATCAGACCGGATCGGTAGTATTGAGGTGAACAAGGACGCCGATTTAGTCCTTTGGAGCCACCACCCTTTTCATTTTATGGCAAAGCCCATCATTACGATGGTGAATGGAGAAATCGCATATCAAAACGTGTAGAATTTTGTTAAAAATTTTCATCAAAATTTAGCATTTTACCTATTTCCTTTTTGTTATATTTCGTATATGATACAAATGGATATTATATTTCCGATTACATTGTTCTAATGAGATTTATTTTTATATAGAGTGATTGTAATGAAGGGAAGGCAAAAGGTGCGCCACCAGTTTCTTGACTGGTCTTAGTGGGTTCGATTCCCACCCCGAAATTTTTTAGTTACCATTTAAAAATTTCGAGGGTGGGATCGTACGCAAGTAGACTGCCCTCAAGGAGGGTCTACTATGATCAAGAAACGTGAATTACATGAGTGTCATGAGCTCTATGACCTGATGGTGCACCCGGATGTCTTCCCTTTTGTGCGTCAAAAAGCTCAATCCTATGAGGAGCTCCTATTCTTAACGAAACAAACGATTGAAGCTGAGGAACGTGGAGAACTCATTTCACGAACAATTTTGGACGAATGGGGCAACCCGATCGGAACGATAAACTTATTTGATATTCAAGAAAATGCTGGATTCCTGGGAACCTGGATCGGCAAGCCCTATCATGGAAAAGGATACAATCAGCCAGCCAAAGATGCATTCTTCGCAGAGCTATTCTTTGAATTGGGTATGGAAACCATCTTCATGAGAATCCGCAAAGTGAATACCCGCTCCCAAAAAGCAGC